>VGLL01000001.1 GCA_016866735.1 Candidatus Shapirobacteria bacterium
AATTTAAAACAAGACTTCTCGGAGAATACAATCAATATAATTGCCTGGTGGCGATTGCCGTGGCGAAAAGTCTGAGAATTGCTGACGAAGTGATTAAAAAGGCCCTGGCTGATTTTTCTGGAGTTTCTGGCCGAATGGAAGAGATCTCCGAGGGGCAAAATTTCGGAGTTATCGTTGATTTCGCCCACACTCCAGCCGCCTTTGAGGCAGTTCTTAGCGCGCTGCGTGGCCGGGTAAAAGGCGGGATTATTCACGTTTTCGGCTGCACTGGCGAGCGAGACAAGAGTAAGCGGCCAATGATGGGAGAGATTTCCGCTCACCTAGCTGATAAAATAATCTTAACTTGCGAAGATACATATCACGAAGATCCCGAGAGAATTATTAAAGAAATCGGAGTAGGGGTAAAAAGTGGGGGAAAAGTTTTAGATAAGGATTATTGGATTATGACAGATCGAGAGGAGGCCATTGGGCGGGCAATTAAAATGGCAAAAAGAGATGATTGTGTTCTAGTCACCGGTGTAGGACACCAAAGAACATTGAATCTTGGCGGTCGGGAGACGCCCTGGTCGGATCAAGAAACTTGCAGGCGATTTTTAAAAGAGAGGGTATCATGAAATTGATATTTGGCGAATATAAGGCAAGTTACGAAAAATACTATTTCCCTTACCAGGTTTGGTTGCTGAAGGAAGATAAAGATTCCCTCGAGGAAATTTATAATTTAGGATTTTTGCCGATTAGGAATCTACCGGGTGTTTTTTATCTTTCTAGGAGTGTGCGGGTAAGCCTCGAGAAATTTTCCCCCTCTAGTGAGAACAGGAGAGTTTTAAGAAGGACCTCTGATTTTAACTTTGAATTTATGGCGCTAGACCAATTTGGCTATACATCGGCCGTGCAGAAATTTTGTAAGGATTATATGGATAAGCGCTTTGGCAAAGGGCAAATGAGTGTTGCGGACATAAAGAGCGTTTTTCGAAAAGGAGTTTATAACCGAATTTTTATCGGGAAGAAAGGCAAAGAAGAAGTTGGATACGCTCTCTGTCTGGCGGCAGAAAACCTAATCCAATATGCCCATGCTTTCTACGATCTAAAATTTCTGTCTTTGAATTTAGGCGCGAGAATGATGCTCCAGGCGGTAATGTGGGGGAAAGAAAACGGCAAAAAATATGCCTATTTGGGCACGTGCTATGAAAAAAGCGCGCTCTATAAGACGGAATTTTCCGGCGTTGAGTTCTTTAATGGCTTTCGCTGGTCGGATAACCTGGAAGAGTTAAAGTGTTTAGTCGAGAGAAAAAGCGAAACTTATCTTTTCAAAGACGAAGATTTCAGAAACAAGTTCTACAGCCAAAGCCTAGAGGAAATGTTTAAGCATCAATGAAGAAGCACGCCTACTTTGTCGGTATTGCAGGCAAGACAATCGCTCCCCTCGCCAAAATGTTTAAGGATTTAGGTTGGCGAGTAACAGGTTCCGATCAGGCCGAAATCTACCCTCCGATTAGTACCTATCTAAGAAAAAACAAAATTTCTTATTGCCGGGGGTATGCCGAGGAGAATTTAGAGGGACGACCCGATTTAGTAGTGGTGGGCCGGAGCGCACTTCTTGTCAACCCGCAGAATCCGGAATATCTGAAAGCCAAAAAGCTTGGCCTCAAGGTTCTTTCCCACCCGGAAACATTAAGAGAATATATAGTTAGGAAAAATTCGGTGGTAGTGGCTGGAACTTACGGGAAAACAACGATTTCCGCGCTAATGTCCTGGATATTAGAAGTAGCTGGGCTTAATCCCTCCTTTATGACGAGCGGCGTCCCCTTAAATTTTCCCGATGGGGTACGCGGCACTGATTCTCTTTGGTCGGTGATTGAGGGCGATGAGCCACCGGCGATGAAAGAGACCGACCCCTCTAAATTTATGTTTTATAAACCGAAATATGTCATTTTAACTGCCTGTCGGTGGGATCACCCCGAGGTTTTTCCAAGCGAGAAGGCGTACCTAGGGGCATTTATTAAATTTGTTAAATTAATTCCGAAAGATGGTCTTTTAGTGGTCTGTCGGGAGGGGGAAAATAACGAGGTAGTGGCGAAAAAAGCGAATTGCCCCGTAGTGTGGTATTCAACTAGGGATCATGGGGCGGATTTTTGGATGGAAGATCTCTCCTTTAGGAGCGATTTTACGCAATTTACGGTAGTTAGTAAAAAGAATGGCAGTATGATTGCTCTCGAATCACCCCTTCTCGGTCTCCATAACGTGCAAAATGTTTGTGGAGCAGTTGCCTTAGCGCTTAATTTTAAAATTGATCCCCTAAAGATCCAGTCCGCCGTAAAAACATTTAGCGGGGTAAGGACGAGACTCGAGTTTCTGGGAAAGTTTAAGGGGGTAGAAGTATATTGGGATTTTGCCCAGCACCCATTTAAGGTAAAAGAAGCATTGGCTGCCCTGCGCACGCGCTATCCGAAGGAAGCCATCTTTTGCGTTTTCCACCCCCACCAAAATATGTTGCAGAGGAGAGAGAGTCTCTCGTGGTATTCGGGCAGTTTTGATAAGGCAACAGAGGTAATCGTAGCCAGGTTTACTTTCTTCTCGAGGCTTGCCCGCAAAGATAGGGTAACGGGGAAGGATATTGCCGGCCAAATAGCGAAAACCCAACCAAATGTTCACTATCTCCCGCTTGACAAGGAAGTCATAAATTTTTTAGTGAAAAACTGGGCAAGGGCAAAAGTGGTGATTTTTATGTCATCGGGCGGACAGAAGGTGCCGGAAATGATAAAGACTTTGGCAAAGAAGTTAGGCGTAGGGATATCGCAGCTGGACAGCCTATGCTAAAATTAAAAGCAGAATAAATTTTTTTGAGATGGCAAAATTTATTATCTCCGGCGGAAGACAGCTTAAGGGAGAAATCCGGCCGCAGGGCAATAAAAACTCTGTCCTTAAGATCATGGCGGCTGCCCTTTTAACCCATGAAGAGTGCCTAATTGAGAACGCGCCAAAGATAAGTGATGTTTTGGCGCTGGGGGAGATTCTTAAGGAAATTGGCGTTAGGGTAGAGGGCCTAGGCACCGATATTCTCAGGATCCAAGCGAGAGATATTAAAAATACTGTTTTGCCTCCCGAGTTGGTGGCCAAGTTGCGCGCTTCGGTGGTTTTGATGGGTCCGCTCCTGGCAAGAAATGGCGAGGTGAGTTTTCGTCATCCCGGTGGCTGTGTTCTTGGCCGGCGGGCGATCGGGACTCATTTTGACGTTGTTAGGTCTTTGGGGGGAGAAGTCGAGGCCCAAGGTGAGAATTACTATGCTAAGATGAGAAAACCGGGGCCCGCCAGTATTTTCCTTGATGAGGTTTCGGTGACGGCAACAGAAAATGCGCTACTTTTGGCTTCCTCAATTAACGGCGAAACGGAAATTCGCGATGCTGCTTGTGAGCCCCACGTTCAAGAACTCTGCGATGTTTTAGAAGAAATGGGGGCGAAAGTTTCCGGGCAAGGCAGCAATCTCCTCAAAATTACCGGCGTGCAAAAGTTAAAAGGTTTCCACCACAGAATTTGGCCAGACCATATTGACGTGGGTACATTGGCAATTGCCGCGGCCGTGACCGCCGGGCAAATAGAAATTAAAGAAATTAGGCCACAAGACCTGGAAATGATACTCCTCTATCTTTCCCGATTCGGCGTGCAGTTTAAAATTAAGGGCAGTACGTTGTCCATGTTACCCTCAAAGTTAGTTGCCCCTTTGGGCAAAATTCAGACTCGTCCTTGGCCCGGCTTCCCCACCGACTTAATGAGCGCCTTAATCATTTTGGCGACGCAAGCGCAAGGAACGACTCTTTGTCACGACTGGATGTATGAATCAAGGCTGTTCTTTGTTGACTCCTTAATTACCATGGGGGCAAACATCACCATTTGTGATCCCCATCGCGTTTTGGTCAACGGGCCAACTGTTCTTCGCGCAAAGAATCTTTCGAGCCCAGACATCCGCGCCGGCGTAGCCCTATTGGTGGCTGCTCTCTGCGCCAAGGGGGAGAGCGTCATTGATAACATTGAAATGATAGACCGAGGATACGAGAAAATTGATGAGCGACTGGCCCTTCTCGGGGCGGATATTAAAAGAGTAAGTTAGATGGAGAAAATAAACTTAGCGGTTGTTTTTGGAGGCAAGTCATTAGAACACGAAGTCTCGATTGTTTCGACTTTTCAGGCCTGGGAGTGGATCAATCCACAAAAATACAACCGCTACTTAATTTATATTGACCAGAATAACCGTTCTTATTTGTGCCCCTCGCTGAGGAAAGAAAATTATCAGCAATTTATTAAAAAAGTCCTGGAAGAAAAGAGGGGAATTGAGTTTATCTCCGGAGGCTTTCGTTACTCTCGGTCCTTTTTGAAAAAGGAAGTCGGTATTGATGTTGCCCTGCTTATTTTGCATGGCGCCTATGGCGAGGATGGCCGAGTTCAGGGGATGCTTGATTTTTACGGAATTCCTTTTACGTGCTCGGGCGTTTTGGGTAGCGCCCTGGGGATGGATAAGGTAGAACAAAAGAATATATTCGAAAAGCTTGGTTTGCCAATTACTCCCTATTTATGGTTTTATGACTTTGAGTACCAAAGTAGCCCCCAGAAAATTAAACTAGAGATTAAAAAGTGCCTCAAATATCCCCTTTTCGTTAAGCCCGCTAATGGTGGTTCAAGCGTTGGCGTTACAAAGGTGAAAGAGGAGCGAGGCTTAGATCAAGCGGTCCAAAAGGTTAGTCAATACGACCACAAGATTTTGGTTGAACAGTCTGTTGGGGGGGTTGATATTAATTGCTCGGTGATGGGTGGATATGAGTTGCGAGTGACTCCGTGCGAGCAGCCGCTTTCGGAGGACGAGTTCCTCTCGTTTAGAGAAAAATACCTGAAGGGAGGAAAGACTAAGGGAATGGCAGGCTTGTCGAGGATTATCCCGGCTCCGATCCCAGACGAGGTGGCCGGCCTCGCTCAAGAAATGGCCAAAAAAGTCTTTAGGGAACTCGGTTGCTGGGGAATGGCAAGAATGGACTTCCTCTATCAGAAAGAAACGCAAAAGATTTACCTTAATGAAATTAATACCATCCCCGGTTCACTAGCTTTTTATCTATGGCAAGCCTATGGCTTGACGCCCAGTCAGATGGTTGACGAGCTGATTAAATTAGCGTTGGAGCGCGAGGAAGAAAGGGCCCGCCTTAATTATCACTACCAAAGCGAAATTCTGAATCAGAAATAGTGATCGGGGAGTTCGTTTTCTATGAGAATGACCGTTGGTGGTCGTAAAAGCGGGGTTAAGACAGTCTCGTAGGTTTGATTTTTTTCTACAAAGATAATTCTCTTAGCGCCTTTGGCACCTCGAGCGAGAGATTCCCTATTAGTTTTACCGACGATTAGAAAAATATCGCAGATTTTGGTCGCTTCAGCGGCGATCTCGCAATTGATTTCGTTCTGTTTTTTGCCAAACTCGATCATTCCCGGCGTAATAATAATCTTTTGGTAGGCTTTGTATTTAGCCAGTTCATCTAGGGCTTTTCTAAACCCAAGAGGGTTGGAATTATAGGAGTCGTCAAGATAAACCAAATCGCGACTTACCCTCTTCGTGGTTAGTCGGTGTGCTGGCGGTGCAAATAGTTTAATTCTTTTTTTAATTTGGCTGGGAGAAATATTTAGTTGCGCGCCAATTGATAGACAGACTTTTGCGGGATCGATTATTTCGTGGTCTTTTGTTGGCAAGAAGAGCCTTTGTCTGTCGGTAATAAAAGGTACAAGCTCCATCTTAGTTTGCCGAATGTTTTCCAAGGTTTTAAAGCGTTCTAGGTGCATCCAGCCGATACTGGTAATAACCCCAAAATTTGGCTTAACCAGCTGGCAAATTGCCTTAATATCTCCTCTTTGATAGGCGGCGGCCTCAATGATGAGGACTTGTTGCCTATTATTAATCTTACGTAAAACCAGAAGGGCGATACCGATTTGGGTATTGATATTGGCTGGCGTTTTGGCTACTTGATATTTATGCTCTAAAACGTAGGCGAGCATTTCCTTAAGAGTAGTTTTGCCGTAGCTCCCCGTGATAACTATTTTTATTAGTTTTGGATAAAACATTAGCTTAATCTTGGCCAGAAAAATGATAATCTCTTTTGTGGGGCTGGAGATTTTATCAACTAGGGAGTTGGCGAAACTGACTGCTCTTTTCTCCCCGAATAAGGGGATAAATAAAAATGAGGCGACGAGGGTAAGAATCGTTCTTGTAGTCCAGCGGAGTTTATTTTTCCTTTCTTCAAGATCCTGAATCCGATACCTTTTTAGCCAATCGAGGTAACGCTCGTTTTGGTACTCTTCAAGTTGGAGCAGGTAAAGCAGTTTCCTTAGAGTTTTCATTTATTTATAAAGTTGGCAATTAGATTTGCAATTTCTTCTGGGTTTTGCTGAAACACGAAATGGTTACCGGAAACAATTTCTAACCTGCTATTGGGAATTAACTGGTGAATGTTTTCTCCTAAATCTGGGGACAATTCATTGTCTTCTTTCCCCCAAATAACAAGAGTAGGAGATTTAATTTTGGCATAAATCGGTCGTAAATCCTCTTTAACGATATTTTTGAAAAGCGGCCGGAGCCGGCCAGCGTTTTTGTAATCCCGACTGACCAGAAATGAGCGGACGACTCGCTTAATCGGCGTAGGGATAAGCTCTTTAAAGCGATACCAGATTTTCGGTTCCGGAATCCCGGAGGGGGCGATTAAGATTAATTTGGTAATGATTTTAGGGTTTTGATAGGCAACCAGGGTAGCGATTTTTCCGCCGTATGAATGGCCAACCAAAGTCACCGGCGTAATTTTTTTCTTTAGAAGCCAGTATTTAACCGCCAAGGCGTAATCTTTGGAGGAACTGATCTTTTGTGGCAGTTCGCTTTGGCCAAATCCTGGAAGTTCTATTAAAAAGAGCTTGCGCTGTTTGAACAAAAAGGGGACTAGCGGCGTAAAAGAATGACAGTCTTGCTGCCAGCCATGGATAAAGACAATCGGAGGTTTCCCTTCTCCGAACTCAAGAAAATTGAGCTCCATGGCTTGATTTTAGCATAAAAAGCATCTAATATCTAAATGTTATGGCTTTGTTTTTGGGACTTTTAATTTTCTCTTTTACCGTTACCAGCATCCTCATTATTCCCTTTATTAACATTCTCTACAAAATTAAATTCTTGCGGGCAGAACAGAAAACAACCGACTTCCAGGGCACACGAACTTCTATTTTCGACAGGCTTCATAAACACAAGGCGGGAACGCCGGTCGGGGGCGGCTTGCTAATTATTCTTCTGGTCTTTCTTCTTTATGTTTTTCTTTTCCCCCTTCTCTCTTATCTCGGGGTTTATATTACGGCCGTTTTCCCCATTAAAGAAGAACTAAATATTCTCTTTTTTACCTTTATCTCCTTTGGTATTTTGGGGCTCTACGATGACGTGATGAAATTCTTTGGTTTCCGGCGGACGGGATTCTTTGGCCTAAAGATGCGCCACAAATTCGCTATTCAGTGGATTCTTGGCCTCATCATTGCCGTTCTCTTGGCGCAAAATCTGAAAATTAACTTTATCTATATTCCTTTCTTTGGCGTTTTGAAGTTAGGATGGCTTTATTTGCCTCTGGCCGCCGCCATCATTGTCGCTTTCGCGAATGCCTTTAACATTACGGATGGCCTGGACGGGCTTTCTTCGGGGCTTTTGATGATCTGTCTTTTTGCTTTTTGGTTCATTTCCCATACTGTTTTGGACACGCCGCTTTCGGTTTTCTTGGCTCTTTGGATTGGATCTTTGATTGCCTTTTTATACTTTAACGTTTATCCGGCGCGGCTTTTCCTGGGCGATGTGGGCGCGCTTTCTTTCGGGGCAACGCTGGGAGTGATTGGTCTTTTAATAGGGAAAGTTGCTGCCTTAGTGGTTATTGGGGGAATCTTTGTGCTCGAGGCCACGACTAGCCTCTTGCAGATGCTTTCCAAAAGATTTTTGGGGAGAAGACTCTTTGCTTGTGCGCCGCTACACCTTTTCTTGCAGAATAAGGGATGGGAAGAGCCAAAAATCGTCATGCGTGCTTGGTTAGCCGGCATCATGCTGGCCATTTTCGGTCTATGGCTGGCAGTGATATAAGACCTGCCATCGGGCAGGAATTTAAAATTCAAAATGGAAAATGTAGAATTGAACACTTTGATAATTTGAATTATTGAAGTGTTGTGAGATTGAATTAGCGAACCATGATCGAGAAGTCGCCTGCGATTGAACAGCTGCTTTACCAATATACTCATCTTCCGATTGGCGGAAAGAAGATTAGATGCCCTTATTGGATGGACAAAATAAAAAAGGGGATTTGCGGGCCATCTGGCGGGAAGGGGAGTCCTGAGCAGATTGTTGAGGCCACTTTGATGGCAGCCAAGAAAGAGGGTATTAATTTAGACGAGCTTTCTACAAAACAAATAAAAGCCTTCATGAAGAGAAACCGGATTGGTATTGATTGTTCGGGTTTGGCTTTCAATCTTCTCAACGTTCTGGACAAAGAAAAAGGCGGCAAAGGCCTAGCCGAGAAGATTCCGGGAGCAAAAGGGAAATTTCTAGTGAGAGCTAATGTAAGAATGCTAACCGATCGAAACGTTTCCATGCCGGTTAGTTCGGTTTCCGATATTAAAATAGGCGATATGATTAGGCTCCGAGGCGGCAGGCATATCGCAGTGGTGGCTGCAGTGAAAAAAAGCCGTAGCGGGAAAATCACCGAAATTACTTACACTCATTCATCACCCAAAACAGCAGTTAGCGGGGTTCACTCGGCGAAGATCAAGGTTAAGGACGAAGCCAGGAGATTAGAAAATCAGGAGTGGCTGGAGGAAACCAAAGACGACAAAAACTATGGCAAGTTTGCCTTTTCTCCCCTACGCGGCGATGGAGTAAGAAGGTTCAAGCTATAATTTCTTTACTTCTCTTCTTCGATCAGCAAGACCCGAGGCGGGTCAAGGCTGACTATCTCCATTTCTGCCCCACAGTTCTCGCACTCGATAATTTCGCCGACCTCGGCATCTCCGGAGACGAGAACTTCTTTCTGACAGTCAGGACATTTGACAGTCATACTGAATGGTATAATTGAAGCATGGCTCAAAAAATTAGTCAAGAGGCAAGCTTAGCTTGTCAAGTGGGGAATACCAGAGAAGTTTTAGTCGAAGGAATAATTTTGAAGAGAGAGGACGAAAATCCCACCGGTTCAATTAAGGACAGGGGAATTTCTTATCAAATTGATCAAGCAGAGGAAAGAGGTTTGAGTGATTTGGTTCTTTCTTCTTCGGGAAATGCGGCCATCTCCGCGGCCTATTTTTGCAGGCGGGCAGGAATTAATCTATCTATATTTGTTTCCCCTAAAATAAGTAAAGTAAAGCTAAAGAGGATAAGGGGTTTGGGAATCACGGTTTTTCAAACTCCGCGGCCGATTAGCGGAGCGATAAGATTTGCCAAAGAGAACGGTTTTTTGAATTTGAGACCATCCGCTGCCGCAGATGGGCCCGTTGGTTACCAATCTATTGCCGCGGAGATATTTGATAGGTGGGGGAAAATTGATTCGATTTTCTTACCTGTTTCCAGTGGCACAACCTTGGTGGGTGTCGCCGAAGGGTTTAAAAAACTAGGTTTTCTGCCGCAAATTCATGCCGTCCAAACTGCGGCTATTTGCCCCATTGCCGGTAAGTTTGACCAAGACTTCGTTCCCGTCAAGTCTAGTCTAACTTCCGCCTTAGTGGCCAAATTCTTGCCCAGAAAGAAACAGGTGTTAGAATTAATCAGAAAGTCAGGTGGCTGGGGGTGGGCAATTTCCGACGAAGAAATTACCCAAGCCGATGTTTGGCTCAAAGAGAGGGGAATAAGTACTTCCTTTGAGGGGACAGCGGCCCTGGCTGGAGTTTTTAAGGCAAGACGGAAGCATTGGTCTTTAGGAGAAAAGATTGTTTGCCTTTTAACTGGAAAGAAATATGATTAGCGAACCCATATTCTACTTAACTAATGATGTTAGCCACGGAATTGGCGTAGAAAAGTTACTGCCAAATTATCATATTATTTGCATTGACGATCACCCGTTAGTTACCTCTCTAATAGAGGCTGGGGTAAGGGTTTTGTGCCTCGAGAGACTTTTAAAAAGGAAAAATATAATCTTTCGGAGTAGCGGCAAGCTTTTAGAGCAGCCTGAAGTGGCAAACTATATAAAAGAAAATTCGGGTAGTAAGACGCCGAATATTCTTTATTTTAAACCCTCACCCAAAATTGACTCGCTTTGTCGAAAAAGGGGTTACCGGCGACTGGGCAACACGGCGTCATTGAATAGGATTTTTGAAGACAAAATTTCGTTTTACAAGATTTGCCACACCCTTGGGTTAGCTATTCCGCCGGGCCAAGTGGCTAACTTGGCTAAGGCAGACTTTCGAGATTTAAAAGAAAAGTATGGCCCAAAAGTAGTGATCCAATTTGGTCGGGGTTGGGCGGGATCAACCACTTTCTTTATTACCGATGCAGACCAGTTTAATAGACTAAAGTGCCGTTTCGGTAATTTGGAAGCGAAAATAACGAAATTTATAAACGGAAAAACTGTTCTTAATAATTGTTGCGTCACTAGAAACGAGGTTTTAATAGGCCAGCCAGCGGAGCAGATACCAAGGATTTCGGATTTTACCGCCAAAGAAGGGGCAACCTGCGGCCGTATTTGGCCGGCGAGCCTTAATCGGGATCAAGTTTTACAGCTTGAAGAGATAACAAGGACCACTGGTGAATATATGCGCCAAAAAGGTTATTTGGGTTATTTTGGCCTTGATTTTCTTCTTTCCGAAGAGGGGGAAATCTATCTTTCCGAAAATAACGCTCGCTTTACCGCCTCCGCACCGTTTTACAGTAAGCTGGAGATAAAGAATGGGAGCTTGCCAATGGCGCTCTACCATATTTCGGTATTTCTCGGTGGTCCAGAAAATATGATAAAGTGGCAAAGAAAAGAGGTAACAGGGAGTGAAATCGTGGTTAGAAATAATCGTTCCTTGCCGATCACGATTAAGAAAGATTTTCAACCAGGGATATATAAGTTATGCAATTCCCTACCAAAGCCGGTGCGATCGGATTATGATGTTGGCGGCGCAAAGTCTGAGAGCGAGTTTTTCTTAACGGCAGCCGCTTACGGCAGAATCGTCAATCCCGAGATGGAGCTGGCCCGCCTAGACACTTTTGCATCCGTTAGAGAAAAAGATGGTAAACTTGCTGATTGGGCTATTAATTTGTTAAAACGTCTTAAAAAAGACCTAGCGGGCTGATGTAGATGGCTATTTTGAAATCGCAGAGAAAAAAAATCGACTGGCCGTTACTGGTTCTTTGTCTGGGAGTAGTTCTCTTCGGACTCTTAGCGATTCTTGACGCCTCGGAGGCGATCGCCCTAAGGGACTTTGGCGACAGGTTCTATTTTTTCCGTCTCCAGGCGAGCTGGGCGGCGATAGGCTTTTTTTCCATGATTGTCTTAAGCAGGATAGATTATCATCTAGTAAGCAAGTTTTCATTTCCCCTACTTCTGGTGGCCACTCTTTTCCTGGTGGCCGTCCTATTGCCCGGAATTGGCGTTAAAGCTCTTGGCGCTCGGCGATGGCTAGGGCTTGGCCCTATTGGATTTCAGCCTGCCGATCTGGTTAAGCTTAGTCTCGTAATTTACCTTTCCTCGATTCTTAGCAAAAGAAAAAGCCTGGCGATGGTTTTAATAATTCTTTTTCTTTTTGGTGGTTTGATAATGGCCCAGCCGGACCTAGGAACAACGGCGATCGTTTTTGGCATCGGCCTTAGCCTTTTTTTTGTTGCCGGAGGCTCTTTGTCGCATCTTTTTGTTCTGGGCGGCCTAGCAAGTTTTTTTGGCTTAATGATGATATTAACCTCGACCTACCGCCGGTTCCGCCTGTTAACCTTTCTCGATCCGACAATTGACCCCCTGGGTATTTCCTATCATTCCCGCCAAATACTTTTGGCTCTTGGCTCGGGTGGGTTTTTTGGCTTGGGGCCAGGTCAGTCCAGGCAGAAACTTGAATACTTGCCAGAAGTGGCGACTGATTCGATATTCGCGGTGGTTGCCGAGGAGATGGGATTTTTGGGCGGGGCGATTTTGATATTGGCTCTTTTTCTAATCATTGCGCGGTTGTGGCGGGTTGCCAGCAATGCACCGGACGAGACAGGCAGGCTTTTGGTTGTGGGCGTGGCCTCTTGGGTGGCGATACAAACTATAGTTAATTTGGGGGCAATGACTGCCCTTTTTCCCCTCACTGGAGTGCCATTGCCATTTGTTTCATATGGCGGTTCTTCTTTGGTCCTTCTTTTGAGCGGAGTTGGTATTGCCCTGAACGTTTCAGAAAAGAAAATTAAGCAAAAATGACGGACAAAACAATTGTCATCACCGGTGGCCATCTCACTCCTGCCCAGGCAGTCATGGAGGAGTTGCAAAAAGGAGACTGGCAAATTTACTATTTCGGGCGCGAGTTTTCTCTTGAGGGCAGTCGAATTCCTTCCGTGGAATCGCAAGTTGTTCCTCGAATGGGAGTGAGGTTTATTGGTTTCCCCGCCGGCCGGCTCCAGCGGCGGCTTACCAGAGAAACTATACCGGCACTTTTGCGCATTCCCGCCGGTTTTTTTAGTGCTTTTTCTAAGCTTTGGCAGCTAAGACCCAGAGTGATCCTTTCTTTCGGTGGATATGTTTCGGTGCCGGTAGTTCTGGCTGGCTGGTTGCTAAGAATTCCCATTTTGACTCACGAGCAAACAAGAGTGTTCGGTTTAGCCAGTAAAATCAACTCCTTTTTGTCCAAGAAAGTCTTGGTGTCGTATTCAGAAAGTATAAAATTTTTTTCAAAGAAAAAAGTCATTTTAACCGGCAATCCCTTAAGGGAGGAAATATTCAACTATCAGCTATCCCGCCAAAGGCCCGCTTCGCAGCGAGACGAGCGAGGCTCGCCAGGGGCGGCGACTATTAGCAATCAGCTATCGAGAGAAAAGCTGCCACTAATTTATATTACTGGCGGCAATCAGGGAGGACAGGTTATTAATCGGGCAGTCGAAGAGATTCTGCCACAGCTTTTAATTAAATATCGCCTTGTCCATCAGGTAGGGGGGCTGGATTATGAAAAGTTCAAAGCTCACCAAGTCGGACTTGGACAAAGTTCAAAGCTCAAAACTCCTCTCGGGGAGCGATATTTTGTTACGTCATATGTTGAGGCAAAAGATATTGGGTGGGTTTTAAATAGCGCCAGCCTGGTGGTTTCTCGGGCGGGGGCAAACATTACGAGCGAGTTGGCGGCTCTTGGGAAACCAGCGATTTTAATTCCCATACCCTGGAGCTCTCAAAATGAACAGGAAGAGAATGCCAAAGCCTTAGTTGAAGCAGGGATAGCCGTTATCCTTGAAGAGGGGCAACTTAGTGGGAAAAAATTATTACGGGCGATTGAGATGATGATGACTAATCTCTCAAGATACGAAAATTGCGGTAAAAAGACTAAGGCCCTGGCCTTACTTGGCGCGGCGCCGCGAATCGTCGCCGAAATAGAAAAATGTCTAGAGAGATAAAAAAAAGAAAGAGGATTTTAGTCGGCTTATGCTTCATCTTCCTAATATTGTCGTGTTTTATTCTTTCCCGAGCAAAGCAACTTAGCCTTTCTTTCAGGGAGGATAAACTGGCTGAACCAATTCAAGAAAAGACTCAGGAGGAAAAGTTCTTGGAAAAAATAAGGTTGGGGCTAGCTGATCCGGAACTCACCCTCGTGGGTGAGCCCGAAATAACAGCAAGTAGTCTCGTGGCAACGTTTTCGGGAGGGCTAGTGGTAATATTTTCTACGAAACGCGAACCGCAAGCTCAGGCCGACTCTTTACAATTTATAATCACCCGGGCTAAAATAGAAGGCAGAAGTCCAAAGAGGATCGATTTAAGGTTTAACAAGCCAGTGGTGACTTTTTAACTATGGCCCATTCTAAAATTATTGCCGGAATCGACATAGGCTCTTCCAAGATTGCAACTATTATTGCTCAGGCTGGCCCCGACGAAGAACGGGTAAGTGTTATTGGGGCCGCCTCCGCCCCGTCGGCCGGGATTCGGAAAGGACAGGTTATTGACATCGAGGGGGCCAGCTCAGCCATTATTGCTAGCGTGGAAGCTGCCGAGAGAATGGCTGGCTACTCGCTTAGTCGCACTCTCGTTTCCGTGGGAGGGGCTCACATCAGTTCGCAAAATTCGCATGGGGTAGTAGCCGTTGCGGAGCCCGAAGGCGAGATTACTCCTAGCGATGTGGAGCGAGTTATCGAGGCGGCTCGGGCCGTTTCTCTCCCTTCCTCGAGAGAAATAGTTCACTGCATTCCTCGTCAGTTTACAGTGGATGGCCAAGAAGGAGTTTCTGATCCTCTCGGAATGAACGGCGTCAGATTAGAAGTCGAAACGCACATTGTTTCTGGTTCTGCCACAGCGATGCGTAATCTAGAGAAGTGTATCGCTGAAGTGGGGGCTGATATTGAAGGATTGGTTTTTTCCGGGCTGGCAGCGGCCGAAAGCGTGCTCACTCCTACGGAAAAGGAACTGGGAGTAATCCTGGTCGATTTGGGAGGAGGGACCACCGATTTGGTCATTTTTGTTGAGGGATTTCCGGTCTACTCATCGGTTTTACCGATTGGGGCAAAAAACGTTACGAATGATTTAGCAATTGGCTTGCGTCTTTCTTTAGAGAGCGCCGAAAAATTAAAAGTTGCCTTATCGCAGAAGAGGAAAGAAGTCGTCTCTTTGCCAGACACAGAACAATCAGAAGAAAAAAAGGCAGAGTCTGCCAAGAAAGAAGACGAAATTGACCTGAACTCCTTGGGTATTTTTGAGGAGACGAGAACGGTTTCGCGAAGAACACTTACAGAAGGAATAATTAAGCCGCGGTTGAATGAGATTTTTACGATGGTGGGATTAGAAATAAATAAAAGCGGCTTTGCCGGGATGACGCCTTCGGGAATTGTCATCTGCGGCGGCGGGGCAGAGACCGTAGGTTTGATAGAGGCCGCCAAGAGGACGCTTTCCCTACCGGCGAGAGTAGGTATCCCCGTCGGTTTTGCCGGACTGGTTGACGATATTCTGGCGCCTGCGTACGCCGCCTCTTTGGGTCTTGTTGCCTATGGCATTAAGGGGGAAGAGAGGACCAGTCGTTTTCCCAGGCTTCCTTTGTCTTCAATTGGCGAGATCGGAAAGCACCTCCCCGTCAAGGGAGTCCTTGGCAAAATTGTCAACCTCGCCAAGTCTTTCCTCCCCTAAGGAGCGGGATAGCGGAATCGAACCGCCTTCTCCACCTTGGGAAGGTGGCATACTACCGGTGTACTAATCCCGCGATAACCGAGATTATCTAACTAATTTTAGCACATTTCCCGGATGGATTAGGTTGGGATTAGCGAGCTTATTGGCTTTGGCAATTTGTGACCATTTAAAGCCATCCTGATAGGCCCTAACGGCAATTTTCCAAAGACTGTCTCCCTTAACCACGGTGTATTCCGTACCGCCTATCGGCTCGGCAGCTAGTAAGCCGCCCTTAGCTGTCTCTGTAGCCTGGACTACTGGCTGGCGAACTTCTGCTTTAGGAATTCTCAGCTCCTGTCCTGCCAAAATTTTTTCCGGTCCTTTGAGGCCATTTTCCCGGGCGATGTCAACCCAATTATATCCCGAGCCATAAAACCTTAGGGCGATCTTCCAAAGACTATCACCCTTTTCGGTTTTATAGGTAATGGGCAATTCAGAGGAAACCGGCGATGGTGTGTTAGCAGGAGTAATGCTCGATGGCGTTTCTGGCCTTAGAAATGGTAAGCTCGGCCCCGTTATGCGGTTGATGCCGCGAAAATAGTTGAATAGCAAAAGACCGATTACAACAACGACCAGAGTGCCCAAAACCACGCTTATGGCGCCCTCGGCTAACTTAAGACCCTTCAAAATATTTTTAATTGTCATGATACCTGCCTTATTCACCCCCTTTCGGGCAGATTTTTTGGGCAGGTTTTGATAACCAAGTCAGAATTGGCGGACCCGGCCGGACTCGAACCGGTGATCTCCCGCCCAAATTTGCGGGGCCGACGAGACTTGAACTCGCGGCCTCTTCCGTGACAGGGAAGCGCTCTAGCCAACTGAGCTACGGCCCCAAATTTTTGGCGGGCTATGTTGACCGCTACACCACGCGTCCACGCAACTTCATACTATCACATGATTGAGGTTTTAGTCAACCGGATGGTATCATTGCAAGTGTGACAAATAGGGAAATTGCAGAACTCTTACGAAGTATCGCAGCGGCCTATATAGTTAGAGGTGAAGATAGATTTCGAGTAATGGCATATCAGCGAGCGGCCGAGTCGGTTGATCACGCCACTAGCGAGGTTAAAGATTTATGGGATGACGGCAAGCTGAAAGAGCTAGCAGGCGTTGGTTCCGCGATTGCCTCGCATCTTGATGAGCTTTTCAAAACAGGGAGAGTAAAACACTTCGATGAGGTTAAATCCGGATTGCCGCCAGCAATGTTTGCGCTTCTGGATATTCCCGGGATTGGCCCGAAGACTGCTTTTAGGCTCTGCCAAGAGCTTCAGCTAAAAGAAGAAAAAACCGCTATTTCCCAGCTAGAGAAAGCCGCCAGCGGCGGATTAATTAGAAAAATTGAGGGTTTTGGCAGTGAGTCGGAAAAAAGGATTCTAAGCGGCCTGAAAGCCCTTAAAAGGGGTCAAACCAAGGAGAAGAGGATGTTGCTGCCGTACGCTTTTGCGTTGGCGAAAGAGGTGATTGAGTACCTTGCGGAATGCCCTGCCGTAATACGGGCTGACCCGCTGGGGTCGTTACGAAGAATGGTGGCGACCATAGGGGATATTGACATTGCCGCATCTACTAAAAATCCCAAGGACGTCATTCGCCATTTTATTAACTATTCTAAGATTAGGCGCGTTCTTAGCCGGGGAGAGGAAGCCCTAGCGAGAGTAATTTTACAAAGCGGCCGGCAAGTTGATCTGCGCTTGCAGCAACCAGAAGCATATGGGGCGATGCTTCAATATTTTACCGGAGGAAAAAGCCACAACATTGCCCTGCGCGAATACGCGTTACAAAAAGGATTTTCTCTCTCCGAACACGGAATTAAAAACCTTAGAGATACAGACAAGAAAGTAAAAAAATATGCCGCGGAAGAAGATTTTTATCGCGATTTGGGACTGAAGTGGATCCCTCCGGAGTTGCGGGAAAATATTGGCGAGATAGAGGCTGCCCTTCGCTCCGCCCAGGGTAAACCAGGCGGGCTTCCAGAACTTGTTAACTCCGGGGATATTAAAGGAGATCTGCACGTGCACTCAAATTTTCCGATAGAGACAAGTCACGATGAAGGGGAGAATTCCCCCGAGGAGATTCTGGCTAAGGCAAAAGATCTTGGTTACGAGTATCTTGGTTTTGCCGAGCACAACCCTTCGGTGAGCCAGCATAGTAAATATAAAATAATTGACATATTAAAGCGTAAACAAGAAGTAATAGAACACTTAAAATACTCAAGAGTAAACAAAATATTCGTAAACCCAATTAATGGGCTTGAAATAGACATTAAGGCTGATGGAACGTTAGCAGTTCCGGAAGAGGGGTTGGTTTTATTGGATTATGTTATTGCTTCAATACATTCAAGTTTTAATCTTAGCCGCGAGGAGATGACGGCACGGGTATTGCGTGCGCTAGATCACCCGAAAGTGAGAATTTTTGGGCATCCTACAGGCAGAAAGATAAGTACCAGAGAGGGATATGAGCTTGACTGGGAAAAAATATTTGCATTTTGTAAGAGAAGGAATATCTGGTTGGAAATAAACGCCTGGCCAGATCGACTGGATTTACCAGATACGCTTGTGCGCGAAGCTGTGAAATATGGTGTGAAAATGATTATTTGCACCGATGCCCATGCCGTTAGTCACTTACCTTTAATCACTTATGGCGTGGCCGTTGCCAGAAGGGGTTGGGCGGAGAAGGAAGATATTATTAACGTTTTGGGGTATAATAAGTTTATGGAAATGATAAGGAAAGGGGGTGAATAGTAAATGTCAGCTTTATTAATTTTAATAGGAATAGTCGCGGTCATTGTTTTTTATGTCTTGTCCCTATATAACCAATTCGTCACGATTAAGACTCGGGTCGGAGCCTCGATTCAGGAGATTGGGAACCAATTAAAGCGTCAAGCCGACTTAATTCCCAATCTTGTTGCTTCAGTAAAAGGCTATATGAAGCACGAAAAGGCCATTTTCGATGAGTTAACGGAGGCAAGAAAAGCGGTGATGAAGGCAGTTGACTTAGGCGATCCGCAAAAAATGATTGATGTTGGGAATCGCCTGCAAGCAGCCCTGGCCCCGATTCGTGCCGTATTCGAATCAACACCACAGTTGCAAGCGGCTGGGCCGACCAGCAAGCTAATGGATGAACTGCGGGACACGGCCGATAAAGTAATGTACGCCCGCAGGACATTGATAGATTTAGCGGCCGACTATAATATTAAAGTGGTTACCTTTCCTTCAAATATCGTGGCCATGATTTTTGGCTTTAAGGCCGAAGCAGGGTTGAAAATGCCCTCCGAATCGGAGGGCGACTTTGCCGCAGTTAGTGCGGAGAGCACAAAGGCTCCTGGGGTCGAGCTTTAATTTTCTGTCAAGGAGGGTAGATGATCAACGTATACGAGCAGCAAGACAGGAATAAGCGCCGAAGTCTGCTGGTCATTGTTTTATTTACAATTTTTATTACTGGTGTTAGCTGGGTTTTTTCCCGGGCTTTTAGCTATGGCCCTGGAACTGTCGGGCTGGCACTAGTACTTTCCGGTCTGATGGGTTTTTCCAGCTATTGGTGGGGAGACAAGCTGGTTTTGGCTATTTCAGGAGCGCGCCCCGCAAGCAAAAAGAATGATTTTAATTTTTACACGGTTGCGGAAAATTTGGCACTTGCCGCCCGAATCCCTGTCCCGCGGCTTTACGTTATTGAAGATTCTGCGCCCAACGCCTTTGCTACCGGCCGAGACCCGGAGCATGCCACTGTTTGCGCCACGACTGGTCTTTTGCAGAAGCTTGACAGAACCGAGTTGGAGGGCGTGATTGCCCACGAGCTTTCCCATGTTAAAAATTACGATACGCGGTTAATGAGTATCGTGACGATTTTAGTAGGAATGGTAACACTTTTGGCAGACTGGGCCTTAAGAGGAATGCGTTTTGGCAATCGCAGTCGGGAAGGCCGGGGGGGAAATCTGGGCTCTTTCTTGCTTATCGTCGGCATAGTTTTGGCGTTAATTTCGCCCCTTATTGCCAAACTTATCCAGTTGGCAATTTCCCGCAAAAGGGAGTTTTTGGCAGATGCTTCAGGAGTGATGTTAACCCGTTTTCCCGAAGGACTAGCCAGAGCACTGGAAAAAATTTCGGCTGATAGGGAACCTCTCGAGGCAGCTAATAAAGCCACGGCGCACCTCTACATTGTCAATCCGCTTAAGGGGCAGAGTTTTGTGGGTTGGTTTGCCAATTTTTTTAATACCCACCCGCCCGTCGCGGAGCGTGTTAAAGCATTAAGAGAAATGTGATGGAAAAAAAGTCAAAAGTCAAAAGTCAAAAGTCAAAATTAACGGAAGGAGAAGTGGTTCATGTTGCGAATTTGGCCCATCTAGCTCTCGCGCCAAAAGAGATTAAAAAAATCCGAGATCAGCTCTCGGAAGTTTTGGACTATGTAAAAATTTTACAGCAAGTAGATACGGTCAAGATTGTGCCCACAAGCCAAGTGACCGGACTAAAGGATGTTTTTCGGGAAGATAGTGTCCAGCCTTCTTTGTCGGTGAAAGATTCTCTCTCTGAGTCAAAAAATAGCGAGGGGGAAAAGTTTAAAGTGAAATCAATTTTTCAATAGTTATACCAATTATTCGAATAATCGAACATGAAGCTAAACGAGCTGACTATTAAAGAAGCCCACGAGGGTTTAAGACAGAAGAAGTTTTCTTCGTTAGAGTTAGTTAGGGCCTGTCTTGGACAAATAAAAAGGCTTGATCCCAAGATTAATGCCTTTATTACCGTTTGTGAGAGGGAAGCGGCCAAAGAGGCCGAGAGAGCCGATAAAATTCTTGGCCAAAAGCCGACGGATATTAGTGCCCGGCCGCTCTTGGGTATTCCGGTTGCGGTTAAGGACAACTTCTGCACTAAAGGCCTGAAGACGACAGCATCCAGTAATGTTTTGGCTGATTTTATTCCTCCGTACGATGCTACCGTGGTGACTAAAATTAAAGATGCTGGTGCGGTGATTTTGGGAAAGACGAACATGGATGCCTGGGCTCATGGTTCTTCAACCGAGACATCGGATTTTTTTACCACGCATAATCCCTGGAATTTTAATCGCCTGCCGGGAGGCTCCTCCGGTGGATCAGCGGCGAGTATTGCCGCAGACGAAACGATTGCCAGTCTCGGTTCCGAAACTGCCGGTTCGATTCGCCAGCCATCATCTTGGTGCGGGACAGTCGGCTTTAAGCCCACCTACGGCCGCGTAAGTCGCTACGGACTGATCGCGATGGCCTCTTCTCTGGATTGCCCCGGTCCCATTGCTAAGACAGTGAGCGATGCCGCTATTCTATTGAGGATAATTGCCGGAAAGGATCCTTCTGATGCCACGACATCGTCTTATGCGGTACCGAATTATCTGGAAAAGATTAATAAGGGAACAAAAGGAATCAGGGTTGGTGTTGCAAAAGAGTACCTTGCTGTAGCCGAAAATGAGATTAAAGAGGCGGTTTTGGCGGCGGTAAAGACGCTTGAAAAAATGGGGGCTAAGGTTAAAGATATTTCTTTGGTTGATCCAAAGTATGCCATTGCCGTCTACACTATTTTGCAAAGATCAGAAGTTTCCTCCAATTTGGCCAGATATGACGGGATACGTTTTGGGTTCGGGAGGGAAAAATTTGGCCAGGAGGCAAAAAGAAGAATAATGCTCGGAACATACTATCTTTCGGCGGGGTATTACGAAGCCTATTACCTAAAAGCCCAAAAAATGAGAAGTATTATTTGTAGAGATTTTGAGAAAGCATTCAAAGACGTAGATGTTATTTTGGGGCCTTCAGCGCCTACAACCGCTCTTCCTTTGGGAGCAAGTAAAGACCATCCCATGTTTGGAGAAATGATGGATATCCTTTTTGAACCATCGGCCATTGCCGGATTACCTGGCTTAAGTCTTACCTGCGGTTTCTCGGCGGAAGGCTTACCTATTGGAATGCAGATCCTGGGCCCCCAGTTTAGCGAGGAACTCTTATTTCAAGTTGGTTATGCCTTTGAGCAGGCAACTGATTGGCATAAAAGAAAACCGAAGTTATGATGAGACAAATTGGTCAAATTAGTCAAATTCGTAGAGCCAATTATCAGCCCATTATCGGCCTGGAAATCCACATCGAGCTTAAAACAAAAAGCAAGATGTTTTGCGGTTGTCCGGCTGATCATTTTGGCAAGCCGCCCAATACGCAAACTTGTCCGGTCTGCCTCGGTTTGCCTGGCGCGCTACCAGTACCCAATCGTAAGGCGGTTGAATGGACAATTATGGCCGGCCTAGCCTTAGGTTGCCAGATACCCGGGGAAAGTAAATTTGACCGAAAGAATTATTTTTATCCCGACCTGCCGAAAGGTTACCAGATAAGTCAATATGATCAGCCGCTGGCCATAAGCGGCAAGCTAGGAAATATTGGGATTTGCCGAGTTCATCTGGAAGAAGATACCGGGAAACTGGTTCACGTTGAGAAAGCGACATTAATTGATTTTAATCGAAGCGGAGTGCCATTAATGGAAATTGTAACCGAGCCCGATCTAACCTCGTCTGACGAGGCGAAGGAGTTTTTACAAAACCTGCAAAGAATTATCAAATATTTGGGAATCTCGGAAGCGGACATGGAAAAGGGGCAAATGCGCTGTGAGCCAACGGTTAATTTGGAAATAAAGAAGGGGAATCTTACAGTTTACACGCCTTTAGCGGAAATTAAGAATATTAATTCCTTTAGATTTGTTAAGCGGGCCATTGACTTTGAAGTACAGCGCCAGTTTGAGGAGTTTGAAAGGACAGGAATTGAGAAACAGGCGGGAAACAAAGTCACTCGTGGCTGGAATGAGCAGAAAGGAATAACTATTTTACAGAGAGAGAAGGAGGAGGCGGCGGACTATCGCTATTTCCCCGAGCCGGATATTCCGCCAATGCGTTTTGAAAGGAAAAATATTGAAGATTTGCGAAAGAAATTGCCGGAGTTGCCCGAGAAAAGAGCGCGACGGTTTATTCGAGAATACGGCGTGTCCGAATACAACGCGGCCATCTTAATTGAGAACAAAGGAAAAGCTGATTTCTTCGAGGAAGCAGTTAGTTATGCGAGGGAGCTCGAGAAACCCCCGGGGACTAAAGCGATTGGCGACTGGATTGTTAATAAGCGTGTTGATTTGGCCAAGACTTCTCCGGAAAATCTTCTCAAGGCCATTTTGGCCAAAGCCGGGGCGGCGACGCTAGATGACTCAGAGTTAATCGCTGCTATTACAAGCGTTCTGGGTATTAATCAAAAGGCAGTTATTGATTATAATAATGGCAAAGAACCGGCCTTAATGTTCTTAGTGGGACAGGTGCTGCGCAGAACGAAGGGGAAGGGTGACCCTGGGCAGATTAGACTTTTATTAGAGAAAGAACTTCACGATGATAAGAAAAGATAGCCAAAACCATTTCTCCCAGTTGCTTGGCAATAAGGATTTTCTGAAGATTTGGATCTGTCAAGGTTTTTCGACAACCACCATCAACCTGGTTAGTTTTGCCCTGATCATGAAGATTTTTGAGACCACGCTTTCCACGATTACCGTCTCTTTTGTTTTTATCTTTTTGGCAATTCCCGCTATTTTAATTGGGCCCTTTTCCGGTGTGGTGATTGATATGGTTGACCGGCGGAAAGCATTGGTTTTTACCAGTTTGGCTGAGGCCGCGATAGTTTTTTGTTTTTCCCTGGTGGGAGCCAAGATTTGGCCCGTCTATGGCCTGATATTGCTTTTCTCGTCGTTACAGCAATTTTATGTGCCTGCTGAAGGAGCATCTTTAACCACGGTTGTGGAGAAGAAAAATTTGCCGGCGGCCAACAGTCTCTTTCTCTTCACGGTGTACGGCGGCTTATTGGCTGGGGCGGGTTCGGCAAGCCTTCTCCTAAGGGTCTTTGGACGAAGAGTGCCCTTTGTAATCGGCTCATTATTTCTTCTTATTGCTGCTCTAGCGAGCTACCTCCTTCCCCGGGAAAAATTTATGACTCCACCCAGAATTAGGGGGTGGGAGAAATTCTTTCAGGAGTTGTATGCCGGTTATCGCTTCATTAGCCAGCAGCAACTCGTCCTTTTCCCCATTCTTCTTTTAGTTTTTATCCAAATGACTTTGTCGATTTTGGCGATTTTGTTTCCCTCCTTTGCGGTTCAAGTTTTGAAGATTGAAGTTATTGATGCGGGAACTTTTCTTATTTTACCGGCCGCGATTGGCGCAATATTGGGGGCAGTATTAGCCACCAGGCTTCTAGGGAAGTTAAGAAAGAAGAGGGTGATCTGCGCCGGGCTTTTCGGCTTTAGCGGCTGCCTGCTTTCTCTCTCGCTGGTCCTTCCCCTCCTTTCCGATTTTAGAGTTCCGCTGGCATTTACGCTGATGTTTTTTGCAGGAACTGCCTTTGTCGCGGTGATTATTCCCACCCAAACGCTTATTCAGCAGCATACACCGTCAACTTTGCGCGGGAGAGTATTTGGCGTATTGGGTTTTTTGGGAATGGTGGTATCTTTGATTCCCACTTTTTTGACGGCGGCCTTGGCCGAAGTGATTGGAGAAACATGGGTAATTTTCCTCATCAGCTTAATAATTCTGGGCCTAGGGATTTATGGGAGCAGGGGCAGATATGCCCTGTCGGCCAACGCAAACCATAAACTATGACGGACTTTGTTCACCTACATACTCATTCCGAATATTCCCTTCTCGACGGACTGGCCAAGATTCCCCACCTAGTGGGACAGGCGATTGGGTTTAAGCAGAAGGCGCTCGCCTTAACCGATCATGGCGTAATGTACGGCACAATTCCCTTTTACCTTGCCTGTCGAGAGGCCGGCATTAAACCAATTATTGGTATTGAGGCCTATATGGCTCATCGCTCTCGTTTCGACAAGCAGCCGAAGATCGACGCCGACCAGTACCATTTGCTTCTTTTGGCCAAGAACACGCTCGGTTACAAGAACCTGATGCGGCTAGCGACCATCGGGCACTTAGAAGGATTTTACTATAAACCAAGGCTGGATCTGGAAGTTTTGAAGAAATACTCCGAGGGACTAGTTTGCCTAAGCGCCTGCCTCCAAGGCGAAATTCCGAGCTTAATCGTGGAAAACCGCCATAAGGATGCCGAAAGCCGTGCCCACGAATTTTTAGAGATTTTTGGTAAGGATTTTTATCTCGAGATTCAAGAACACCCGAAGATTCCAGAGCAGGCCAAAGCCAATAAGGGCCTTGTGGAAATTTCCCGAAGACTCGGGATCCCCCTTGTTGCCACGAATGATATTCATTACGCTGAGGCCCAGGATGCCGAAGCCCAAGATATCCTCTTGGCTCTGCAAACGCAGAAAAAGTTAGCTGATAAAGATAGGCTGACTATGATGGATTCACCTGATTTCTACCTTAGAAGCTCCGAAGAAATGGCGGCACTCTTCAAAGAACAACCGGATGCTCTGAAAAATACGGCCGCAATCGCCGAAAAGTGCAATCTCGAAATTGAGATGAACAAGTGGATTTTGCCCCACTATCCTCTGCCAGCAGGTGAGACGGCCGAAAGCCATTTGAGAAAGATGGTTTCAGAGAGACTATCTGACCGTTTTCCCGAAGTGACCAAAGAAATAAAAGAAAGGTTAAGCTATGAAATGGATATAATCTGCCAAAAAGGCTTTGCCACCTACTTTCTTATTGTGCAGGAGTTTGCCAATTGGGCGAAGCAGCAAAAAATAAGAGTTTCTTGCAGGGGGTCGGCGGCTGGCTCGCTGGTCTCGTATGTCTTACGGATTACTTCAATTAACCCCCTGGAGCATAACATTCCCTTTGAACGTTTTTTAAATCCCTGGCGACCTACCCCGCCCGACATTGACCTTGATTTTGCCGATGACCGCAGAGACGAAGTCATTAACTATGTGACCAAGAAGTATGGCCAAGACAAAGTCTCGCAGATTATTACTTTTGGAAAGATGGAGGCGCGGATGGCAGTCCGAGACGTAGCGCGCGTTTTGGGTTATTCTTATTCTACCGGAGATAGACTTGCCAAGATGATTCCTTTTGGGCCCCAGGGCTTTGAGACGACAACCGAGTGGGCGATGGAGTCTAATCCGGAACTTAAGGCTGCTTACGAGAACGAAGAGGAAACAAAAAAAATACTGGATTTGGCCCATCGGCTGGAGGGGGTATCCCGCCAGGCGTCAACTCACGCCGCCGGCCTAGTGATTGCCGATTGCCCACTAACCGAATATGTTCCCCTTCAGTGGGATACCAAAAGAGAAAAAGTAATCACGCAATATGATATGTATGCTCTGGACCTTAATGTCTCCGAGCAGGCAATTGGACTTTTGAAGATGGATTTCTTGGGAATTCGCAATTTAACGATTTTGGGAAGGGCGGTTGAGTATGTCAGGTCGACCAAAGGCAAGGAAATTGACCTTTCCGAAATTTCCCTCGAAGACCCCCGGGTTTATAAGTTAATTTCAGAAGGCGAAACGACCGGCGTTTTTCAGCTTGAGTCGGCGGGAATGAGACGGCTGGGTAGGCAGCTTAAGCCGTCGCGGTTCTCTGATATTGCCGCCATGGTGGCCCTTTTTAGGCCCGGGCCGATGCAATGGATAAATGAATTTATTTCCGGGAAGAATAATCCAGCCGGTGTCCGTTATTCCCATCCTGCCTTGAAGCCTATTTTAGAAGAAACATATGGCATCGCCGTTTACCAGGAGCAATGCCTACAGATAGCCGTGACTATAGCTGGTTACAGCTGGGGGGAGGCTGACGGGTTGAGGAGGGCGATAGGGAAGAAGAAAAAAACCTTGATGCAAAAAGAGAAAGATAAATTCATTGCGAAAGCAATCGACAACGGTTACAAGAAGGACGACGCGGAGAAAATCTTTTCTTTGATTGAACGTTTCGTTGGTTACGGCTTCAATAAGGCCCATTCTACCTCCTATGCCATGATTGCTTATCAAACGGCCTGGATGAAGGTTAATTATCCGGTTGAATTTATGGCTGCTTTTCTGACAGCAGAATCGGGTAATGCTGATAAAGTTGCCTTGGGGGTAGCCGAGTGCCGGCGGATGGGAATTGTTATCCTCCCGCCTAATATTAATAAATCGGAAGTGGGTTTTTCTATTGAAGCGCACGCGGGTTCCCTGGAGGATTGCGCGATTCGTTTTGGCCTCTCGGCAATTAAAAACGTAGGCGAGGCGGCCATCGTGGAGATAATAAAGGCAAGGCAGCTTGCGGGCGAGTTTAAATCTCTGGGAGATTTTTTCCAGAGAGTTGATGCCCAGAAAGTTAATAAAAAAGTTTTAGAAAGTTTAATCCGGGTTGGGGGGATGGACAGTTTCGGGAAAAGGGCGGCGATGCTAGCCGGACTCGATAAGTTACGGGCTCAAAATGAGAGTTTGCAGAAACAAAGAGCCGCTGGCCAAGCCAGTCTTTTTCAGGAAGATAATGAGGCCCATGGCAAGATTATTGCCGAGGATGATTTGCCTAAGATAGAAGAATTTTCCAGGCAAGAGCTGCTTCGGCTGGAACAGCAGCTTTTAGGTTTCTATTTGACAGAACATCCTTTAATGCCACTTCTTTCTCTTCTGGGGGAGGAAGTCACGCATAAGCTCTATGAAGTTTCTCCGGAAACCATCGAGGTTGACCAGAAGATTAAAGTGGGCGGTATTCTTTCCTCAATTAGAATCGCAATGACTAAAAATGGCGTTTCAGAAATGGCGTTTGCCACCATTGAAGATGACACGGGCAAGCTTGAAGTGGTAGTTTTCCCCCGGGTTTTTTCGGCGACGAGGAGCATCTGGGCCAAAGACCAAGTTCTTTTAGTTGATGGTCGCCTGGAGGCTCGCCAAGGAGGAACATCCTTAATTGCCGATAGTGCGATTTCGCTTTCCACTCTTAATCAGGATCAGCCAAGCTTTGATTTTACGGTGAGGGTTCCTCGTGGCGTTCATGCCCAGGCGCTTGTTAAACTTAATAAGCTGTTAAAAGATAGTCCGGGAGAAAAGAGGGGGATTTTAATTTTTGAGACAGAAAACGGGAAACAGCGCAAACTGGCATTAAATTTTGGGGTTGATTATAATGATGGCCTGGAAAAGCAAATCAAGAAAATTTTGTCAGAATAGTTGAAATATGCTAGAATATTGATTATGGCAATAAGCGCACAGTGGCAAGACGTAAAATTTAAAGTCGGCGACACGATTAAGATTCAGCACCGCATTAAAGAGGGCGGCAAAGAAAGACTAGTCGCCTTTTTGGGAGTGGTGATTGCCATCAAGGGAAGAGGGGAAAACAAGATGTTTACCGCCAGGAGAATGGGCGCGCAGGGCGTCTGGGTTGAGCAGATTTTCCCCCTCTCGTTGCCGTTAATTGCCAAAATCGAGGTGAAAAAGAAGGCGACCAAAGTAAGAAGGGCCAAGCTTTACTACTTAAGAAAGACCTCTTGATGGGGAAATTAAGCGTTGGGAAATTCGGCGAAGGGCTGGCGGCCGAATTTTTGGCCCAAAAAGGCTACCAAATCATTGAGCGGAATTTTAGAAAAAGATACGGAGAAATTGACCTCGTGGCCCGGGAGGGCAAGACCCTGGTTTTTATCGAGGTAAAAACAAGATTAACAGACAAATACGGCCTGCCCGAAGAAGCGATAACTCCGTGGAAGCTGAAAGCTTTGGTCAGATCCGCTAATTATTATAAAATGCTTCATCCGGAACTGCCTGAACTTTTGCGGATTGACCTAGTGGCTATAGACTACGTGAATTCTTCCGATCACCCCGAAATCAGGCTAATAAAAAATATAAGTGGTTAATTTTTGATTTTGCCGTTTCGCAACTACTTTGTTTTTGGCCTTAAAAGTAGAATGAGACCCAAAAGAATAGCCACTAAACTTAAAACTTGAGCGACTTTGACGCCTTGGATTTGCCAGGTGTCAAAGCGGGCAAATTCGGTTAAAAAACGGATGGTGCCAAAAAGAAGAAAATAGACACCGCTAGCAAACCCAATTTTTTGCCCTTTTCTTTCGAGTAAAAGCAAAATAAGAAAAACGGCGAGCATGGCCAGGAATTCGTAAAGAAAAAGCGGGTGGAAAGAGGTATGGTTTTGCCAACTGCTAGGCCGGCGAGACGGGTCAATGTAAACTTTCCACGGCAAGTCAGTTGGCGGCCCAAATGCTTCCTGATTAAAAAAATTGCCGATTCTGCCGATTGCTTGAAGTATAGCGGCGGATGGAAGAAGGAGATCAGTTAATTGCCAAAAAGAATAATGTTTTATTTTGGCATAAATTGCCAAGGCAGAAATGCCGGCAATGAGGGCCCCGAAAACACCCAGCCCCCCTTGCCATAAAAGGAAAATTTCTCCTGGATGGTTAAAATAGTAGGCTTTGTAGTGTAAGACATGGTAGGCCCTTGCCCCCAAAACACTACTGGGAATGAGTATCAAGAAAATGCTTTCGACAGTCGAATTTGTAACCTGGTACAACTTTGCCCTAAGTCTTGCCACCAAAAAACCTACCAATACGCCCAGGGCCATAAGTCCTCCATAGATGTAGAAATTGACTGGCCCGATTGCAACCATTGCCAGCATATTGTAAGATATATTAGTGGCAAAACATAGTGCAGGGAAAGGGGGTGAGATAAATGCCAGATTTTAAGGTTGGAGTGATTACCCACTACTACGATAAAATTGGGGTAGCTGTCCTTGAGTTATCTGACGAACTTGCCGCGGGTGACACTATAAAGATTTCCGGCCACGGTCGGGAATTTACCCAGGTGGTCGCCTCAATGCAGGTTGAGCACGAACAAATCCAGTCGGCCAAGCGAGGCCAAACGGTGGGCATGAAGATTGACCAGGAAGCGAAGGAGGGCGACGAGGTTTATAAAGTTACTGCCTGATGATGGAGTGGTTTCCGGCTGACGATATTAGAAACGAGATAATTTTTCTCTTGCAAAAACTGGGCTTTTCCCACATAGATCCGGCCAGGATATTTTGCTTCCGCTCTACCGGCTCAAAGTCCAAAGCCAGGGCAAGAATTTGGTCCTTACCGCGCATTTGGCAAAAAGCCCTGGCTGTCCCGCCCGGGTATTGTATCGAAATTATTGCGGAGAGGTTTGATCATTTGCCAGCGGAAGATAAGAAAAAAATTTTAATTCACGAACTATTACATATTCCGAGGAATTTTTCCGGCAGTTTGCTTTCCCACCGCGGAAAGTACCACTCAATTAACACCAAGGTGGTGGAGATTCTTTGGCAAAAAATACAATGCTAGTTCTTCTTCACGGAGAAAATACCGTTTCCAGCCGAAAGCGCTTAGCCGAACTGGTTCGCCAGGCCGAGGAAAAGGGATTAACCGAGAAAATTACTCTCGAGGGAAAAACGTTAACTCTCACCGATCTGAAGCAGGCCCTAGAGGCAAAATCGCTTTTTGGCGAGGGCAAAATAGTGGTCGTGGAAAATTTTCTATCTTTGCGAACTGGTAAAGAAAAGGAACAAATCATAAATTATCTTGTTCAATTGAGGGGCGAGGTTTCTTTATTACTTTGGGAGAATAAGCAATTAACCCAGGCAGTTATTGCTAGGCTTACCCCCACTCTTACCATCGAAATATTTAAGGTTGAGCCATTGGTTTTCCGCTTCCTCGATTCGCTTAGGCCCAAGAATGCTAAAGAGATGTTGAATTTGCTTCACCTTAGTCTTAGGCAAAAAGAGCCCGAGCTGATTTTCTATCTCTTAATAAAGCGATTCCATTACCTTATCCTGGCAAAAGATCTTCAAGGTGACGGGCTCGACAGTCTTCCTTCATGGCAGCAAAGAAAAATTTTAGGCCAGGCAAAGCACTTTACCTTGGCGGAACTTCGGTCGGGCTACGCGCGCCTCTTAGAGATAGACTTTCGTCGCAAGACGTCGGCAGCGCCTTCTTTCCAAACCCTGCTTGATCTTTTTATTATTAGTCCTTAGAATTGATTTTGATGAGAGGAAAATTCGTTGTTTGGTTTTCGGAGGTTGGTAAAGATGACATTTCCCTTGTCGGCGGGAAAGGGGCTAACTTGGGAGAGATGGTTTCCTTTGGTATCCCGGTGCCGCCGGGCTTTATCGTTACTTCTGGGGCGTATTTTGATTTTCTGCGCGAGAATAATCTTACCGATAAAATTAAAAAAGAATTGCAAAAGCTGGACGAGAACAACCCCCAGTCTTATTCAGTCGTCTCCGCAAGAATTAAAGAAGCTTTGTTGGCGAAAAAGGTGCCAAAAGACACAGGAACAGAGATAATAAGAGCGTATCTTGATTTAGGGGGAATTTTAGGCCAGAGGGTTTTAGTGGCAGTTCGTTCCTCGGCAACGGCGGAAGACTTACCCACCGCCTCTTTTGCCGGCCAACAGGTCACCTTTCTAAATGTCAGCGGAGAAGCTAATGTGGTTGAGAAAGTTAAAGAATGCTGGGCCTCTCTTTTTGAACCAAGGGCTATATTTTATCGCCAGGAAAGAAATTTCGATCACCTGAAAGTGGGTATCGCCGTGCCGGTTCAAAAAATGATTCAATCGGAAACTTCGGGCGTGATGTTTACCTGCGATCCCGTTACGGGCGCAAAGAACAGAATCGTTATCGAGGCAATTTATGGTCTGGGCGAACTGATTGTCCAGGGCGAAGTAGCACCCGACAACTATGAAATCGGAAGTAAGTCCTTGAAAGTTCTCACTAAGAAAATATCTAGCCAGCCAGTTCAATTAATTAAACTAAATGGCCAGACCAGTCTTAGACCAGTTCAGTCTAATAAACAGTCAAGACAAAAAATAACGGATAGCCAAATTATGGAGTTGGCGAAGTTAGGCAATAGGATTTACCACCATTATTTCTTTCCGCAGGATATCGAATGGGCCATTGAGAGAGGAAAGATCTATATTTTGCAAACCCGGCCGGTTACCACTCTAGAGCAGGCCAAAAAAACAGAAGAAAAAAGAACGCAGTCGTTTACCAAAGACCTAACGGTGCTGCTTAGAGGTATGCCGGCTTCGCCAGGAGTCGCTACCGGTGTTGCCAGAATAATTCATTCGGCCAAGGAAATTAATAAAGTAAGAAGCGGAGAGGTTTTGGTTGCGCCGATGACCTCTCCTGATTATGTGCCGGCGATGAAAAAAGTGGTGGGTATTGTTACCGATAGCGGCGGCCAAACATCACATGCCGCCATCGTTTCCCGCGAACTGGGAATTCCCTGCGTCGTTGGCACAAAAGAAGCAACAAAGACCCTGAAGAATAGCCAGATAATCACGGTTAACGGGACAAAAGGGGAAATTCTAAAAGGCGGATTTCGGTCCGCAGAAAACCTAAAAGTTTCTTCAAGCTCTTTTCTCCGTACTCCGAGCAGAGTCTCTCTCAATACGGCTACCAAAATCTATGTTAACCTGGCGGAGCCGGAAATCGCCGCCGAGGTTGCCAAGCGCGATGCGGATGGCGTTGGGCTTCTCCGGGCCGAGTTTATGATTGCCCAGATGGGACTTCACCCCAAAAAAATTATCAGGGAAAAAAAGGAAAAATTATTTATCAAGCACTTAAGCGACAATCTGGCCATTTTCTGCGAGAGTTTTAAGCCAAGGCCGGTAGTTTACCGGGCGACTGATTTTAAGACAAACGAATATCGGAACTTATCGGGAGGAAGAGAGTTTGAGCCCGAGGAGCCTAATCCGATGCTTGGTTTCCGCGGGGCCGCCAGATATATCAGAGACGCCGAAGTTTTTGAGCTTGAACTGGCGGCGATAAAGGAAGTACGTGCCAAAAAGGGGCTAAAGAATTTGTGGTTGATGATCCCCTTTGTGCGGTCACCACAGGAACTCCACGAGGTGAAAAAGATCATCGTTTCCTCTGGCCTGATGCGTTCCTCGACTTTTAAGCTCTGGATGATGGTGGAGATACCGACTAATGTTATTATGCTCGAAGATTTCCTGGAGATCGGAATTGATGGGGTATCTATTGGGTCGAACGATTTGACAATGCTTATTTTGGGCGTTGACCGCGATAACAATGAAGTAGCACCGTCTTTTAACGAAGAAGATCCGGCTGTCTTGTGGGCCTTAGAGAGAGTCATTAAAACTTGTCATAAATATAGTGTTACCTCCTCGATTTGTGGTCAGGCGGCTTCTTCTCGGCCAGCCTTAGTGGAAAAACTGGTTGAATGGGGAATTACCAGCGTATCCGTTAATCCGGATGCAATTGAAGCGTGTCGCGGACTGGTTCACCAGGCCGAGGAGAAATTAATTTTAAAAAAATAACTCTATGATTAAGATTGCAAGCCTTGCGGCCAGGGAAATATTTGATAGTCAGGGAGGCAAGACGATTGAGGCGGAACTTTTTTTGGCCGACGGAAAGAGCGGGCGCGCCTCCGTCCCTGCCGGAATTTCTACTGGTCAGTGGGAGGCAAGGAAAGTTAGCGCGGACCAAGCTGTTCGGGAAACTCAAGGAATTATTTACCCGGTTATATCAAAAAGAGAATTTATTGGCCAGGAAGACTTTGATAAAGAACTGGAAAACTTTCCTTGCGGCGCAAATGCCACCTTGGCGGTTTCCCTGGCTTTTTCCCGCGCGGCGAGCACTCTTTCATACCCCCAAGAACTTGTTTTTCCCAAGCTGATGGTGCTTCTTTTTGAGGGAGCGAAGCATGGCAGTAAAAACCTAACCATTCAGGAATTTTTGTATATTGCGGAAACAGTCGAACAAGGACAAGAGGCGTATCAAAAGATAAAAGACTATCTGAGAAACTCGAATTACCCCACGACAGTCGGTGCCGAGGGAGGATTTTCGCCGCCGGGATTAAATGACGAGCAAGTGCTTGAGATTATTACCAAGGTCCTGGGTAAAAATAGCCGTATCGCGCTAGATATTGCCGAGTCGTCAAGGGAAAATCAGCCTCCCTTGGATTACGAGCGGCTAGTCAAAGATTTCCCAATTATTTCTCTTGAGGATCCCTGCCTTGACGACGACTGGGACAGTTGGATTAGGTTAACAGCATCTCTACCAGACACTATGATTGTCGTTGATGATTTAACGGCCACGAACGCGGAAAGAATCAAAAAAGCAGCCGAACTAAAAGCCGGTAATGCAGCAGTAATTAAGCCGGACCAAAGGAGCACGCTTACCCGAGTTCTAGAGGCGGTAAAAGTGGCCAAAAATTGCGGGCTGAAGACTGTTGTTTCCCACCGCGGTCAGGATACCAATGATCCATTTGCGGCCGACTTCGCGGTGGCCATCGGAGCAGATTATGTAAAATTCGGCGGCTTTGCCCGCGGAGAAAGGATTGCCAAATATAATCGCCTCCTGGAACTTAAAAATGCTTAAAAAACCTCTTGTTTTGATTATTTTAGACGGTTGGGGATTAGCACCAGCCGGACCCGGAAACGCCGTTACCCAAGCTAAGACGCCAACGATGGAATATCTTTGGAGGAATTATTTTCATACGCAGCTTTTGGCTTCCGGAGAGGCAGTCGGTTTGCCAAAAGGAGAAATGGGAAGTTCAGAAACGGGCCATCTTAATTTAGGGGCGGGCCGGATCGTTCCTCAAGATCTACCACGAATAAGTAAGGCGATCAGCGATGGCTCTTTCTTTCAAAACAAGGCCTTTTTGGCCGCCATCAGCCACGCTCGTTTCCACCGTTCATCCTTGCATATAATGGGGCTTCTAAGCGATGGCGGAGTGCATTCTGGCTTTGATCACCTGCTTGCCCTTTTGGAACTTTGCAAGAAGGAAAATTTCACCCATGTTTTTTTGCACCTTTTTACGGACGGAAGAGATATGCCGCCAAAATCGTCGCAAAAGCTGCTTTTCCAATTGGATAAAAAAATGAAAGAGCTGGAAGTAGGGAAGATTGCCACCATTATGGGCCGCTACTATGCCATGGATCGCGATCTTCGTTGGGAAAGGACCGAGAGGGCCTATCGGGCAATTCTTGAAGGGATTGGGAAAAAGGCGGAAGACGTGTTTAAGGCAGTGGAGAATTCTTATCGAGATGGAATAACCGATGAGTTTATCGAGCCAGTTGTGATTACGGAAAAGCAAAGACCCGTTGGCAGAATTTTGGATAACCATGCCGTAATTTTTTTTAATTTTCGAGTTGACAGACCTCGCCAATTAACCAAGTCCTTTCTCACCAATGGTTTTAAAAATCTTTTTTTTGCCACGATGACTGAGTACGAGAAGGGCTTACCTGTTTCCGCAGTTGCCTTTTCCCCCATTGTTGTTGCTTCTCCTTTAGCCCAGATTCTTTCGGGCCAGGGCGTTAGTCAATTACATCTCTCCGAGTCGGAGAAAGAGCGATTTGTCACTTATTATTTTGACGGACAGCGGGAAAAACCTTTTTTCGGCGAGAGTTGGCTTGAAGTGCCTTCCCCAAAGGTTACGACTTATGACTTAAAGCCAGAGATGTCAGCCGAAGGGGTTTATGGGGCCTTTTCGGAAACTCTTCTTCACGGCGCGACCAACTTTTTCTTACTTAATTTTGCCAATCCAGATATCGTTGGCCACACCGGTGTACTTTCGGCAGGCATAAAAGCCTGCGAAACGGTTGATTTTTATCTAGGCAAAATTGTTGAGGAAATGCTTCGCGCAGAAGGAATAGTTATTGTAACCGCTGACCACGGCAACGTAGAGGAAATGCTTGATTTAAAAACTGGCGAAGTAAATACGGAGCACTCGACCAATCCCGTGCCGTTTATTCTGGTTAGCAAGGAGTATGCCAGCCCAAAAATCCTCTCCCCTGGGATTTTGGGTGACGTTGCCCCTACCATTTTGAAAATAATGGGTATTCCCAAACCAAGAGAAATGACAGGGCAAAGCCTTATTTGAAATCTAGCAAGTACATCTCTCGACACACCGCTTGAAATTTCTTTTTTGAACTGTGAGTTTTTCTTGCAAAATAATAGATCATGCTCTATAATACGGTTTATGGCGCAACGGCGCCATAATATACCGAGAAAACTATGAGAGAAGCATATTGCGGCGAATCCAAATCTACCTTTAAATCCAGTTTTCTGCCTTCACCTCTGGCTGAAAAAGTTCTCAGAGAAGGCCGTATCATAGGTGCCTCCGAGACACCTCAAATGATGATCAAAAGGATGGTCGAAGCGCTTTTTGTCCCCGAAACCTGCTTTGGGACCTCCACCGCCGAAATCCAGCGGTTAATCGAAGACTTCGGATTTTTTTTAGATGGAAAGTACTGCGTGATGAGTACGCCTGTCATGACAAATGCAGGCCGATATACAGATAGACCGTTATCTGCATGCGCTGTTCCGCCGCTTGATCTTCGAGGAGATCTCCGAAAAGTGAAACAAGTTGTTGATGAATTTCATCAAGCTGGTATGGGTACCGGCTTTAACCTTAATGATACCGAAAACCCAGTTGAGATTCTCGGATTTCTTAACGGTGTGGCCGTCGATGGTGCCAATAGCGGAAAGGAAAATCGTCCTGTTGGTAACATGGCAATTTTAAGTATCCACCACCCTCGCATCTTAGAGTTCATTGAGACGAAGGTTGGATCAGATGAGCGAGGAGAAAATTGGAAGTTTAATATCTCTATTGATGTAAGTCCAGAATTTATGTGTGCCGTTGGGGTAGGAGAGCATTATAGGCTAAGTGATGGTACTTACCTAAATGCACGAGAAGTAATGTACCGCATTGCAGAAAGTGCTGTTGCCTGTGGAGACCCCGGATTGGTCTTTCTTGACCGTTTTGATAGAGATAATCCCACGCCTGGGGTTGGAGCATATGTGGGCTAGCTCCTTGCGCAGAAGTGGGGCTCGTGGCTGGCGAATCATGCCAATTTGGGTATATCAACGTTGGTAAGTTTGTTGATCCGTTATCTGGTATTAACTATAGCCAGCTTGAAAAATTAATAAGATTAATGACTCGTGTTCTTGATAACGCTCTCGAATTTAGTATTGAACATTACGCCCACCCACTTAATCAACAAGTAATGAGAGCAAAACGAAAAATCGGAGTAGGTATTTGCGGACTAGCTGATATGTTACTTCAACTTAGGTTACCATATAGCGATCTAAGATCAAGGAGAGTTGCGAAAGATGTTATAGCTTTCATTAACTACGTGTCCAAACTTGAATCTCATGAGCTTGCAAAACAAAGAGGCTCATTTGGGGCGATGGGCTTCGTTTCGGGTTGTCGATACAACGACAACCCTGGTTTTCTTGAGGAAAAATATGGATCTCTTGAAACAAGAACCGTTACTCCTATTATGTGGAGGGACCTTGCCTCTAAAATACGAGATACTCGGCTATTAAGAAATGCATCTACTGTTGCTCTACCCCCAACGGGAAGAAGTGGACTCGTGATTGATGCATCTACAGGAATAGAGCCGATATTCTCGTTAGTTGGATACGGAGGAGAAATTAATCCATATCTTAAGCGAGAACTCGATAAAAGACGGCTGCTTAACGAAGCTTTATGCCGACAAATTTTTGGACTCGGTCGTGTGGGAAGTATGGGAGGGGTTCCTCATGACATCAAAGCCGTCTATCAAACTGCGCTTGAGATAGAGCCGCAAGAACACCTTCTCATGGCTGGTGAAATTGAGAAAGCAGTTGACGAATCAATCGCGAAAACAGTAAATATACCAGGCGCATCAACTACCGACGATGTTGTGAAAATCTATCTTCAGGCGTATAAATTGCGTCTTAAGGGTATCACTATTTTTAGAACAGGAAGTAGAAAGATCCAGCCAAGAAAATTGGCAAATCTATGAAAGAAGTAAGGGGACACTATTAACCCGATCTAAAATTGCGCTTCTTCTCTCATTAGCATATTTGTAACACTCTTTGGAACAATTTGTTGACTTGAGATACCTAATTCTCGCAAAAAATCTTTAATCCTTGTCTTCGCCTCTTCGATTTTGTCTTTGGGAGTAATGATTTCAGCTTCAAGAATTGGTCCGAAATCAACGATATCTTCAAAAACAAGGGCCATTCCTTCTACAGAATAGGTTGAGCGGTCTTTCTCTAATGTAAAGTATGGCTTGAAGCTCATCGTTTGCAAAATAGCTTTAGCCTCGTCAAAAGAATCAACTGCTATCTCATGCTCTTCCCAGGCATTGTGATCTCCGTATTGGGTAATCATTTTAGTGTTTATTTCGATACGAGTTTTACCGTTTTCCACTTTTTGGCGAAGTCTCAAACTAAACGAGCCCACTGTGTTCATCTCGATTTCCGGAAAAGACTTAATATTTATGGGGCAAAAATACGCATCTTTGAGGTGTTCTGTTTTCTCTAAAGTTGCACCCCTGGCTTCTAACAAATGGGTTAGTTCCCTTTTCTGTCTCGCCTTCAACAAGGCTCTTATTTCAACCTCATGTAACCCTTTATCCTCTTTTGTAGGGAGTTCTCTTCCTATAGATCCTTTCATATACCTATTACCGTCGTAACTATTTTTTCATTTTGCTATAATTAGCAATAGGAAACAAGAGCCATTATACTATAGAAAACATCTAAAGTCATGTTTTATATGCGATATAAAACTCAACCGCCAAAAAACAAGAGAACAGTTTTTGTTACGTTTTCAAGTAAAAGACTTAACCCAGAATCAGGTTTCTCATACAAAGACTTTATCAAAGTTATTGAAGAAGATTGTAATTTACACATCAAATATCGCTGGTTTGCGCGAAAACGGAAACATGATCCAGATAAAATTCATTATAATGCAGTGGTGGCTATAAACGAGGCAGATTTTTTTATTGCCGAAGTCTCGGTCGCTTCAATAGGAGTTGGACAACAAATCGCACATGCACTTCAGAAACAAATCCCAACATTCTTATGTTTGAGAACGGAGCTTAAAGATACGAATAACTTATCCTTCCTTAAGGGTACTAAATCAAGAAATCTTCATTTTATCTATTACACCGGCAGTGATGATCTTAAGAGAGAATTGTCTAAAAAAGTAAGCGTGGTCAAAAGAGATAACTTGGAAAAATTTAATTTTCTTGCGACACGCGAATTGAAACAACTTTTGAAACAAGAAAGTGAGAAACGTAGACTTTCTCAATCAGCATTATTGAGGGAAATTATTGAAGAATGGGCAAATAATAAAAAAAAGAGTACAGCTTAATAGTCCGCACACTAGAATTTATAAGTGGAAAAGAACAGTTATTTCCCCTTTTGGCGGATTGTTAGAATAAAAAGCCTGAAATTCTGAAAGTTTTCCTCTCCTGGCCTCTTCGTAAATTTTTGTTAGTTCTCGGGCAATTACAATTTCGAGCTCACCGAAAATCATTTTAAGATCAACGAGGGTCTTTACCAGCCGGTGCGGGCTTTCAAAAAAGATTATCGTCCCTCTGAAAAATTTACTTACTGAGCGAAGATTTCGAGAAATCTGGAGCCATTTACCCTCTTTTTCGGTAGATAACCAAGAAATAGAAATTTGTCGGTAGGCAATCCAGAGCAGACAAGGGAAGCTAAAAGTGCCGACGGGCCGGGAATTGCCTTGACTTTTGTCCCTTGTGAGAGACACTCCCTCACCAATTTATACCCAGGGTCAGAGATAGTAGGCGTGCCGGCACTGGAAACTAAGGCGACATTTTTACCACCCTTTAAATCTTCAATGAAAGGCGAGATGCGCTGGAGCCCATTTTGCTCATAATAGGAAATTAGTCTTGCCTTTTTGACCACTCCTAGCTTTTCTAAAAGGAGGCCGGTTTTCCGCGTATCTGCAGGCAATAAGATCAACCTCGCCCAGCACTCTTAGCGTCGGACAGTAATATCTTCAAGGTTGCCAATTGGCGTCGAAACGACATATAAAGTGCCCATAGTTTTAATCTCTTGACAAATGCCTTATAATAATTATTAGGAATGAGGGACTGGGGCTTTCCCGGGCCCTCATTCTTTTACGGAAATATCTTCAGTCCGTAGTTTAAGAAATCTTTGCTATTAGGTCTTCGGTGAAGCTTTTTTTGAACAATGGCAAATGCCTTATTCTCAGCCCCACTATTTAGCACCCACTTTCCTAAAGGGTAGGCGACTAGGTCAGCTATTTGCATACCGGCAATGTTCTGCATTTTCTGACTAAACGAAAGATCGGCTAACTTTCTTTGAACTTCGGCGGCAGTAATATAACGGTGGTTATTTTCTTTAAATTTTTCATAAATCTTCGCTAATTTCTGATCGTTATGAGTTTCTCGCGATTCTATTTTTAACATCATTTTCTCTCTGGAGGCCCCAAGGTACATAACGGCACGCTCTAGTATAAACTGAAAACATAAGTGGTAGGGATTATCTGGAGCAGAATATTGGTTTTTGAGCTTATTCTTTTCGATGGCGGCTGAAATTACTTTAAATTCGAGTCTTTTAACAAGATTATCTAGGGCCTGGTAGAATTCTTCCCTTCTCTTTCTATCTACCAGACAGGCAAAATCACTCTTCTGCTTGCGAATATCATAAGAGCGGAGAATGAGATTGTTTTTGCCAAAAAAGCATATTTTCAACTCATTGACTTGTTTTTCTGCCTTTTCGAAGTAATAATCAAAATCGAAAATACAACCAGCAAGAACAAACATAGGATAAGATTGATCAATCTTATCTAGACTGTGATCTCCTGACTCGTCAAGAAACATTATTTTCATCTGTGGCATCACTAGCTTCAGTCGCTTTCAAAATATCCTCGAGCTATTTTTGAATCATTTCGGACTTTATTATACACTGAAATTACCTTAAAATTTAGGTAATGAAATTCAAGCTAACCTCTGATTTCGAGCCGACCGGAGACCAACCGGAAGCGATCCAAAGATTGACTTGGGGTGTTGAAGAGAACCTGAAACATCAAGTTCTCCTGGGCGTTACCGGCAGCGGAAAGACATTTTCCGTAGCGGAAGTTATTGAAAAGACGCGGAAACCAACCTTAGTTATTTCTCATAACAAGACTCTAGCCGCCCAGCTTTACCAAGAATTTCGCGATTTTTTCCCTAAGAACGCCGTCTGTTTTTTTGTCTCCTATTATGACTACTACCAACCGGAAGCTTATATTCCAAAGACCGATACCTATATTGAGAAAGAAATAGAAATTAACGAAGAGATTGACAAGCTTCGTTTGGCAGCGACGACTAACATTTTAACTCGACCAGATGTGATTGTCGTTGCCTCAGTTTCCTGCATCTATAACCTCGGCAGCCCGCGAGAATATGGCCACTTTGTAATCGAACTGAAGGAGGGAGAAAGAGTTAGCCAGGAAGACATTTTAAGAAGGCTGGTTAATCTCCAGTATGATCGAGCGGACTATGATTTCAGGCGAGGAACTTTTCGGGTTAGAGGAGAAATGATTGATCTTTTTCCTGCTTACCAGGATGAGGCCATTCGTATTGAGATAGAAGGAGGAAAGATTAAGAAAATCAAAAAACTTGATCCCTTAACCGGAAAAATTTTAAATTTTGAGTTTTCAATTTTAAACTCAGTAGTGATCTACCCCGCCAAGCATTATTTAACTGACCCGCGTGGCTATGAAGATATTTTTGAGGAGATAAAAAGCGATCTTAAGGCAAGGGTGGCGGAGCTAAAGGCAAGAGGAAAAGAGTTAGAGGCCCATCGGCTCTTGCAGCGGGTAAATTATGATTTGGAGATGATTAAAGAGATGGGTTATGTCAACGGCATCGAGAATTATTCCCGTTATTTTGATGGGCGTAAGCCGGGTGAGCCGCCTTTTACCTTACTTGACTATTTTCAGGAAGCCTATCAGGATAAGTGGCTCGTAGTAATTGACGAGTCGCATATGACCATTCCCCAGATTCGGGGAATGTATAACGGTGATCATTCGCGTAAAGAGGTTTTAATTGACTATGGCTTTAGATTGCCCGCCGCTCTGGATAATCGGCCCCTTCGGTTTGATGAGTTTTTAAGAAGAGTGCCGCAAGTAATTTATACTTCCGCTACCCCTGACGAGTGGGAGAAAAGTCAGGCGGGCGGGGCGATCGTGGAGCAATTAATCAGGCCAACCGGTTTGGTTGATCCAGAGATTTTGGTTCGACCGACGGAGAACCAGATTCCTGATTTAATAAAAGAGGTTCTTCTGCGAATTAAACGAGGCGAGAGGGTACTAGTGACTACTTTGACGAAAAGAATGGCCGAAGATTTAGCAGAATATTTAACTGAGCACGAAAAAGAAATTAAAGTGGCTTATTTACACAGCGAAATTGAAACGCTCAAGCGCCAGGATCTTTTGGACGATTTGAGGCTTGGCAATTTCGATTGCTTGGTGGGCATAAATCTCTTGCGGGAAGGTTTAGATTTGCCAGAAGTTTCTTTGGTAGCAATTCTCGATGCCGACAAAGAAGGGTTTTTGAGATCAGAAACCTCCTTGATTCAAGTGATGGGTCGGGCGGCCAGGCACATAAATAGCCAGGTAATTATGTATGCGGATAATATTACCGGCTCGATGAAGCGGGCTATGGCGGAAGTGGAAAGAAGAAGGGCGATTCAGGTTGCCTACAATAAAGCCCACGGAATTATCCCGCGGTCGATCATTAAACCAGTGAGGAAAAAACTAGTGGAAAAAGAGGAAAGAGCAAGTGAGCAATTAGCAATTGAGGGATTGGAGAAAGAGAAAATTGAACAAATGCTGCCGGAAGATAAGAAAAGATTGGTTAAAGAGCTGTCAAAAAGAATGCGCCTCGTCGCCGATGATCTCAACTTTGAACTCGCGGCAAAAATTAGAGATAAAATAAAAGAGATAGAAGGGATAAAATAATGGGAATTGATCCCGATTTTCTTTTAGGAAAATTTTACCAGCTTCAAGCGGGAATTTATTTTAATAAACCGATTAATTTGGGTTGGGTGAAGGTTTATACACATGATCTTTTAGATGATGAATTTAATAATCACGCCCTGATTTATTCTTTAGAAGGTGATTGTCGAGAGGGAGTTGAAACGATAGAAGAGTTGTTAAGAGAAAGAAATAGAAAACCAGCATTGTACATTGCTCCTTTTTCAAAACCCCAAGATGTAAGAAGAGTTATAACTGACTTTGGCTATAAGCTATCCTTTTCTGATGCGTGGATGATTTATAAGAACACGAAAGACATAAAAATCGAAAGATTGGCAGCCGAAGTTGTTAAGATTAAAACGGGTGAAGAGATAAGGGCTTATGGCGAAGTTATTCGCTTGGGTTATTCAGGCCCGAAATCATTTGATAGCCCTTACGGCGGTGTTCCGATGGAAAATTTTATTATCGTGTCGCAGAAAGCGCTGCGCGATCAGCAATTTAAAAATCGCTTAGAAGGGTATTTGATTAAGAGCGATAAGAGATATGTTGCTGCCGGCCTACTACTTCGTGACGGAAAGTGCGGCTATGTTGCCGGCATTGCCAGCATTCCGGAGGCGAGAGGGAAAGGTTTTGGCAAACTAATCTCGCAGTTTATTACCAACCGATCGCTAGAACTCGGAAATGAGGTGACGTTTCTCGGAACTGAATTATCTTCGCGGAATGAAGAATTTTATCGGCGGCTAGGCTACAAAACCATTTTTACCGGCCACTGTTGTGTAAAGTAAGCGTGAAGTTATTTTGTATCATATATTAATATATGATACATTGATCAGAGAGGGAATAGCTCAGGCCTTAATTATTCCTCGCGAAGAAAACTCAAGGCTTAGTGAAGATTGTTTTAAATCTTTTGCAGTCATTAACTTAATTTTTGTCATATTGCTTTGCAAAATGTCAAATCATATAATATCCCTACCACGGGTAACCCTTCGACTTCGCCGAGTCAAACTCGGCTTCGCTCAGGGTAAACGGTTTTAAGTTAAAAAATTTTATGGATAAAATTATTATAAGGGGGGCAAGAGAGCATAACCTTAAAAATGTTGATCTGGAGATTCCGAAGAATAAGCTGGTGGTTTTCACCGGTGTTTCGGGCAGTGGCAAATCTTCCTTAGCCTTCGACACCATTTATGCCGAGGGCCAGCGGCGCTATGTGGAGTCGCTTTCGGCCTACGCCCGCCAATTCTTAGGTATTATGGATAAGCCTGACGTTGATTCCATCGAGGGCCTGTCGCCGGCGATTGCCATTGACCAAAAAAGCGTTTCCCATAACCCGCGGTCAACGGTGGGGACAATCACCGAGATTTATGATTACCTACGCCTTCTTTTTGCCCGCATCGGCCACCCTCACTGCCCCAATTGCGGCAAAGAAATTAGCACCATGAGTGTTGGGCAGATTAGAGAGCAGGTGCTTAAGTTTAAATTTCCCAGCCGGCTCTTGATTCTTGCGCCCCTTGTGCGCGACCGCAAAGGTGAGTTTGCCCAGCTTCTTGATAATTTACGCGTGAAGGGATTTACCCGGGTGAGAATTGACAGGCAAATCTTTGGTCTTCACGAAGATCTTTATCTAATCAAAACTAACAAGCACACCATTGAGGCTGTGGTTGACCGAATTAGCTTTCCGAAAAAGGAAAGTGAGGCAAAAGATCCCGCCTTTGCCAGAAGACTTGGCGATTCAATCGAACAGGCCCTGAAGCTTTCCGATGGCCAGGTAATTGTGGCTGAAGTGCAAGATTCGTCTTTCGATTTTCCCGAAAAGCCGAAAGAAATGACCGATCATCTTTTTTCGCAAAAGTTTGCTTGCCCAGCGTGTAATCTCTCTTTGCCGGAGATTGAGCCGCGCACTTTGTCATTTAATTCTCCGCATGGCGCCTGCCCTACCTGTTCGGGAATTGGCACTTTGATTAAGGTTGACGAGGAGTTGGCGGCTAAATTTGGCCTTTCGCGCGAAGAGTTAGAGTGGCGCTATTGGCGGACGGATTCGGAGTCTGTGCGGGAAAGAATTGAGCGGTTTATGAAAAGGGAAATCTGTCCCGATTGTCAAGGAGCGAGGCTTAAAAAGGAGGCTTTGGGAATAACGATTGACGGAAAATCGATTAGCGACGCAACAAAGTGGTCAATTAAAGAAACAATTTCCTGGCTAAAGAGCTTGACCCTTGCTAATGAGAGGGAAAAGACAATCGCCGAACCGATTCTTAAGGAAGTCATTACGCGCTTAGAGTTCTTACTTTCGGTCGGCCTTGATTATCTTTCTCTTGATCGGCCCTCGGCGACTCTAGCTGGTGGTGAGAGCCAAAGGATTCGGCTGGCTTCGCAAATTGGGTCTGGACTAAGCGGCGTTTGCTATGTTTTGGATGAGCCGACTATCGGCTTACACCAAAGGGACAATCGGCGCCTGATCGAGACACTAAGAAAATTGCGTGATTTAGATAATACCCTGATTGTAGTGGAGCATGATCGGGAAATGATGGAGAGTGCGGATTGGCTGGTTGATTTTGGGCCAGGAGCAGGGGATGGCGGAGGAAAAATTATTAGCTTTGGTAGTCCGAAAGAGGTAAAAAGCGATCACGATTCTCTTACCGGAGCATACCTTTCCGGGAGAAAAAGAATTCAGCTAATGAATTCTACTCATCCATTCGTCAACTCCTCTAATCATCTCGTTCTCAAAGGCTGTTCCCAGTTTAATCTCAAAAATATTGATGTCCGTTTTCCTCTAGGCAAGTTTATCGGGGTAACGGGCGTTTCCGGCTCGGGCAAATCAACCCTGGTGGTGGAGACACTTTATCAGGCTCTAGCCGCTAAATTTAACCCTTATCATCGGGAAAAGCCGGGGCGTTTCACCGAGATTCTAGGCTTAGAACATATAGACAGGGTGATTTTGGTGGACCAGTCGCCGATTGGCCGCACCCCTCGCTCTAATCCGGCCACCTATACCGGCACGTTTACCTTTATTCGCGATCTTTTCGCGCAACTGCCAGAGGCAAGAATCCGCGGTTATAAGCCGGGCAGGTTTTCTTTTAATGTTCGGGGAGGCCGCTGTGAAAATTGCCAGGGTGGTGGTCAAATAAAGGTCGAGATGCAATTTTTGCCAGATATCTATGTCACCTGCGAAGTTTGTCAAGGAAAGCGCTATAACAGTCAAACTTTGGAAATCGAATTTAAGGAAAAAAATATCAGCGAGATTTTGAATTTAAGTATTGATGAAGCCGCCCATTTTTTCCAAAATTTCCCCTTAATCTTAGCCAAGCTTAATATTCTTCAGGAGGTTGGGTTGGGCTATATCAAGCTTGGACAGCCCGCGCCGACTCTGTCTGGGGGAGAGGCGCAAAGAGTGAAGCTGGCGACGGAACTGGGGAAAAAAGCGACCGGAAAAACCTTTTATATTCTTGATGAGCCGACTACTGGCCTACACTTTGCTGATTTAGAGAAGCTCTTAGTAGTTTTAAGAAAACTGGTTAGTCGGGGAAATACGGTGGTGGTGGTGGAACACAATTTGGATGTTATCAAAAATGTGGATTGGGTGATTGATCTTGGGCCAGAGGGGGGAGATGAAGGCGGATTTATCGTCGCCCAAGGCGCCCCCGCGCAAATCTCCCGCTCCCAAAACTCCTACACGGGGCAGTTTTTGAAGAAGGTTCTTTAATGTTCTCCCAAAATAGCGTAGAATGGAAGTAAGATGGTAAAAGCAAAATCAAAGATTATGCGGCGAACCTGTGCTGTCTGCGGTAAGAAAATTGAAGCGATTCTTTATTCTGACCGCAGTTATCGTGGCGGCCACTATTTCGGCAAAGTTCCCGATAAAAAGCTTGAATACTGGGAATGCCCGAAGTGCTATTGGTAAAACTAAATTCTTCTGGTGAACGAAATTAAGAGATGGTAGAATTGGTGCAGAAAGGGAAAATCCCTACAGGATCTCTAAAATCAAAAGATGGGGAACATATTAGATAATTTAAAAACTTTGCTCCAAAAAGACGAACGGTTAGTGAGCGAAGGTGAGCTTTTGAAGAATAAAATAATTGAACTTGTTCTGAAGCTGGATAAAGACCTCATTAAACTCCTTTTATCTGATAAAAGAATGCGGGGGGTATTTTTTCTTGAAATTGACGGGGTGCTTATTTTTGATAAAGACAAGTTTATTAAATTTGTTTCTAGTAAGGATTTTCTGCCGGATTCTTATACTGCTTTCAAGAATAAGATTGGCTTAACTATTGGTGATGAATTTCTTAGCGAGAAAAAAGAAGTCGTACTTTCTTGGCCGTATAAGGATTGTGTCTTGGAAGGTGGGATGACTAAAGAGGACCAAAAGCGGGACGAAGTTTTTTGGAATCAAACCCTAGCGCCCGATGAAATCAGCCGCCTTTTAGATTCAAAAGTTTTTACCAATGCCAGAAGAATTGACGTTAAAGGTGAACATGAACCGGATAAATTCAAAACTGATGAGAAAGGCGACATTAAAGACAATCTTATTATCAAGGGCAATAATCTTTTAGCTCTCTACTCCCTCAAAAAACGCTTCGCCGGAAAAGTAAAACTCATCTACATCGACCCGCCATACAACCGTGAAGATGAGAATTTCTACAACGATAGTTTTAGGCATTCTACATGGTTGATTTTTATGAAAAATAGGATAGAAATAGCCAGAAAATTATTGAACAATGATGGTGTCATTTTTGTGCAAATTGACTTTAGGGAATTGGCATATTTAAAAGTTTTAATGGATGAGGTTTTTGATAGAAAAAATTTTATTGGACAAATCAACTGGCAAAGAGTGCCAGAGGGGAGGACACTACTTGGTCAAGGGGAAAGTGACTTAAAGATCTCAACAGAATATCTTTTAGTTTATGCCAGAGACAAAAAGCCCGACATTTTAAATAGCAGTGTTAAGAAATTGATTGATGCCACTGAGAAGATAATTCAACAATATTCCTATGTCCTTAAGACAAATTCTAAACCAATAGAGGTAAAAAGACTTAAAGATAGTAAGGGCAGAGACGTTATTTTTTATAAAGTCCAAGATTTTGAGTTGCGACCATTGCGAGATAAAAGTATAGAAAATTATATTAGAAATTATGAAAATATGGTACAGTCTGTTGGTATACAAGAGGAAAGTACTTTCCAACAAAGACTTCTTTTTGAGACTAAAAAGATAGATACTCTGTGTATAGTGGAGTATGTTCCCGCTAAAGGAAAAAGAAAGGGGGAGAAATTGAGAGATTATTTTATTAAGGATAGGAAGTTGTTATTTGCAAAAGAATTTTCTGTTTTTAAAAATGAAAGACTATATAGAGAGGGCGATATTAATGACTTTTGGAGCAATAGTGAAATCCAAGTTACAGATATTGCTGGAGAGGGTGCAGTGTCCCTGCGAAGAGGGAAAAAGCCCGAAGAACTATTACGTCGAGTTATAGATTGGACAACGTATAAAGATGAGATTGTTCTAGATTTCTTTATGGGCACCGGAACTACTTGCGCTGTGGCTCACAAAATGGGTCGGCAATATATTGGAGTTGAGCAGCTAGACTACGGGGAAAATGGCGCAGGGGTAAGATTAAAAAATGTCATCAACGGTGACCAAACCGGTATTTCAAAATCCGTTGGCTGGAAAGGTGGCGGGGATTTTGTTTATTTAGAACTGATGAAATGGAATGAAAATTTTGTCGGGAAAATCCAGCAAGCAAAAACGAAAGATGAATTAAAAAAGTTATGGGAGGCGATGAAAGAACGGGCGTTTTTGAGTTATAAAGTTGATGTTAAAGCGATTGATGCACAGGCTCCCGCCTCCGCTAAAGCTACGGCGGGCAAGGAAGATTTTGCGGATTTATCGCTTGAAGACCAAAAAAGATTTTTACTGGAGTGTTTAGATAAAAACCATCTCTATGTCAATTACAGCGAAATTGAGGATGAAGAGTATGGAGTGAGCGAAGAAGATAAAAGTTTAAATAGGGATTTTTATTTATGAATGAAATTATAAAATCTCTACATGAGATAGTTGCCGTATTGAAAGATCCTAAAGACTTTTGGGTAAATATAACTTTAGCAATATCTACTTTTATAGCGGTAATAGTAGCTTTATTTCAGGAAAAAATAAAAAAACATTGGAATAAAGCTACATTAGATCTAAGAATAGACTTAAATCCTCCTGATTGCCATCAAATTTCGTTAATAGACCTTCGTACGGGAAAGTTTGTGGGTCAATCTATTTACATTAGGATAAAAGTTATTCACAGAAAAGGAGGGGCCGGCGAGAATGTTGAAATTATGCCGATTAACTTTTTCCGCATTAAAGGTGATGGGAAACTGGAAAAGTTAAAACATTTTTTACCAATAAGTTTGGCCTGGAGTCATTTTCAGCCGCGTACGAATCTTAGTCGTATTCCCGTTAATTTATTTAGACATTGCGATTTTGGACACTTTGTTAAGGATCTAAAAGATAACAATAAAGCCGTTTTAATTTTAGATACCATGGTGCAACCTAATCCGGTGGCAGAAAGCGAAGTTCCAAACATTATTAAACCAGGAAAATATCAGTTTGAATTATTACTTAGTGGCGATAATGTTAAGCCTATTAAAAAGGAATGGAAGCTAGAATTTGATAAATGGAGCGAGGATGAAAAAGAAATGCTAACCAAAAATATTAGCATAGAAGAAATTTGATTTTTTCTTATTAATGGATGGTATGCTCTACGAAACTTTTAATTCAATATGAAAGACAAGAAGATACAAACTCCAACTAAAATTGCCATTTTCAGAGGCAGAAGAGTGCGGAGAACTATTTATAAAGATGAATGGTGGTTTTCTGTCAGCGACATTATTGAAGCTTTAACCGGTACAGATAGACCGAGAAAATATTGGCATGATCTTAAGAAAAAGCTCATCGACGAAAGGTATTCCGAGGTGTCCGAAAAAATCGGACAGTTGAAATTACAATTTAACTATGCTCTACGAAACTCTTAACTAAATATGCACAGAATTCCCGTAACTTCATCGAATATTCGCTCAATTGGCTACGATCCGGAATCGCAAATTTTGAAGGTGGAGTTCAATTCAGGAGAAGTTTATCAATATTTCGATGTTCCCGAGCATCTTTATCAAGAGCTTATGAAAGCCTCATCGCCTGGACGTTTTTTGAATGATTATATTAAATATAGTTATCGTTACCAAAAAATTACTTAGTGTATGTTTAGTCCCAAAACTGAAAAAATAAAAAAGATCACCGAAAGAAACCAAGAGGCAGTCGAACGATTAGAAAAGCTTCTTGGAAACTCTACGAGAGTTTATATTGATTACGCCAATGTGCGACCGTGGAGCACAAAACTGCACTGGCACATTGACCTTAGGCGGCTAAAACAGTTTTTGGATTCTTTTGACACAGTGGGAGCGGTAAGTTTTTACGGTGGCTATATCAAGGGTGACGAACGATCGGAGAGAGAAATAAAGCAGGTTGAAGATCTGGCATATATTGTGCGGACTAAGCCAGTGAAATTTTTGCGATTTTCCATCAACGCTTCTAGCATTTCGGCAGATTCTACTGCCTTACTAAAACCATTTATCCGGCGAGCCCTGTTACGAAAGTATGAGGTCTCCACTATCGAATATCTCAACGAACGTTTTGCTGATATGAACAAGAAGGGAGAATATTACATTGAAGACAGAAAATGCAATTTTGATGTTGAGATTAGTACCGATATGCTTCTTGATTCTGAACGCAAAAATGGGGAGATTTTTGTTTTATGGAGTGGCGATAGCGATTTTGCGGAGCCTGTAAAGAAGTTATTGGAGGCAGGCAGAAAGGTGGTATTATGCGCAACGGCGGGGAAAATTTCCAGCGAGCTTAATACTCTAAGAGTAAAAGGACTAGAAGTATTTGATATCTTTCACATTAAGGACTTAATTTGCTGGAACAGGGAAATAAATAAAAGGTTAGATAAAAGCACAAAGGACTCCGTTTCCGGAGCCCCTTAGCACTAGAGTTAGTGATCTTTCGATCAAGGCAAAGTATAGCGCAAAGAAGACAAAAGTCAAGGATCAATTTATGCTCTACGAAATTTTTAATTCAATTAAGGATTCATTTGGAGCGGATTATTTTACCTCGCGAGTTAGTAATGAAATAGTCCAAAATCTCAATCCAAAGTTTGAACTGCGAGAATATCAAAAAGAAGCGCTAGGAAGATTCGATTTTTATTTTAATGGCTACCAAAAAAGAAAATTTCCAGCGCAATTACTTTTCCATATGGCCACCGGTAGTGGCAAGACGCTGATTATGGCCGCCAATATTTTGTCTCTCTACAAACTTGGCTACCGCAACTTCATCTTTTTTGTCAATAGTGTAAATATTATTGAAAAAACGCGAGATAATTTTTTAAATCCCCTATCGGAAAAATATCTTTTCTCTCCTACCATTAGGTTTGGCGAAAAACAAATTGAGATTAGAGAAGGCAAAAATTTTGCGGCCGCAAGCCCCGAAGATATAAATATTCTTTTTACCACAATTCAGGGATTGCATGTTCGCTTGAATTACCCTAAGGAAGATGCTCTAACCTACGAAGATTTTGCCGACAAAGAAATTATTTTAATTTCTGATGAAGCCCACCACTTGCAGACAATAACAAAAGGCAATAGGGAAGAAATCGAATTAGAAAAAAGCTGGGAGCATACAGTTGAACGTGTCTTTAGAAGTAATTTTAAAAATATTTTATTGGAGTTTACGGCCACAATTGATTTGGGTAATGAAAATATAAGGCAGAAATACGAAGACAAAATTATCTTTCAATACGACTTAAAGCAGTTCAGGTTAGATAAATACTCAAAAGAAATAGAAGTTTTGCAGGCAGACTTAGAACCGGTTGACCGGGCCTTACAGGCGGTTATTTTAAGCCAGTATCGCCGCAAGATAGCTGAAAAATACAAGTTGCGCTTAAAGCCGGTACTACTTTTCAAGTCCAAAAGCATTAAAGAATCAAAAGAAAATTATGATGATTTTTTGGAAAAGATGAAAAACTTGAAGTCAAGCGACTTGCAGGAAATATGTTCCCGATCCCAAGGAACAGATATAGAAAAGGCATTTAATTATCTTAAAAAAGAAGACATAACTTTTGACAATTTTATTAAAGAATTACAAGAGGATTTTGCTGAAGAAAAATGTATGCTTTTGGATTCAGAACATGTAGATGAAGAAAAACAATTAAAACTCAATTCCCTGGAGAACAAAAACAACGAGATAAGGGCAATATTTGCGGTTAATATGTTAAATGAAGGGTGGGATGTGCTAAATCTTTTTGATATCGTCCGGCTCTATGACACACGCGACGGCAAATACGTTCATGGTAAATATAAGCCGGGCAACACGACAATGGGAGAAGCCCAACTTATTGGTAGAGGAGCAAGATATTTTCCATTCCAATTAGATGAAGTTCAGGATAAATATAAAAGAAAATTTGATGAGGATGCCGAGAATGAATTGCGAGCAGTAGAAACATTATATTATCACAGCGCCCATAACCCCGATTATATTAGTGAGATAAAAAGTGCCCTGACGGAAATAGGAATTTTGCCAGAAAAGTATTCTCAATTAGAAATGAAAATTAAAGATGATTTCAAGAAAACGGATTTTTGGAAAGACGGAGTGATTTTTATAAATGATAGAATAGCGAACCCAAGAACAGAAATTTTTAGTTTAGAAGACGCAAAAGTTGAGCGAAGCTACGCGCATAAATTAAAAACAGGAGAGATAAGAGAAAAGGTTATTCTAGACGAAGATGAAGAGATTAAGCCAAGAGACGTTGTGCGTAGTAAAATGAAATATAAACTTTCTGATTTCGGAGAAAATATAGTTAGAAGTGCTTTAGACAAGCTTGAGTTCTATCGATTTGAGACACTAAGAGAATATTTTCCCCACATAAGGTCGGTGAAAGAGTTTATTGCCTCTAATAATTATTTAGGTGGAATTGAGATAGAGGTTTCTGGGCCAAAAGATAAACTGAATAAACTACTACCGATTGAGAAATTGGAAATGGCTTTATTTGTAGTTAGAAATGTAGCGGAAAAGGCAAGGATTAATACCTCGGATTTTGTAGGAACTAATCTATTTAAGGCGAGGTTGTTGCGGCAAGTTTTCAAAGATAAAAAAATCAAAATAGACATCGATGAAGTGAAGAACCAAAAATTAGAGAATGTTAATTTGGTCGAGAAAGATTGGTATGCTCAAAATGAATTTTATGGCACGGATGAGGAGCAAAATTTCATCAACTTCCTCGATGGATTTATAGAGAAATTGAGACAAAAATATTCAGATATGGCCTTACTTCGCAATGAAAAATTTTTTCAAGTTTTTGACTTTAGTGAAGGTAGAGCGTTTGAGCCGGATTTTTTGATGTTATTAAAGAGAAGAAACCACAAAATTAGTATTTACCAGATTTTTATTGAGCCGAAGGGAGATCTATTTAAAGATGGCCAAGGCAGATTTGAAAATTCAAAAGAGGGATGGAAGCAAAAATTTTTGCTTGAGGCGGAAAAACGAGTAAAGATTGACCTAAAACTTGAAAGCAAAAACTTTAAACTCATCGGGTTGCCTTTTTACAATGAAAAACTGAAAAGAGAATTTGAAGAAGCTCTTGAAAATAAAATTTTATCTGATCTGTGATTACGCGCCAAAAGGTTTAAGTAATATAAAGTTTTACGAATAAAAATGATTAATAGCAAAAGTGATTTTGAGAAATCATATAAAAAGAGAGCGAAAATAGCCCTAGGCCTAAAGGTTTAAGTATAAAGTTAAAAAAATAGAATCGAATGGAACGCACTTATTGTCCATGGTGTGTCGGGAAGGAGGAATCCCTAAAGCGTCAGGGAGCTGGTGAATCAGGCGGGATTTGTGAACGCCACCTTAGAGAGCTTTTGGGGGAGGAAAGATACGATCAATATCGCAAACAACATGCCGAAGGCCAGGCTTTACCAACAGGGGACGAAAGGAAAGAAAATCAGCCTTAAGCAGATTTAGAACCCTAGGCCCTAAGGATTTAAATGCCACTGTATACAAATTAGTATACTGATCAGTATATGGATTTTAATGAGCGAGGGAGAATTGCCAGCCGAACTTTGCTAAATTTACTCCCCTTTTGCTAAACTGATGGTTAGTGATTAGGCGAATTTTTTCCTCTTTAGTCTATTTGCTATTAGCGGTTATCTTCGGTTGTGTTTTAGCCCTTACTGGCCCACAATTTAATTTGGCCTATGCCGCCGGGGAGTTTGCCACGACTTATGATATTACCTATGAGGTAAATGAGCAGGGAAAGGCGGTGGTGGTTTCGGATATTTCGCTCATTAATAAGCTTTCCAATATTTATGCCACCCAATACCAACTAACTTTGGAAAGGGGAGATATCAGCGGCATTTTAGCCTGGGACAATAAGGGGGCGATTAAGACCGAGGTGGAGAAACAGGACGAGGCAACGCTGATCCGCTTAAAATTTAACGACCAGATCGTCGGCGTTGGCAAAAACTTACGCTTTACCCTAAAATACGAAATTTCCGATTTTGCCAAAAAGAACGGTCAAATATGGGAGATCGCGGTTCCGAGAATTTTGGACTTAAAAGAAAGCGAGGTCGCGACGGTGGCCGTCAAGGTTCCTCTCTCTTTTGGCTCGCCCGCCTTTATTAGTCCTTTGCCAAATTCTACCTCGGAAACAAAATTCTTTCAGATATTAAATTTTAGTAAGGAGAGAATTGGCGATAAGCCGATAATTATTGCCCTGGGGGAGTTTCAAATTTTCGACTTTAGCCTAACCTATCATCTCTCCAACTCCAAAGCTGCCCCCGTTTTTACTAAAATTGCCTTTCCCCCGGATACCAATTACCAGAAGATTGCTTATAACGGCATTCAGCCAAAACCAGAAAATATTGAAGTTGATGGCGACGGCAACTGGCTGGGCACCTATACGCTTTCTCCCCTGGAAAAAAAGATAGTTAGAGCCACCGGTAAGGTTAAAATTTGGGCTAATCCAAACACCGAGAGAGGAGCAAAACAAGATTTGAAAAAATATTTGACACCCCAAAGTTATTGGGAGGTTGAAGATCCGGAGATTAAGAAACTGGCGGCATCGCTAAAGACACCGGAGGCGATATATAACTATGTGGTCGACAATCTAAATTATGACTTTAGTAAGGTTGGTTTAAGCAACGAACGGTTGGGCGCGCAGGCCGTTCTAAAAAAGAAGAACAACGCCATTTGCCTGGAATTTACTGATCTTTTCATTGCTCTGGCGCGGGCAGCGGGGATTCCCGCTCGGGAGCTAAACGGTTTTGCCTACACGGAAAACCCGAAGCTTAAGCCCTTAAGCGCCGCCACCGATATTTTGCATTCCTGGCCGGAGTTTTATGACACGAATAAAAGGCTTTGGGTACAGATTGATCCGACCTGGGGCAAGACTTCGGGTGTTGATTTCTTTCACAAGCTTGATCTTTCTCACTTTGTTTTTGCCATTCATGGCGCTGATAGCCGTTATCCTCCCGCCGCCGGGTCTTACCGGGAAGAGAATGCCGTTGGTAAGGATATTAAGGTTAGTTTCGGAGAATATAAAGAGGAGAAAATTCCCGAAATCAATGTTATTTTTAATTTGCCTAAGGCTATATTCCCAGGACAAAATGTTTCCGGGAGTATCTTAGTAACAAATTTAGGCCCTGGAGCCCTCTATAACGTACCAATCAGCATCGAAAGCCGAAGCCTTTCACTTAGCTCACCTGTCGAGATGACGATTGAAAGCCTGGTTCCATTTGCCCAGAAGGAAATTCCGGTAAGTTTTAACAGGAGGATTTCCCTCAAGGCGGAAACAGCGAAAGTGGATGTTTTGGTAAACGGGGAAAATTTTAGCTATAATTTACAGATTGAGCCAATCCTGTTTCAGTTGCTGCTAATATTATTAATCAGTGCGTCCCTTATTGTCATTATCGTCTTATCCGCAAAAGCCAGGCGTTTATCTCTTCCGCAACAGTAACGGTAAGGTAATTTACGTCGGCAAGGCAATCAATCTTAGAAATAGAGTCAGCTCCTATTTTTCCGGCCTTGATCTTGGCCCGAAAACGCGCCTGCTTGTTTCCCAGATTGCTAAAATCGAGACTCGTCTGGTTGAGTCGGAGCTCGAGGCGCTTTTGCTGGAGGCCGCCCTAATTAAAAAGTATCAACCGAAATACAATATTAAGGCTAAAGACGATAAGAGCCCGCTATACATAAAGGTTACTCGAGAAAAAGTTCCCTTGGTGACTACCGCCCGCCAAATTGGAGACGGCTCTATTTTTGGCCCATTTCCGCAAGCCCGGACGGTCAAAATGGTTTTAAAGACTTTGCGCAGTATTTTTCCCTACCGGACCAGCAGGCACCACCAAAAAGGCAAATGCTTGTATTGCCACCTTGGCCTTTGCCCGGGGCCGCTTTTGTCTAATAAGGAAAAAAAGGAATACGGCCGCTCCGTCCGTCTGCTGCGCCAATTCCTAGGGGGACAAAAAAAGAGCGTCTTGCGGGCGCTTGAAAAAGAGATGAAGGCTGGCGCGAAGGCAGAGGATTTTGAAAAAGCAGCCCAAATTCGTGATCAAATATTGGCTATTAAAATTGTGACCAGCCCGCGGCGAAAAGTAAGCGACTATCTCAAAAATCCCAACTTAGTAGAAGATCAAAGGCGGCAAGAACTTAGAGAGTTAGAAAGCATTCTGGGGGTAGCCGTTAATACGATTGAGGGTTATGACGTTTCCAACCTTGTCGGTAAGCAAGCTACGGGAGCAATGGTCACTTTTTCTGCCGGCGAACCGGTAAAAAGCCTATATCGACGGTTTCGCATAAAATTTTCCGCGCGACCTAACGACTTAGTTATGATCAGCGAAGTTTTGAAAAGAAGATTGGCCCATTCCGGGTGGCCACTTCCTGATTTAATTTTAGTTGACGGAGGAAAAGCCCAGGTTAAAATCGGCTTAGCGGTTTTAAAAGAACATAATTTTCAAATTCCCGCGATTGGCTTAGCGAAGAGAATGGAGGAAGTCGTTATTTTTAGAGAAAAGGAAAAGGCATGGGTGGTGAGGCGCTTACCCCAAGATTCACCTGCCCGGAAACTTTTAGAACGCGTCCGTGATGAAGCGCACCGTTTTGCCCGAACCTACCATTTGCTTTTAAGGAAAAAAATGAGTATGCTTTAGCAAGTGAAATCAATAATCCGCTCACTCGCGATTAATTTTTTTACCATTTGGTTTTTTAGCCAAGTATACCCCGGGGTTAAAATTGAGGGCGGTTACCTAACTATTTTCTGGGCGGCCGTTGCCTTTGGCCTGCTTAACCTCATCGTCAGACCAGTCTTGAGCCTGCTGCTTTTGCCCATTAACCTTCTTACCTTAGGCGCATTCCGTTTCGTCATCGGGGTAATTATTCTTTTTCTTCTCGCCGTTATTGTACCCGGCTTTTCCCTGCAATCCTTTTCCTTCGGCGGGTTTTCCAATAGCGGCATTGTTCTTCCCGCCGCCCATATCTCTCTCCTCTGGTCTTATGTCATCGGATCGTTTATAATTAGCATCATCAACTCTTTTATCGTATGGCTTTTACAATAAAGGACATCCTAACCATCATTCAAATCGTCATTTCCCTCTTGCTTATCGTGGTGATTCTGTTGCAGGCGCAGGGAGAAGGCCTGGGGGTGTTGGGCGGCCAGGGAGGCGAATTTTTTCAATCCAAAAGAGGAATTGAGAAACTTCTTTTTCGGACCACCATTGTCCTGGCCAGCCTTTTCTTTGTTTCTTCCATCATCCAGCTTCTAATCAAGTAGAATGGCGGTTTTTATGAAGAAAGCAAGATTTGTCTTTAGGTTATTTTTTGCCTTCGTAAAACAGCACTTCAACCTGATTGCTCTTGGTTTTCTGGTGGGCTTAGCTACATTTTTTTCCTTAAGCACTTTTCGGAAACATTTGCCGCAGAAAAAACTCGTAAAAATAGGCATTGTCGGCCAGTTTACGGCAGAAGAGCCGCCCCCAGAGATTAGCCAGCTTTTGTCCCGCGGCCTGACGAGGCTTTTGCCTGACGGTACCGCGACGGGCTCTTTAGCCTTGGATTGGGAAGTTTTGGACCAGGGCAAAACTTATAAATTCTTTCTTCGCGACGACGCTTTTTGGCATGACGGAAAAAGAGTTACGGCCAAGGACATAGCTTACGATTTTAAAAATGCCCTGGTAGAGCCTGCGGGAGATTTCCAAGTTAAGGTTAGCCTCAAAGAGCCTTTTTCTCCTCTTCCGGTGGTGCTTTCCCGGCCCGTTTTCAGGAAGGGCAATCTGGGTAACGGAACTTATCGGACCAAAAAAATAGAGAGAACGGGAAGGTTTCTAAGGCGCCTTGATCTTGCTCCGGCGAAAGAGGGTCTGGCCAGCTTAAGTTTTCGCTTTTATCCCACTGAAGAATCCGCCAAAATCGGTTTTAAGCTTGGCGAAGCTGATATTTTGCAGAGCATGAGCGATCCGGGCGAACTGGCCAATTATAGGGGGGTAAGAATTAGGTCGGAGATTCGGCAAAACCAATACTCGGCGATTTTTTTTAATACCAAGAAGGCCGGACTAGAAGTAAAAAGTTTTCGTCAAGCCCTGGCTTACGCGCTCAAAAAAGAGAAGGGGGCCATAAGGGCCATTACTCCCATCAGCGGCCTATCCTGGGCCTTTAACGCCAACGTCAAACCTTACGAGCAGGATCTGGGTTGGGCGAAGAAAATGATCGAGAAGGAACGCCCAACTGACAATATCGAGCTCTCCGTGTTTCCCTCTTTGATTCCCTTAAGCAACGAGGTGGTGAAAGATTGGGAGGCGCTAGGGGTAAGAACAGACATAAAGGTGACCAACTCTGTGCCTGAAGACTTTCAGGCTCTACTTGCGACCTGGGAAATACCGCCGGATCCTGATCAATACTCATTTTGGCATTCCACTCAAACGGGAAACCTGACCGGCTTGGTCAACCCCCGAATTGATAAGCTTCTAGAGGAAGGGCGCAAGATTGCCGAGCGAGCCGACAGGCGGTCTCTTTATTTAGATTTTCAAAAATTCTTAGTTGAGGAATGCCCCGCTGTTTTTCTGCGCCACCCCCTGCTTTACACCATAAGCCGTGAGGGATTACCCGAGGAACTTGACAAGAATTTAGAGTTATGACAATATTTAAGTATTGACTGTGAATCATAAGCTTGTCCGGAAAATATCATTGTGCCTTTTCTTTTTTACCCTGGCGCCGCTAATTTTGGCCTTGAGTTTGCTTTCCCTGCGCGGCGGGAAAAAGCAATTTGGGGTGATTGCCCCTTCTCTCTACGCGGCGGTTCCGGAGTCAGCCGGTCAGGTTAGCGGGGTTTTTGCCACCGATGATGCTCGTCCGGTAATGGTGAGAAAATATTTGGAAAAATATAACTCGCCCCTTTTGCCTTATGCCAAGCTCATCCTTAGTCTTTCAGAAAAATATCAGGTTGACTTTCGTTTGCCTCTGGCGATTGCCCAATGCGAGTCTAATGTCTGCAAGAAGATTCCCGAAGATTCCTTCAATTGCTGGGGCTTCGAGAATGGCGCCACCAAATTTAATTCCTGGGAACATGCCCTGGAGAGAGTCTTTGCCACCCTAAAGACCGGCTATATCGATAAGGGCTTGGTTACCCCCGAACAGATTATGCCCAAATATGCCCCGCCAAGCGTCGAGAAGGGTGGGCCTTGGGCCAAATGCGTCAGCCAATTTTTAAAGGAAATGGAGTAATGAATAGTGGTTATGACAAGTTTGATTACCCGGAATATTGGGTAGGCAGAGAGTATGAAGACGGGGCGGAAAAAATTGCTTTAAGAAAACTTTTCTCTTTAATTCCCCAAAGAGAATCCCTTATTGACATCGGTGCCGGTTTTGGCCGACACGCGCCGGCCTATGCGCCATTATTCAGAAAATGCCTTTTAGTTGATCCTGCTAAAGAGCTTCTGGGGTTGGCAAAAAATGAGCTTTCGTCTTTTGGTAATTTGGAATATGTGGTTGGCGGGGGACAAAAAATTCCTGCCCCAAGCGAGTCGTTTTCCGCCGCTCTTTTAATTAGAGTCATCCATCATTTAGAAAAACCTGAAGAAACTTTTGCCGAAATTAAGCGAATTTTAAAACCCGGCGGTTATTTCGTTTTGGAATTTGCCAACAAACTTCATTTTTTGGCTCGAATAAGGGCGTATCTTCGCGGCAATTTCGATTTTGCAGAGGAGATTGGCCCGATTGAGCAGCGAAGCCGGGATGAAGATATTCACTTCTTAAACTATCACCCCCTGATGATTAAAAATTTGCTTGGCCAATCAGGGTTTAGCGTTGTTAAAACTCTCTCCGTTTCCAATTTTCGCTTTTCCCTGTTAAAGAAAGCAATTCCTTTAGGCGCGCTGCTTCATTTAGAAAAGACTTTTCAGAAGCCACTGGCGCGAAACTATTTTGGCCCGAGCATCTTCTTTTTAGCCCATAAAAAAATCCCAGAGTAGGCCTTTTACGGCAACCCCAGGATCTAGTCGGTATTATAACACAGTCTTATAGTCTTGTCAAGTCCCGCGTTATGGGTTGGCTTGAATCTTTGTTTGGCTCTTGTTATACTCATAACTAGTAAGCTTGCCAGGGTGGTGAAACTGGTAGACACGCTAGGTTTAGGACCTAGTGCCGTAAGGCTTGCAGGTCCGAGTCCTGTCCCTGGCACAGTGTATTTTCTCTATATTTTAAGAAGTCTTAAGGACGGAAAGCTGTATATTGGCGTTACGAATAACATAGATAAGCGCCTTAAGCAGCATAATAATGGAAACACAAAATCCACTAAATTTCGCAGACCATTTATTTTGCTGTATAAAGAGTCCTTCAGTACGAGGAGTGAGGCAATGAAAAGGGAGTGGCATTTTAAGAATACTGGGGAAGGAAATAAGTTAATGAGGGTGCTTATTGATGACGCAAAATTCGCTTAAGGTGTAGAGGCCCTGAGAGGGTGCCTTCGGCCCTGAGAGGGTGCCTTCGGCGCATTCGAGTCCTCTCTGCGGCACAATCTACCTGAAGCAAAGGATTTATATTTAAATAAATCAATGAATTTGTTATGATTAAATGTCAGAAGCAAATGATGGGAGATTCAAGCATAGCTAATTACTGGAAAAATAGCGCAACCGATGCCCTTGATACAGCTGATAAGCTTTTTGCGTCTAAAAAGTATCATCACTCTTTATTTTTTCTTCATTTAGCAGTAGAAAAATTACTCAAAGCGATTTATGTTCAACGTAAAAACGAAGCGGCGCCCGTTGGTCATGATTTAATACGACTGGCCGAAAAGGCAAAAATTGCACTAGACGAAAAAATGATGCGCGAGTTGGCAGAGATTTCTACTTTTAATGTTGCTGCCCGATATGATGATTATAAATTTAAGTTCTATAAGAAGGCTACCTACGAATTTACTCTCAAGTGGCAGGAAATTGGCAAGCGCTTATTTAAACAATTTTCATTATTAAATCCATGAAAAACATTCATTTAAAGGCCCTACAATTTATACAACTTTTAAATAAGGCGGGCATACCAGTATCTAAGGCCTACTTGTTTGGTTCTTACGCCAGGGGAACGGCTGATGAAA
>VGLL01000002.1 GCA_016866735.1 Candidatus Shapirobacteria bacterium
GCGCTCTATCGGTGCTGTTGCAAGTGTGTCTTTAAACCATCCTTCCAGGAACACAACATGGTCATCAAGCAGACCATACTTGCGAAAGTTGTTCTCCACTTCAGCTCTCGAAACAGCGAGATAAACATATTTGTAGTGTTCATCCCCCTTATCGACTGGATACTTGTTTTCATCCGGCGGCGGCAGCCCTTTAAAAGAATCAGCGACAAATACCCTGCGGTCAACTATTCCATATGCAGCAAGTACGGCTCGCATCAATATACAAGCCCCGCCTCTCCATGCGCCCGTCTCAATAAGGTCTCCTCGTATTCCTTCAGTCAGCACCGTCTCGATGCAATACTGGAGATTGTCAAGGCGTTTGAGTCCAATCATTGTGTGTGCATATTCCGGCCAGACCCGACCTTCTATCCTTTGGCTTTCTTGAAAGTTGCTATTTCGGGCAAGCAGTAATCCTGCCCTCCCCAAGACTTTGGAAGCCACACTCACTCCAAATCGCTTTAAACCTGATGGTACGTGATTCGGGTTAAGTAACGTTGGCGGTTCAGGCCACAAAGCAAACGAGAGCGCCTTCTTTATTAAGTCGAGATACAACTGCTCCGGAGTTTTGTTCATAGTAGGTAATGCGCTTAAAGAATTTGAGCTTGGTTTAAGTATAATTCTCGGCGACTTTCTTAGTCAAGAAGAAGCGCAAAATGGCTTGCGATTTCATTACCGAGGATTTAATTCGCGTGTAAATACTTTGCCGCCGGCCGGTGCTAAAGTATTCATAGCTGAAAAAGGGTTCTTAAATCCTAAGGGGAAGATTTACTCGTACTTTTCTGCGTATTTGCCGGAAATCCAGCCCTCGCTGCTGTCGTATTTAATTTTGTACCAGCCGCCCGACTCATCGAGCAGGGGATAACGCTCGCCCGGATTAACTTTGGCCGCCTCGGTCGCTGCCGTTGACGGCTCCGTCCTCACTCTTAACCAGCCAGTCGGCGTTTCCCTTATTTCCACATACGGCCGCTCCGGGGGTGTTGGCGTCGGTCCCGTAGTTTTCGCAGGCGATGGCTTAGGCGTCACCTTCGCCTTGCTGCCAGTGGGAACAGGGGTAAGGCTAGGCGAAGGAGTCGCTATCTCTTCAGCTTCCCCCTTTGCCAACTTAACATTAATCGTCAGTTTATAGCCATTGACCAGTTTGGCCTTGATCGAACGCTCCTTGAAACCAGCCGCCGAAACGGTCACTTCTCGGTCTCCTGCCACAATTTTCTCGGCGGTTAAGGGAGTAAAGCCTTTCGCTTCGCCGTCAGGCGAACGAACAGCCGAATCGGGCACAGAGATTACGGCCAATGAAGCGCTGTTTTTGTCCTGGGTCTTGGACAAGGTCAAAGTCTCGCCCGTCGAAACAGCCTCCGTTTCCCCAAACTCCCAGTTGACCACCGCCATTGCCCCGGATGTAAGACTAATTTTGGTTTCCCAGGAGGGCAAAGAAACCGTTCCGCCCTCGGGAACAAGTCTCAAAGTTGCTTCCGTTTGCTTAAGCTTTTCGTTGATTAAGGGAGTAGTACCCAGGTTTTTACCGTCTAAGAAAACCGTTGCCTTAGGAATTGAGTTCACTTGCAGGGCGGCGCTCTTTTGGCCAAACACGCAGCCCGAAAGAAAAAGAGTTAAAGACAGAAAAAGAAAACCAAGACCTAACTTTTTCATCTAGAAGCATCATATCATAACTCCTGTTTCGATTGCAACCCTTGCCTTAAAGATCGTTTTGAGGTAAAATATGAGAGATAAGTTGACCAGGTAGCCAAGTAGTAAGGCATCGGTCTGCAAAACCGATATACGTGGGTGCAAATCCCATCCTGGTCTCAAGACAAAATCTCTCCCCCTTGACTTTTACACTCTTTCTGTTATTATAGGCCTATGCCCTGGGCCGAAGCCTTAAGGAGAGATCTTGACTCTCAATCATCGCGAGTTGCAAGGGTGGCACTCCAAGAGGCAAGAAGTAGTGACCTTCCCTGCTTAATAGCGACAGCTCAGAACGCATTAGTTGCTACCGGACGGTTCACGCAGGAATGCACCGCAGCAGAACAGGCAGCCTCGAACTTACGCGTACCACACGTTTTCCTCCCAGGAGGAGATGGGATACCTTTGATCGGGTTTAAAATAGCGCACGATGCCTATTTGGGCAGATTTGCTGCACTTGGAGCTGAGGTATGGGCAAGATACCGCCGGTGTGAGCCTCTTTGTGATTTTGTCACTGACCTTCGCTTGACCCATTTAGCGGGTCTCCGGATAGTCCTTCTGGCAACCGCCCAAAAGCTATTGATGTCGAATGGAGATGAAGCCGACAAGATGCAAAACGGACAAGACCCCACCACATATGTGGGCAGTGTGCTTATCAAGCTTGCCTCGGCTTATTGCGAATTGGCTGAAAGAGCAACCATGCCAGGTTGTTTCCGGCTCCCGCTTGCTCCAAAACGAGGTGAAGGGCCATTAATAATGAATGACGTTACGAGAATGGAACAGGAACTTCTATTCGCCTTAACATTGGATCAACTCACTGTTAACCAGCCCGCCTAAAACTCTACAGCGCTACTTTTGACTTGACAAAACTCTTTTTATGGGATATAATCTTCTTATCCTAAACCGATTATGGTTTAGGATTTTTTGTTCGGGCTAAATTAACCCGACCAATGATATGTCTTGGCAAAAAGATACGCAAAATCTGCGAGTATCGGCGATTTCGCCAACTCTTAGGGGTTAATCTTCTTTCCGCCGTTATCTTTAGCGGCATCATCAGCCCGGCAACCTTCGCCAAGGAAAACTATATAAGCCCCGAGGAACCTTTTATTGCGCCGCCAGCAATAAGTTTAACGACCCAAGTTTCCTTCCAAAAACCGGTGGAAAACTTTAGCATTACCAAAAGCTTTAGCTTTTGGCATCAGGCCCTGGATTTGGCCGCCCCCGAAGGGACAGCCATTAAGCCGATTCTTGGCGGAATCGTGGAGAGAAAAGAGTACGGCCGGCTGGCTTATGGCAACAATCTCATCATCAATCACGGCTCTGGAGTTAAATCCTTATACGCCCACTTGCGAAAAATCGAGGTGAATATCAACGATAAGGTTACTCCGGAGACAATCATTGGCAGCGTTGGCACAACCGGTTTTTCTACCGGCCCCCATCTTCATCTGGAAATAAGCGAAAACGGCCGCAATCTTGACCCATCCACTATTTTGAAGCTCAAGTAAACTGCGAGGAATTAGCTATTAGCAATTAGTAATTAGGAACTATCTATCAGCTATCAGCTATCAGCTATCAGCTATCAGCAATTGAGCAATTAGGAATTGAGGTTTAGTATTCTTCTCCCATTCCGCCCATGCCGCCGCCGGGGACAGAAGGGACAGTCTCTTTTCCCTTTTCGGGAAGATCGGTAATAAGCGCTTCCGTGGTCAACACCATCACTCCTACCGAAGCGGCATTCTGCAGGGCAGAACGGGTTACTTTCAAAGGATCAACGATGCCTGCCTCCAGAAGCGAACAGAATTGCATCGTCAGGACATTGTACCCAAAATCGCCATTCTTGGCGTCTGCGAGCCCCTCCTCGATCCTCTTCAGCACATAACCATCGTCCGCCCCGGAATTGCGAATAATGGCGCGCAGGGGGTGTTCCAGAGCTTCATTGAGAATCTTCAAGCCGATTTTTTCCTCTTCATTGTCTGTTGGTGTCGCGCCAAGAATCGCCCTAGCCCGCAGAAGAGCCACCCCGCCGCCGGGAACGATGCCCTCTTCAACAGCCGCCTTGGTCGCCTCAACCGCGTCCTTTACCCTTTCCTGCTTTTCTTTAAGCTCAACTTCGGTCGCCGCCCCGACGTTTATTTGGGCCACCCCGCCTGATAATTTCGCCAGCCTCTCCTGCAACTTTTCTTTATCAAAATCACTGGTGGTGGTACTAATTTCGTTCTTCAGCTGTTGGATCCTCGCTTTGATCTTCTGTGAGTCGCCCTTGCCGCCGATGATGCGGCAATTGTCCTTGTCTGCCCAGATTTTATCAGCTCGGCCGCAATCTTCGGGAGTGACCGAATCAAATTTCCGGCCCACGTCTTCCGAAATCACCGTTCCGCCGGTGAGAATGGCGATATCCTCCAGCATCTCCTTGCGGCGGTCGCCAAAACCGGGCGCCTTAACCGCCAAACAATTGAAGGTTCCCCTTAGCTTATTGACCACCAAAGTCGCCAGCGCTTCGCCCTCAACCTCGTCCGCAATAATCACTAGGTCTTTAGAAACTTTAACCAGATTTTCCAAAAACGGCAAAAGATCGGCAATGGCGGAAATTTTCTTGTCGGTAATTAAAATATAGGGGTTTTCCACTTCTGCTTCCATTCTTTCCGGAATGGTGACAAAATAGGGGGAAGTGTAGCCGTGGTCGAACTCCATTCCTTCTTTGTATTCGATCTCCAAACCCAAACCTTTGGACTCTTCAACCGTGACCACCCCGTCCCGGCCCACTTTCTCGAGCGCCTCGGCAATCTTAGCCCCAATATCCGCATCTGCCGCCGAAATAGTCGCCACCTGCGCGATTTCCTCTTTCCCCTTGACCGGCTTGGCCATCTTTTTCAGTTCGCCCACCACTGCCCCCACTCCCTTGTCAATGCCCTTTTTTAAGAGCATCGGGTTAACCCCGGCGGCAATATTCTTCAAGCCGTCGGTGATAATCGCCTGGGCCAAAACGGTCGCGGTAGTGGTGCCATCGCCGCAATCATCATTCGTTTTCGAGGCCGCCTCTTTGACTAATTGGGCCCCCATATTCTCAAAGGGATCTTCGAGTTCAACTTCTTTGGCGACGCTGACGCCGTCATGGACGACGTTGGGCGCGCCCCATTTGCGGTCCAGGGCCACATTCCGGCCGCGCGGACCCAGGGTGGTAATGACCGCCTTCGATAAAACATTGACGCCCCTCAAGAGGGATCGCCTCGCTTCTTCGCCAAATTTAAGTTGTTTAGCCATTCGTTTTATTCTTCAGAACGCTTAGCGTTCCTCTATCGCTAAAATGTCTTCAAATTTAATGAAAAGATATTCTTTGCCTTCGATCTCGACCTCATTGCCGCCCCATTTTTTGTAAAAAATCACCTGGTTTTCATCGCAGGGTGACTCTCTTTTTGTCCCAGAGTCAGTAGTCTCGGCCGGCCCTACGGCCAAAACCCTGCCTTTTTGCGGCTTCTCTTCGTGCGATTCGGGTAAAACTATGCCTGAAGGCGTCTTTTTTTCCGCCTCCAATGGTTCTACTAAGATATAACCGGCAGTTGGTTTAAGATTAATCTTCATAATCCTGCTCTGCAAAACTATCAGTCTCTGACAGCAATTGCTAATTTTAAGAAACCTTTTGGGCTTTGTCAAGACCCCAATTTTGGTTGCAAAAAAGTTCCTACCTTGTCGCCGCGATTCCGTACTGGGTGAGGAGTTGGCTCACCCCCTGACTGGCCGTGGCCAGAGCCTCCCGCGCGTTCCCGCCTCGATTAATGCTGTTGACGGCATCCTCGAAATATTTAATCATCCGGTCATTCAGGCCGTTGTCGCGGGTCCTGGAGCAAACATACCAGGAGCGGGCAGTGGTGGCCTGGGCTAAAAAGGGCGCCGCCAGGGGATTACCCGCCAGAAGCCCGGCCATTTCCGTTCTCGGATAAAGCTCCCCAAACGCCCGCAGGGAGCTTTCCGCCTGATACAGTTTCTGCAAGGCTTCTTTCTGCGCAAGATATTTGAGAAATTTTGTCGCCTCTTCTTTGTTCTTGCTTTTGTTCCAGATACCCTCCGCCCAGTAGGACGCCCAGGTAACATTTGTCCCCGGTAATTGGGGCACCGCCACCACCTGAAAATCAAGCCCGGGATTAATTGCTTTGATATCAAAAACCCGCCATGATGGGCCGAAAAACATGGCCACCTTGCCCCCCGCAAAGGAAATGGTCGAAGGCGGCAGGGTTTCGTCCCAGACTCGGTCAACCGCATAAAAGATCGAGTAGAAAGAAAGAGCGTCTTCGGCATTTTGGCCGGTAGGCCTTTCCAAAGTGACACCATTCTGGTACATCATTAGGCCAAGAATATCAGACCAGTGGTCAATATTGTTTGTTGTCCCCAGGGCGATGCCGGCCTGCTGTATTTTTCCCTGCCTGTCCTTAACGGTCAGTTCAAGGGCGGTTTTCCGCAAATCCTCCCAGGTGGTAGGCGGAGTTTTGCCGGCCGCCTTAAAGATTTCGTTATTGATATATAGGGCAAGCGTGTCCATCATCAGGGGAACCCCGTAAAAAGTGTTGCCGACGGCTAAATCCTTTTTTACGACCGGGTAGTAATCTTTCTCGCTGATAATGTCGGCGCCAAGCGGAGCCAGTTCGTTCCTGAACATGGGCAGCCAAGTATTGTGGAGCCGAAAAATGTCAGGGCCCTCTCCCCGCGAAAAAGCGGACTGGATTCTTTCACGGTAATCAGTGGGGGATTGTTGGACATAGGTAATTTTGACATTGGGGTGATCTTTTTGGTAGGCGGCAATTACTTCCGTCATCACCGATTCCGGCTCCCACAATCCCCAGTAGGTAAGCGTTCCACCCTTAGAAACCGGTCCGCCGCGGCGGATTAATTTCATGCCGAAGAAAAGGACCAAAAGTAACGCCAGAGCGATCAAGGCCGGAGGAAGAATCTTCTTAATTAACTCCAGCGGCCCCGAGGGTTCCTCGCTTGGGGGGGGCGGCATCTCGGCTGGTGGGATTTCTGCCAAGCTCGGTTCGGCCGGCGGCACGGTTTCTGCCGCGGTATCGACGGCGGTGCTAATCGGGAAAGGGGGCACGGCCTGTGTCTCTTCCTGCGGGTATGCCGCTGGCGGTGTTTCTTCGGCCGGTAAGGTCGAACCGGGAGTTATCTCCCCGGAGCTAGGGAAAGCGGTGTTCTCATCAGCCATCTATTTCAATATACAACATCTGGCCAAATCCCTGCAAGCAGGGAAAATTGACTTGAGCAGCTTCTCCGTGGTATAAGGAAACAGCCACAGAAGAGAATGGAAAAAACTTACGACCCAAAAGCGGTTGAGGCGAAAATTTACCAGTCCTGGGAAAAGGGCGGCTACTTTACGCCAAAAATCACTCCCGGTAAGAAACCGTTTACCATTTTGCTCCCCCTGCCAAACGCTAATGATCCTCTTCATATGGGTCACGGCCTTTTTGTCATTGAGGATATCCTTGCGCGCTATCGCCGGATGCTTGGCGATCCCACTCTCTGGCTGCCCGGAGCAGACCATGCTGGCATCGAAACCCAATACGTTTTTGAGAAAAAACTTAGCCGAGAAGGTAAAAGTCGTTTTGATTTTGACCGCAAAACCCTTTACCAGACGATCTTCGATTTTGTGGAACAGAATCGCGATATCAATCGCCAGCAACTCAAGAAACTAGGATTTTCCCTAGATTGGACAAGATATCACTACAGCCTAGAGCCGGAGATTATCAAAACCGTTCTGCATACTTTCCGCAAACTCCACCAAGATGGATTAGTCTATCGCGGCGAAAGAATCGTTAATTTCTGCACTCATTGCGGTACGGCCTTTTCCGATCTAGAGGTAGATTATGTTGAGAAAAACGAATTCCTCTATTACCTAAACTATGGCCCGATCTCCATCGCCACCACCCGACCAGAAACCATTTTTGCCGATGTCGCTGTGGCCGTTAATCCCAAAGACAAAAGATATAAAAACCTAGTTGGTCAAAAGGCGGTCATTCCTCTTATCGATAAAGAGATATCTATAATTACCGACGGGCTGATTGATGTCAATTTCGGTACCGGTGCCCTCAAGGTGACTCCCGCTCATGACGCTACGGACTTTGAGATCGGTCAAAAAAATAAACTAGAAACTCTCGTCGTCATTGACAAAAACGGCAGGATGACTAACCTTCCGGAAAAATATCTTGAAATGACCGTTAGTAAGGCGAGGGAAGAAACAATTAAAGATCTTGGGAAAGAGGGGAAACTGATTAAGATCGAACCTTTAAGGCACACTGTTGGCATTTGCTATCGCTGCAAAACCACTATTGAGCCGATGATTATGCCCCAATGGTTTGTCAAAATTAAGCCTCTGGCCAAACCAGCGATTGAAGCGGTTAGAAAAGGCCAAACCAAAATCGTCCCCAAGAAACGATTCGAAAAAATGTATTTTGACTGGATGGAGAATATTCATGACTGGAATATTAGCCGCCAAATTGTCTGGGGACCGCAGATTCCCATTTGGTATTGCCTAGACTGTAACCCAGATATTCTAATCAATTTTCTGGATAAAAAAGGCGATAAGGTTAGTGGTCAGTATCAAAAACTAAAGGAAAAATATAGCTTCGAAGAGATCAAAAATGGTCTGCAAAGCTTAAGTGCCGGCAAAAACCCTATTTATTCTCTTGATGATAAGCCATGCCGAAAATGTCACGGAAAAAACATTTTGCAAGAAACGGATACCTTCGACACCTGGTTTTTATCTGGCCAATGGCCCTTAACTACTCTCGGTTATCCTAATGGGAATGATTTTAAATATTTCTATCCCACCTCGGTCTTGGACACGCTGTGGGATATTTTATTTTTCTGGGTGGCCAGAATGATGATGTTTGGGTTTTACCTGGCGGGAAAAGCGCCCTTTGAGGTCATTCATATACACTGCCGGGTGGTGGACGAAAAGGGCCAGAAAATGAGTAAGAGCAAAGAGAATGTCATTGACCCCATGGATACGGTGGAAAAATATGGTGCCGACGCCCTGAGAATAGCCCTTGTTTTCGGGGCGGCACCTGGCAGCGACATTCATATCGGCGAAAGCAAACTACAGGCAATGCGCAACTTTACCAATAAGCTTTGGAATATTGGCCGCTTCATTCTCATGAACTTAGAACTGGTGGCTAACCAAGTGCCTTTCTATGATCCCAAGACGACGGGTTTAACTAAAGAAGACAGGGAAATTCTTAAAGACCTCGCTCTTTTAATCAAAAAAGTGACCAGTTTAATTGAACGCTACCGCTTTGATTTGGCCGCAGAAAATCTCTACCAATTTGCCTGGCACCGTTTTGCGGATGAATATATCGAATACTCGAAAGACCGAATTAAAGGAGGGGACTTAGTCGTCTTATCAGTTCTCCGCCATATCTATCTCAGCCTGCTAAAGCTTCTTCATCCCTTCATGCCCTTTATTACCGAGGAAATTTGGCAAAAATTCCCAAGAGAAAATAAAGAGCCACTCATTATTTCTCCCTGGCCAGAATGAAATCTCCGTAAAATTACCGCACAATTTCCGCAAGGACTCGACCTTTTTACCTAATTTGCGGCAAGTATTATTCCGTGCCTAGACCCTTAGGGCCTAGATTGCTATTTTTGTTTCGTGCCCAATAACCTCACTTAAATAATTTGAATTATTGAAGTGCGAGAGTCATTTTAACAATTACCGTATGCGCGTGCATACAAGAATTGTCGTGTTTATGCCATTCTCCTTTCTGCACCCAAACTTTCATTTGGCCATTTCCAATAAACCTTTGGGCGCTAAAACCTTCTGGGGAGATAAAAAGTTCTTTACGGATTCTTGCAAAAAATGTTTTTTATCCAAAGTAACTAAAAAATCAGCTTTGGAGTTTTTAGCCTCAGCCAGAATAACTGCATCTTTCTCAACAATAAATTTTTGCGCCTGCTGGATTAAGCGATCATCTGGCCTTTGCTCTACAATTTTAATTCCCGCTGCCAGCTTAAAAAATCTTTCCCGGTGATAGCCTTGCAGTTTCTTTCGCACGTTTCTTTCAACTTCGGCCAAAACCAGGGGCGAAGTTACCAGCTTAATCTTGGACAGGGTAAAAAGTTTGGCCGAGCCGCCAATCGGAGAATTAACTGCCGTGAATAAAACGCTTGAGTCCAAGAAAACAGTAGTGGCGGGTTTTAGAGCTGGTCTTCTTTGAGCCATTCGGCAATTTCAGAATCGCTAAACTCCCGCGTATACGGAAGCAATTTTGGATCAAGATAAGTTTTCTGGTAGATAGCCTGAACTGCTTTTTGCAAATTGATTAAATAGTTAAAGTCAACCAAGACAACCTTTGGTTCTCCGCCCCTGGTTAAGACGACGTAATTTTCGCCCCGCGTCTTCTCGGCTAAATTGCCCAGTTGGGCACGGGCCTTAGAGATAGGAATAATGCTCAAGGTCGCGTTGTTCATGCCGACAGTCTAACAGATAGTAACATATTTTGTCAAGGATTTTATACAAAATCTTGTCGCCATCTATTTGAATAACGCAAATATCTCTTACTCTATTACGATAGCGTAATAGAGTCGACGGGGAAGAATTGCTAATTTTGAAAGCCAATAGGCACGGTTCCTTTTGAAAAATTTATTTCGTGCTTTCGACACGGACCCAAAGTTTCCGGCGGGACTCTTTCTGAATTTTTACTCTTAGCAAAATCCTTAGCCAGAGATCTATTCTGGCCAAAAGAAGAAGTATCGTCCAAAAGAATTCTTTCGCTGTTTTAGGATAAGAAAAAACGCGCCAGATATTCCGTACCTCCTGGTTAAAAGACCGCATTTTGGGCACATCTTTCCAAAAGACCTGCTGGGTGCCGCCAGCGCTTCTAATCTTCTGCCTTAGCCAATCCCGGTAATGGGTCGGGTATTTAACAAAAACCTTTGCCTCAGGCGCATAAGCGGTCAAAAAGCCTCTTTGCCAAACAAGCTGCGAAATTAAGGCGTCTTCGGCAAGTGCTCTTGGAGGAACGCGGTCGACAAGTTTCCTTCGCAGCGCCAAAAGATAGCCAGAGCAGTCAATAAACTTGCCCCTATCGGCTCGCTCCTTCCTTATCTTATCGGCCACATCGGTCAAAAGATGCGACCAATAGCCAAGAATCGTATTTTTACTGTTAAGAGAGACCGGCCGGCCGCTGACAATTCCAACCTTCTCGTCCTTTAATAACTCTAAAAGCTCTCCGATGGCGTTCTGCTCGATAAAGACATCGCCGTCGCTTAAGATTACAATTACCCCTCTGGCTAATTTGAAAGCCTGGTTAAGGGCGGACGGCTTACCCCGGTCGGCATCTTCAACGGCTTTAACATGGCTATCTTTGCCATATTGCCGTGCCATTTTCAGCGTCCCTTGGTCGGGGGAAACCACCAGAAGTTCGTATTTGAGGGACATCATCTGGCTCAAAAATGCCTCGATCGCCCTGCGAATCGTTTGCTTCTCCCGCCTGGCCGTAATAATGATTGAGAGCTTCGGAATCTCCAACCTTCTTTCTATTTTAGCAAAAAAGCGCTAAAATTTATTTCTTGATGCGCGTTCGTCTTCTCCTTCTTATCATTTTAATTCTTTTTTTTGGTTTCCAGCTAGCCATCTTTTCGATTCCTAAAAGCAGGTTTGAGCAAGCAAAAGAGACGGTGGCCAAAGACCCGACCGATCTTGAAGCCCACTTGATTCTAGCCGAAGAGTTTCTCAAAAATAACCAATTTCAGAAGGCCCAAGGAGAACTGGAAACGATTCTGCAAAGCAGGGCAAGCGAGGAAACGGCCTCAAGGGCGGCGGCGCTTTGGCAATACAAAGAAGAAAATAATCCGGCTGACTTAAAAAACTTAATTGCACAGTGGCAAAAAATTCTCGAGGATAAACCAGATTACCGCGATGGGTGGTTAAGACTCGCTCTTTATAATCTCAAACTGGGGAAGACTGATGAGGCCAAAGCGGCTCTGGAAAACGCGAGGACAATTGACCCAAACTTTACCGGGACAAAAGACCTCGAGGGGTTTACAAAAAACTAGGTGGCCGGCGGTTCTTCTTTTGCTGCCTCTTCCTTAGCTTCTGCCTCCGGCGGTGCTGCCTCGCCCTCCGATTCGGAGGGCGCAGCCTCGCCTTTTTCGGCGGGCGCGGCTTCTGCTCCCTCGGCTGCCGAGGCCACTCCTGTTGCCGCCGGCGGAGGAGTCACCACTTCTTCTTTGGCCAGCGGCTCAACCTTGGCCACCACTTGATCCTCGCCAGCTTTCAGTGCAAGCTTCTTCCGGTCGGCCGGTATATCCTTGACCAAGACCGCATCACCAACATTAGCCAAACCCGAAATATCAACCGTAAACTTTTCCGGAAGATCTCCCGGCAAAGCCTCAACCTCGATTTCCGAAATTGGCTGTACTAGGATCCCCAGTTTCTGGGCAACTGCCGGAGATTCTCCTGTTAACTCGACGGGGATCGTAACGGTTGTTTTTTCGGTTAAGACTACCTGGTGGAAATCGACGTGCAGGGACTGGCCGCTCACGGGATGAACTTGAAGATTGTGAATCAATACGGGCTTATTTTCCTTTTCCCCTTCCACCTCAAGTTCAATAACCCCTGTTTCTCCAACTTCTTTGTAAACGTCCCTAAGCTCCTTTTCCTTAACCGCAACAGCCAGCGACTTAATTGCTTTTCCATAAATATTGGCGGGGATGACGCCCTCCCGCCGCAGTTTTCTCACCTGTCTGCCCAAGATTTTTCTTTTTTCGACTTTAAGTTTTCTTTTTTCCATGGGGTTAATCTTAATGGATTACAGAAAATTTGTCAATCCTGGCGGACAAATTCGGCGCGATAGGTGCGGGATTTCTCTACTAAGTCGGCGAAGAGCAATGATCCCGGCGAATAGACACCGGCTGGCGAAATTAGAAGCGGTTTTATGGTCTGCGGGAAAGAAATAAGCACAGTGTTGGGTGTCTCGGCCGTCCCAGATTGCCGCTGGAATGTAAAGGCGAAACTGGCCCGATCTTCTTGAGGAAATTTCTCCGGCAATTCATAGGAGATTTCCACTGTTTTCTTCTCGCCAATGGGCACTTCCACTAGCAACCCAAAAATTTTGCGCTCGTGTTCGCTGCTTTCATCAACCTGACATAAAACGCCATCAATCTGACAAGTAACCAAGCGGCTATTCTGGGGAACATAGGCCCGCAAGTAATTTTTATATTTTCCGGCCGGCCAGGCGTTGGTCTCGGCTGTATTTTGGTAATCGATTTTCAAGCGATGTTCTATACTGCCATCACCGGCAATCCCAATTTTCTGGTCAATTCGCCGTCGCAAAAAATAATTGGCCTTATTTACGCCTAAATTGGCCTCGACTAACATTAAATAATCGCTTAGGCACTTAACGGTTGATCCGGCCGGATGCTGGCAACTGGAACTCCTTATTTCGCCCGACCAGCCAAATTTCGCTATTTTCTCCATGACGGTTGGGTCGTCGAGATAGACGAGAAAATCGCCGGCTTCCAGGGCTTTGTAAGCCCCTTTGGCAACGGCAAAAAGCTCCTTCTCGCTGCCCGTCCTAAGCTTTTCGAAAAGAGCGCTGGCAAGGCTTCCCAGAAAATCCGACTTTTGGGTTGAACCAGGAAAGGTGCCGATCTCCGAACGGTACTCCGCCCGCTCGAAGAGATTAGCCTCATCAATTTTCTCCTGGTAATCAGGCAGATAAACCGGGCCGAGACCGCGGAGAACTTCCTTAGCAAAATTCAGATTAATGCCGATCACGCCGTTGACTGTCCGACCCATTTCCTTCTCCAAAAACCAGGCCACTCTGCGGCTAGAAGTGGGGAAATCCGGATCCCAGTTCGCGTCGCGCAGGTACCAGCCGGCCTCCCCCAAATACTCCTTTAATTTCTCCGGCGGCTCGACGTGGCCCTTGAGCTGGCCATCGGCAACGTAAACGTCCGAGACCCCAAAGTCCAGAAATCTCCCCTGATCAAAACTAGCCAAGCCAAAGGAACCGATAAAGCCGCCGGTAGGGCGAAGTTCCATATTATTTTGCAAAAGAACCAGGTAGGTTTTTCGCCCCTCAAAGACCGAAGTCAGTATCGGCCCGCTTTCCTTCGCCATAGCCAGAAGCGCCCTTGCCTTGGGCAAAAGATCGGCAATTTGCCCAAGGGACTCCTCCAAGTCCAGGAAGAGAAACTTCTTGGGCAATCGTTCTTTGGAGACCAGCGTCTCCGCCAGGCCGGCTTCCACCAGGGCCTTATCGAGGAGGGCGCTTTCCCTTTCCCAAAGTGGCCCAATCTCTACTTTTTCCGAGTCCAAAATAAGCCTGACGGCATCGGCCGCTTCTTTCCCGGCCCGACTGGCATATTTAACCGACCCGGCAAGATGATTACCTAACGAAAGAAAGTCGTCAAAAAGATAGAGCTCGTTGCCAAAACCGAGAGTTTCAAAAACTGGTTGGGAAAAGGACGCCCATTTTTTCGATTCGGAAAAATACCGGCTCGCTTCCCCGGTTTTCTTTTCAATTAAGGCAAACTTAGCCAGCCTAAGATCGCTCTCGACTGATTTGAGAAGGGAAAAACCGCGGTAGGCATTGACGCCGCTCATGCCCAAGGGGGCCAGCAGCAACAGGCTAAACACAAAAAAGAAAAAGAGGAAAAAAACCAAGAAGCGTCTGGCCAATTTTCTAAGATCGGCTTTCGGCAAGGATGGTTCAGGAGTGGTGGCCGGGGCAAAGCTTTCCTCAATAATTGAGGTAAGGGGCAGCGGCGGGGGGGGCGGGGGAGGGGAAAAAACCCTGGGTGGGGGCGGTTGGTAAGACTCGATGGCTTTTGGCTTTTCTTCGGGCTTCTCTTCAGGTTCCTCTCTCAAGCCCTGAACATTTTCTTCCAGCCAGCGGCCTGTCTCGGTTAATCGCTCCTCCAGATTAGCCGTTGGCTGCCAAGAAAGTTCTTTTTTTAGCCAAAGTTGCTCCTCTGGGTCTGGCTCCTCTACAGCGGAGGCCTCGCCGCTAACAAATTCTATCTCGATTTCTTTCTTCGCTTTTTCCTTAATCAGGTGCGCCAAGGCGATGGTGGCGATCGGTTGGCCGAAGAAAGAAAAAGCCTTTCCTGTTGTGCCCGGCTCAATCATCGCCCGGCAGGCGCCGGCGGCAAAGTCTTGGGCAAAAAGAGGATAGAGAGGCAACGAGCCCTGGCCGGCAACCCTTATGGCCCCTTTAAAAAGAGCCTGGTAAAGCATTTCCGCAAGCGGACCTTTCGCCAAAAGATCCATTCCCGGGCCATAAATATCTCTGCCGGAGACGCCTCGGCCATCCACGCCCTGCCTTTCCGCCTTTTCCAAAATAGCTTCTTTTCCGTCCCAAATGATGGCCAGATATTTCGCCCGGTTTTTTTTGGCCAGCCCTAAAAGCTCGCCCAAGCTGTCTAGCTCAAAAATATAAGCCGGAGAGGCGCCCGGATTTTTCTGCCATTCCTCAAAGGTTAAAGCCTGACAACCAAGCCGCAAAAGTTCCTTAATAAAATAGGGGGCCAAAAAGGAACTGCCCGGATAGACAATCGCCAAAGGCGAGGCCTCGCTCACAACCGACTCTAAAACTTTCGCCATTAAGAACTATTCTAACCGCTTCTGGCATCGTTCTTCAAGGATTAGTAGGGAAAAATTAAACCTGTCCTTGTCCGTCAAGGACCTTATTGACTTCCGCGTCGGCGAGGGTGTTTTCCTCGCGGCTGACAAGATGATAATAGATATTGCCGCCGATCGCTTGCTCTCGCTGTCTGACCTTAACGATTAAATTTCTCAAATTCGCATCTTTAACCTTAAAAAAACCGTTGAGCTGGTTAACCACCAATTTCGCATCGAGAAAAAATTTAATTTGATAATCTGCTAATTGGGTAATTTGATAATTTTCTTTTATCCATTCCAGCCCGGCGATCACGGCCTCGTATTCGGCGACATTATTAGTGGCCCTGCCCAAAGACTTGCCAAACCTGGCTAAAATTTTGCCTTGTTCGTCGGTAACTACGACCCCGGCTGCCGCCGGTCCCGGATTTCCCCTCGCCCCGCCATCAGTATAAACGATAATTTTTTTCATCTTGCGGTCGGCCCGGTTCCCCGCAGGAATACGGCCGCCCACGGGATAAAATGCGAATAAAACGATTCTTTGATCAAACTCTCTCCGTTACGTATCACTTCTCTTTCAAAAACGGTCTTTGCGCCCCAATGGGGTTTGTCAATCTGCTTTGTTACTCCTATGGGCAGGGCCGGATCGTCCTGGTAAACTGGCTCTGGCGGCGGCTTTTGGTCCCAAATCTTCGGCTGGGTCATTTCAACCTGGCGGCCATCGCTTGTCCCGTAGAGCTCGATCGCCAACTTTTTCTTCTCCTGGTCAACCTGAGTTTGAATCAAAATATAGGCCGGCGTATCATTTTTAAATTTAAAGTCGGCCCAGGGAGGAAAGACGGTGGCGTCAATTCCGGGCAAAAAACCACCCTGCTCGTAAAAAGAGACACGATAGCTATGCGCTCGGCGCTCAACTATAGGCACGCCTGCCGCCAGGGCTGCCCGAAAAAGGGTCGAGGAAACCTGGCAAACCCCTCCGCCGTCGTCTAAGACTGTTTTTCCTTCTTTGATGACATAGGCTTGCCGGTAGCCAGCCTCTCGGGATACTTTCCCGATCCGCTCGTTGAAAGAAAAAGTTTCTCCAGGCGCCGCCACCTGGCCATGGAGAATAAGCGAGGCAAGAAGGATATTATGGACGCGGCCGGGGATAGAATCTAAAAAATATGACTCGCCTTTGGCCAAGAACTCTTTTATTCCCAGCCGGTTCGAATCTTCGGTTTTTACTTTGGGAAAAGCTTCCTGGGTAGAAACCGTTAATAACTTTTCCCCCTCAAGATCGCCGCCTGCGCCCAGCGAATTGATAATACCCAAAAAATCCTGCTTAGCCTTCTCCTTTAAGAAGGCCCGGCCGTTCTCCGAGGGCTGAAAGTTTTTCACTTTTTTGTCTTCAAAGACAAAAAGGGCATCTTTGGGAGAAATGCTAATCTGGCCCCCGATTGCCGCTAACAAACTCTCCAGTTTGTCTTCCGCAAAAACGAGGCGGGGGACAATTATTCTCTCCTTGGGGAAGAATAATTTCTGCCACAAGCTGACTCCCCGGGTAATTCCCCTCACTTCCTTCTTTGATAATTCAGCCATCTTAAGCGAGAGGTCTTTTCCGCTAATTTCCCAAGCGAGGTCCTCTCCGCCGGAGGAAAAAACAAAAGCAAACTTCACTCCGGCCAGTCTTTCCTCCTGGCTGACTAAAAACTCCTCTAACTCCTTTTCCCTCCTGCCGCTCAAGTCCTGGCCCCAGACAAAAGTTTTGGCGGGAATTCTTGCTCTTGCCGCCAAAACATTAAAAAGGCCAAAAAAAGAAAGCACCAAAAAGCCCAAAACAACACCAGCCAAAAAATTCTTTAGCCTAAAAGGCAGTTTCAAAAAAACCTCCTTTCCCTGACTATTTTAGAAATGGTCTCCGGAAAAGCAGAAAGCAGGGGGAATAGTCCCATCTTTTTAGCCAAAAAGAGGCTACCGCAGAGAAAAACGAGGCCCTCGGTAAAGATAGTAATCACCGCTGCCGCCAGATACGAGTAGCGCGGCACAAAAATAATATTGGCAGCCAGATTAAAGATTAAGGCAAAGAGGGCTACCAGCAAGGAAAATCGCTGCTGGCCGATAGCCACCAGGGTGTAACCGGTTAGGTGATTAAAAAAGGCAATCGCCGTCGCCAAAAGCAGAACCCGGAGGGCCAAAACCGAAGGCAGGAATTGCTGGCCGGCGAGAATAGAGACAATAAGGGGCGCGGCCAAAAAAACAAAAATTGCCAGAGGAATAATCATTAGGGTCAAAAGCGCAAAAACCCGGGGGTAGAAAGATTTCAGGTCTTTTTGGGATCTGGCGAACAAGGGAAAAAAACTATTCAGTAAAAAAGCGGCCGGTAAAACAAGATTATCATGGATTTTATAAGCTAAACCATAAATTCCTACCGGCGCCGCTCCCCAAAAATGGTTTAGGACAAAAATGTCCAGCCGATTATAGAGCGAAAAGACGACCAAAAGCCCGCCCATGGGCAAGGCCTCCGTTAAAATCCTCTTGGCGATTTTTAGATCGAGAGTAAAATCAATCCTAACCAGCCTTCGGCTTATAAGAAAACCGCAAGCGGCGCAGATTAAGGTGCTCGCGACCCAGGAAAACATGACTAGCTCGGTCGCCGCCCGCACCTCCCCTAACCGACCGAGGCCAAAGAAAAGAAGAACGAGAAGCAGGAAAAAAAGAGAGCCAAGCACTTCGATGGCCGCCCCTATTTCTAAACGAAGCTTGCTTTGGAAAATCATTTGGAACGAAGTCTTTAGCGAAAGAAAAAGTAGGGTCAGTGAAGCGATTAACGCCGCCGCCATAATCAAGCGGAAACTGGCTAAAACAAAAATCGCCGCCACTAAAACTAAAAGGGCCAAGAGAGCCGTTCCCAGGCGCACCAAAACCATACTGCCAAAGATTCTCGGAAGGACTTTCTCGTCTTTGACTGCTTCGCGCACGGTAATAATCGCTGTTCCCCAATCGGCTATCGAAGCAAAAAAAAGAATCGCTGTCGTTATGAAAACATAATGGCCGTAGCCGGTGGGTCCCAAAACCCGCGTCAAAATTCCGGTGGTAAGAATCGTCAGGAAGATAACAACCAGGCGAGCAAGAAGTTGGGAAAAAGTGTTAAAAGCAACTCTTTGCGAAAGATCCATGCTACTTTGGCCTTGGTTTCACCACTAATCTTCTTTCTTCGCCCTCCCCCTCGGAGACAGTTTCCACGTCTTCGTGGTCGGCCAGGACCAGATGAATCACCCGCCGGTCGGCCGGCGAAAGCGAAGACAAAACCGCCGGTTGGCCCGAAAATTTAACTTTCTGGGCCGCGCTTAGGGCAAGGTCGCGAAGGCTTGCCTCCCGCTTCTCCCGCCAGTCGCCCACGTTAACTACCACCCTTATCCACTCGCCCAGTTTCCGGTAGATAATTAAGTTTAAGATCAATTGGAGGGCGCCCAGCGCCTCGCCGTGGAAACCAATCAAAAGGGCCGCGTCAGGGCTTTCTAGCTGGACTCTTACCGCTTGATTCTCCTTGTCTTCCTCTACGGAGATTTCCGCCTCAAAGCCCAAGTGCTTAATGAGCTCTTCCGTTACCTGTTTAACAACCTCAATTTTTTCGGAGCTGGCTTTCATTTTCTCCCTCTACTAATTATAGCCGAAAAACTTAAAGAATGATTTAGGAAATACTGCTGGCCAAGCTGAAAAACGGAGAAAACCAGCCAATAAAGAACTAGGCCGGAAGGAAAGCTGAAACCGATAAAAAGAGTCATCAGAGGAAACATATAGAGCATTTGTTTTTGCATCATTGTCGCCATATCATCTTCCTTTTGGGGCGTCTTTTTCGCCTCCGCTTCTTGTTTTTTTACCACCGGACTCATCATTTTAGAGGAGAGAAACTGAACCAGCGCCGCACCGACTAAGAATGGCCCCGGCAGGGGAGGCAGTCCGGGCAAATGGATAAGATCCGGCCGGCCCAGATCTAAATAGAGAAATTTTAGATTTATTCCCAACGTTTCTGGCAGTTGCAAAATAGGGTAGAGAACCTCATTTAGTTTTTTAACCACCTCCACGCCGTCCGGGCGCAGAACTTGCGAAAACGCCTGATAGAGGGCAATTAAAACGATAAACTGGATGATTTGCGGTAAGCACCCGGCCGCCGGATTGGCGCCGTGCCTTTGATAAAGCTCGAGCTGGGCCCGGGCAAGGGCTTGCTTATCATGCTCGTGCTTCTTCTTCAGTTTCTCCAGTTCCGGCGCCAGTTCCTGCATTTTCTTGGCTGCTTTTAATGACGGCGCAGTCAAAGGAACCATCAGGGCCCTGATGACTAAAGTGAGAGCAATAATGGCCAGGCCAAGATTCGAAAAAAGAATCTTGTAAAAAAGAATCAGGCCGTTTACTAAGGGTTGATAGAGCGCTAAATGCCAAATTTCAGACATAGAGTTAAAAATTCGAAATTCGATCCTCCGACTCGGAGGACGAAATTCTATAAACTCTGAGGCGAGAAGTTAGGTTTTAGGCTAAGAGGTGAGTCAAGTTTTAAGTTGGAAGTTATAAGTCTAACTTATACCTTACAACTCGTTCTCTTAACTCACTTCTTTAAACTTACACCTTATCTCTCACTTCTAATAATCTCCGAGTTTCGTGCTTCATGCTTCGTGCTTCGAATTTATCTTAATGGGTCTTCTCCCCCCTTATTCCAGGGATGGCACCTGATGATTCTCCTAAGACCCAGAAGACTTCCTCGCAGTATACCATATTTTTCAATCGCCTGGTAGGTATATTCCGAACAAGTCGGCCGAAAACGACAGACCTTATCCGTCAAAAAAAGCGCCTTAAATAAGCCGGAGTCAAAAGAAAGATGCTTTTGGTAAAACCGAATTAGAAGAAGCGCTGTCTTTTTCATCAGGATCAAATTAGAAATCCGTTTTGCCCGAGGGTTTGTAAAACCTCTCCCTCTACTTGCTTAAATTCCAGTCCAATCATCGTTTTCTTCACTAAAAAGACAGAATCAATTCCGGGCTTAATCTTGGCCAGATTTAAACGGACGACTTCCGCCAACAACCGTTTCAGCCGGTGTCTGACTACCGCGCGCTTATCAACCCTGGTTGAGACGACGAAACCGAAACGGGAAAATGACTGGTCTTTCCGCTCCCTTGTTAAAACGCCAAAGGATGGGCCGTTAGTTAACTTGCCTTCCTTTTTAATGCGGCTAAATTCTAAAGAGAGGGGAAAACGATATTGTTCGGAGAGCACGGATAAAATTCAAGAAATTTATACAGCCAATTTCTTTCTGCCTTTTAATCTTCTTCTCTTAAGCACTCTTCTTCCCGCCAAAGTCTTGCACCTCGCCCGAAAGCCATGAGCAGCTTTTCTTTTTCGTTTTCTTGGCTGATAAGTCTGTTTGGGCATTTCTAATTTTAATCTTAGCACCCGAATTGGGAAAAAGCAATTTCCCGGATTAAATTGTAGAGGCTTTTTGCCAAACAAGGCGAGAAATCTGTTCTTTAAGACGAGGGTCCAAAATAGAATCGGTGTAATAGTTTAGCGCCTTGCTCATTTTTGAAGCTATCTTCTCCAGTTTGGGTAAAATTTGCTTTAAATACTCGCTATCCTCTGGCAGGAAAACTTCATCCCAACCAGCTTCTAAAAAGACTTTCAAATATTTTCCTTCCTCTTCGGTCGAACAATCTACCGATTCTCTCCCCGAACTTAAACGATAATCAAGAAGCGTTTTCTCTAATTTCACCGGCCCCGCCAGCTTAGGCAATTTAACTTTTTTAACTAGCTTTTTGGGTAAAATGTGCCTTTTATAGAAAACTCCTAGCCCGCGGGTATCGGCTTTTTTTAAGATCGTCTCCACCATTAAATCGAGTTTAAAACCGTTCTTGGTAACTTTCTTTTTCTCCACACTTTTCGCCCTCTCGATTCGCGATTTAACCAGATCAACCACCGCCCGGTAAACCTCCAGTTGCTCCTCTTCCGTCAGCCGTAAAATATCTCCCATGATAATCTGGTCAAATTTTCTACGGTCATTATTAATTTTCTTAAGCGACACATCTTGCGTGGATTTTGCTCTCAGTTCAACAAAGATGCTCCCAACTACTGTCGGCATCGCTGATTTAATTAATGCCACTTTTGTAGTGTCGATTAGTTTTGGATTTAATACTGGTAATGGTTTAATTTCTGGGCCATAAATTAACAAAACACCTTCGCCCATTAAAGTTCTGCCATAAATTTCTGTCAGAAGAGAACCAAGCGTTGAATTTAAGACTGCTAATAGCAAGAGGTTATCATCTTTTTGTCTTGCACTAATAGTAAAAAATGTGTCACCTACAAGAACTCCTTTTTCATTAAAGAAGTAACCAAGAGTAGTGTCTACAAACCGCTTCGACAAAATGGGGTCATTTATCTCTGTTAGTTCATACCACTTCTCTCTTGGGACACAAGTTTCTCTTTCGTGAAAGCCGCGGCGTTCGCCGTCCTGGATGTACTGCAAAACATTCGTTCCTTTTAGTTCTTCTCTATCCTTATGAATCATTAAAATACGATATTTTAAGTCCCTGGGATTAACAATAATTGATTGGCACTCTTTTGGGCTTTTAATGACATAATTTGGCAGCCAATTTCCCTTTTCATCTTGGTGCATCCAGAATTCCTTTTCGATGCCCCGCCTTTTAATTTCTTCTTCGGTTAGGTAAAAGAACTCGTTGGCGCCGGTAGTAAAACCTCGCCGTACTTCGGCAACCTCTTTTAACGGCACTAATTTATCTTTGGCTTTCTCTAAAATCTTAAAAAAGATACTTGGCGCTCTTAGATATTTGCCCCACTTCGCCCCTTCATATTTTTGGGTTTCTTTATTAAATCCTTCTTCCCAAAGCTCTTTTTGACTCTTGGGGAAGATTCTTAAATCGTCATTTTCATAAAATTCGCGATGAGCGCAAATTGTTTTTAAGAGATTATCAACTGCCGCTAATCTTTCCGCTTGCGCTTCCCAAATGTCAGTTACGGACGGAATAAAGTGGCGCAGCGGTTTTTTGAGATAAACAAATCTCGCTAAATTCTCATCTCTTTCTTTCCTTAAGGTGTCCCCACTTGCTTTCTCTAACAAAACTATGCAGGTGTTAATGTCTGCGGCCTCAAACCACCGTTCAATCTTAGATTCAATAATCGCTATAATTTTATAATTCTCCAGAAAAAACTCCTGCAGGCCTTTGCCGTAATCAACATCCAGCCAAGAATTAGAAACGATGAAACCAAAACGCCCGCCGTTTTGCAAAAATTTAGTGCCGTGAATGAAAAAGTAAGTGTATAAACCAGCTCTGGCGCTGATGTCTGCGATTGACGCGCCGTTGAGATCCCTCAAGGCTACGCTTATCAGATTTTCTTTATAAGACTGGCTTTCTCCAGAAATATCGCTAATATCTTCCTGTCTAGTGTAAGGGGGATTACCGACGAGGCAATCAAAATAGCGGGGGACCACTTGCTCTTTCTCTTCGTCTGACAAGACTTGCAAAAATACTTTTCTGGACGACTCAGGCAATTCCACCACTGCCTGATGATTCCCAAGCCATGCAAAAAAATCTTTCTGCACCACCCGAGGATAATTTTTCTCGACCGACAGATCGTTAATCGCTAGGTTAATGGTGGTTAAATGAGCAGGAAACTTGGCAATGTCATTTCCCCAAAGAGTCTTTAAAATCTCTTCGTGGGCTAACATCCGATTCATCATCTTTTTATGCTGGTAGGCTCTTACCAAAAATGTGCCGGCGCCGCAAGCGGGGTCGAAAACTTTATCTTGTTCGCCCCTTAGGGCAAATTTCAAAATGATATCTGCCACATCAGGGTTAGTAAAATATTGGCCTAAAGTGCGTCTTTCCTCAAGCGGAATTAGCTTTTCAAAAATCCGGCCGATTATTTCAAAACCAATGGTTAAGAAATTATAGCGATCAAGCGCCTCGATTAAATCTTTAATCTGATAAACAACTTCTTTGCTGTCTGGAAATGCCAGCTCGTCGATAAAATCAGCCGAATAAATTGTTTCATAATCAATGTTTTTCAGGACTTGCTCAAAATACCCCTGCAAAAGGTGTTTGAGAATCCCGCCGTGAGTCAGGCCTTCAGGGACGGCTAACTTGTCAACAGCCGGTCTTTTTGACCTTAAAACATCATAAAAGAGAATTTTATTTACCAAAAGATAGGCAGTTTGCCTTGCCGCCCTTTCATAGTCTTCTTCTTGATAGGTGAAATTCCAGTTTTGGTCAACAAACCAGCGGGCCAGTTTTTTCGCGAAGGCCGGTTTTTGCGATTCCTGCTTGATTAAATCCTGATAATAGCGGCTTAAGATTTTTATTTTTTCATGCAGTCGGTAAATCAATAATTCGTCAAGCGGAAGAGGGGGAAGCAGTTTTTTACCGGTAAAATCGCCAATTAACTCCTCCAGAAATTTCTCGAGCGCTTTTTTAAAGCTGATCTGAACGCCATATTCCTCAACTAAATTAAGATCATAAATCTCTGATAAATGGTATTTACCCACAATCTGCCGTTCTTCCGGCAGGTTTTTATTAACATTTTCTGTTCTGAAAACAACTAATTCGCGGAAATTGCAGGTGGCGAAATAGGGGGCCTTGCGGGCAACCGCTTTTTCCCTGGCCGGTTCTTTAAGATTGGCAAAATCGAAGGGGTCAAAAAACGGTTGCTTAAATTCGATGTTAATTAAAGTTCTTGTGCCTAAAGGATCAACATAGATAACGCCATCAGGCCTTTTTCTATCTATGCCTATCTTTTCCACTCTCGCTGGCCCAAGATCATAATGCTTTTCTTTAATAGCGGTATTTACCAGATTCTCCATGACGAAAGCGGCCACGCTCCACTCTGTATGAGAATCGGCTATTTCAAAAGGACCGGGAAATTTGCTCATGTTGTTTTAAAACCTCCTTTACAATTCGCCGGGCAATTTCAAAAGCCGCGGCCAGCCTTACAATCTTGATTTCTTTTAATCCTTTAATTTTAGCCAACTTTTCAAATGGTTGGTTAGCTAATCCCCGGTAAGATTGATAGGTAGTTAATATTTCATTGGCGATTTGCTCCGCGCTTTTACCCGGTACGCCAGCACCGATAAGAATTGCTAAAAGCTCGCTATCGCTGCAGCTTTCTGGGCCTAAGCGTAAAAATTTTCCTCCGGGATGTCTCCATGAAACCACTTCGTTTTTCTTATTTACCGTAACTTTTGCGCCCTCACTCTCTCCTTTTTTATCACCGCTTCTTGCCATTAAGAATAATTCTACCTTTTTGGTAAATAAAAAGCTACCTATTTTCCCCTCTTTACAAATTGTGGATAACTTGCTATAGTTGGCTTCGGCTGCCCCAACTCTTTCTTCCATGACTAGCGATAACCTTTGGAAAAATGTTTTAGAGGAACTCAAAATAACCGTCTCGGCGGCCACTTTCAGAACTTTTTTCAGCCAAACTATCCTTGTCTCTTTTGAAAATAATATCATCACCATCGGCTGCCCCAACGCTTATCTTCGGGAACAGGTCGAGCTGCGGTATTACTCGTTAATCAAGGACATCTTAGACCGACAGACAAAGCAGAAAAACAGCCTGGTTTTTATTCTTAGGTCGCCCGCGCAAGTTCAAACTGCGCTTGGCCCGCTTTTTGAAGAAGAAAAACCGCCGGAAGAAAAGGTGAAATTTGATCCCAATACCAACTTAAACCCCCGCTACACCCTTAAGACTTTTGTCGTCGGCAATTCCAATAACTTCGCCCATGCCGCCGCTTTGGGAATTATTAAAGACCCGGGCAATGCTTACAATCCTTTCTTTATCTGGGGCGGGGTGGGGGTTGGCAAAACCCATCTTCTTCAGGGAATCGGCCAAGAAATTCTGCAAAACTTCCCCTCTTATAAGATCCTCTACGCCAACGCGGAAACTTTCACCAACGAGCTGGTCACTGCCCTCCGCAATAAAACGGCCGGCTCTTTTAAGAAAAAATATCGTTCCGTTGACGTTTTACTTGTCGATGATATCCAGTTTATCGCCGGCAAGGAATACTCCCAAGAAGAATTTTTCCATACCTTCAACACTCTCTATCTGGCCGGCCGGCAAATCATTCTTACCAGCGACCGGCGGCCGGAAGAACTGGCAGGGCTGGAAGAAAGGTTGGTTTCCCGCTTCCGCGGCGGACTAACCGTTGATGTCCAGCCGCCAGACTACGAGATGCGGGTGGCCATTATCAAACAAAAATGCCAGGAGAAGGAAATTAATATCGGGGAGGAGGCCATCCAGCTTATCGCCAAAACGGTCGAATCAAACGCGCGTGACTTAGAAGGTGTCCTTTTCCAAATAATTGCCCGCGCTTCCGGCGAGCCGGTCCAGACTGAACTGGTCAAAAATTTCTTGGGTGTCAAAAACGGCAGGAAACAAAGGAGGATCGCCCCGAAAAGAATCGTCGCTGCGGTGGGCCGTTTCTTCAATCTTAAGCGCTCCGAGCTCGTGGGTCCTTCCCGCACCGCCGAAATTGCCCTTGCCAGACAAGTGGCGATGTATTTTCTGAAGAAAGAGTTGGAGATATCTCTTTTGGAAATTGCGGAAATATTGGGGCGCAGGGACCATACTACCGTCATCCACGGTGTGGATAAGATCAGTCGGCAATTTTCTACCAACGCAAACCTAAGAAAAGATATTTTGGCAATCAGAGAGAGAATTTATAGCTAAAATCCGTGGAAAAGAAAGGAGATGCCTTTTCCACAAAAAGCCAAAAACTATCCACAGTTTTTCGACTATTTTTACTCCTTTTTCCACTTTTTTCTTATGCTCCGGAAACAGAAGATATCCACTTTTCAACAATTGCTAACACTAACGCTATTAATAAATATCAGGGGTTGACACGAAACCTTTTTTAGCGCACAATAAGCCCGTGAAAGTTTCCGTTCTCCAAGAAAATCTGAATCAAGGATTAACCACCGCTCTCCGTTTTATTAGCACGAGACCTCAACTGCCGGTTTTGGCCAACTGCCTTCTTGCGGTTGACAAGGGAAGGCTCAAGATTTCGACCACTAATCTCGAAGCGGGCATTAGCCTTTGGCTGGGGGCAAAAATCGAAAAGGAAGGGCAGACTACGGTTTTGGCCAAAACTTTAGCCGAATACGTGGCTTGTCTTCCGGCCGACCGGGTTGATCTGGAAATAATTGAATCAAATTTAAGAGTGGCTTCCGCCAGCACGCTTGCCACTTTTCCGACCATTGCCGCGGCGGAGTTTCCCAAGATTGCCGCTTTTCCCGCCAAAGCCGATTTGCAATTAAGTCTGGCCGCTTTTTCTCAGGCAGTTTCCGAAGTGGCCTTTAGCGCCGGGCAGGACGAGGGCAGGCCGGTTTTGACCGGAGTTTTGCTGAAGAAGGAGGAAAAAGGTTTTTCTCTGGTGGGAACCGACGGTTACCGCCTTTCGGTCAAAAACTTCTCGCTTGATTCCGGTCTGCCCGGCGACTTGATTATTCCCGCGCGGGTTTTAAGCGAGGCCGTTCGGCTTAAGGGCGAGAAAAGTGAGGAAAAAGAAGGAGGAATTTTGGGCGTGGCCGTTACCCAGGAAGAAAACCAAGTGATCTTTGCTCTTCCCGAAATTGAGCTTTCTTGCCGTCTGATCGAGGGATCATTTCCCGACTACGAAAAAATAATCCCCAAGGAAGAGACTACCAAGATCATCTTTGACCGGGAGGAGTTTTTGCGGGCGGTTCGCCTTGCTTCTATCTTTGCCCGGGAGTCAGCCAATATCGTTAAATTAAAAATTGAAGAGCAAAAATTAAAAATTTCGGCTAATTCGCCCCAGGTGGGCGAGAATGAAAGCACCGTCGCGATTAAACAGGAGGGTGAAGACCAAGAGATTGCTTTCAACTTTCGCTTTTTACTTGACTTTTTGAATAATACTATTAGCCAGGAAGTTTCCCTGGGAATGACCGGACCCTTAAATCCCGGGGTTTTTCGCTTAGTCGGGGATAATTCGCTTCTTCATCTTGTTATGCCTGTCAGGCTGCAGTCTTGAGGCGGTCTATCTCGGCGCCACCCAGCGGCTGGAGGTAAAAAGGAGGTTCAGTTCTTTTTCCGGATCAGTAATGCCAAAGCTCGCCAGCCATCTAACCGCCTCGTTTTGGTAGCGATCGTAAGGGTTTTTGAGAATTTGGATAAAGAACTGGTCGGCATCAGGCAGATACTGAATGTAGTAGTTTTCGCTTTGCCTGGGCAAGCTGGCAATAACGCGCTCCTTGGCCGAACTTTGTGTCGCCGAAGGCGTGGCTATTGGAAATGGCCTTTCCTCAATCTTGGGGATAACCTTGGTCGTAAATTCCCAAAAAATTGGCGGCTCGTTTTGGTACCAGGCCTTAAGGCGGTATTTTTGCCCTGGCACAAAAGGTCTTTCCGGGTAAAGCGCAATCACATTTTTACTCGATTGACTTTTTTGGAGGGGCGTTTCCGGCTCAATGGCGAAATAAACCTGGTCGGGGTAAATCGCTTTGTCAAAGGCAAGAGAGACTCTGGCGGTTAATTCCACTCCTACCGCTTGATTAGGGGGGTCAACTGAAATAATTTTTGGCGGATGGGGCAGGAAGGACCAGACGACAAGAAGCGCGGCCGTAAAGGCAAGGCCGGCGATTAATATAAAAAAGTTTTTGTTTCTCATGGCGCTGGCGTCAGTTTGGCTAACTCTTTTTCGTACTGTTTATAAAGCGCTAAGATCGCTTCGCAATAGTTTACTCCACAGCCACGCGCCCCTTCAAGGCAACTGGCAGTAGGCCGGGCGCCGCACTCGCTGGTACCGCAGGAACCGCAGTACGCACGAGCCGTATTCCTAACCAGGGTTTCTTCTGCGTCTTTTTCTCTTTTACTCCAATCGCATTCATTTGGTTTGGTTCCGCTATCGGCTTTAATTTTTTTAGCGGCGGCTTCAATGGCCAGATCAAGCTGGCACCTCTCCATTAAGTCGTGTCCGGGCATGATATTTCCCCAGGTAATTTGTTCCAGCTGCATCGGGCCGACGACTGTCGTTTGCGGGCAGGGATTAGGCGAAATAGCCGCGCAGGTGTCGTAGCAATAGCCCAGGCTGCAAGCGCCGGGCTTGGCGGGATAAAGGGTGCAGCCTTCGTTTTCCCACCAGCGAGCGGGGCTAGGCGAGCCATCGGGGTTTTTGTTCGAATAATAGTAAGTAATGGTGTCGGAAAAAAGGAGAATCTTTTGGGTTTCCATCTGGGCCGTGGCTAAAAGATAGCTTAAAGGCACGCAGTTTCTGGCCGCTGCCGCAGAAAGCAACTTAAAGAGCTGGCTTTCCGGCCTAAGGGGAAGGGCAAAGGGGGTTTTCCCCGGTCCTCCCGCGATGGTTTTTACTTTTGAGATAATAAAGGCTCCGGCGGTAATGATTGAGAAGAAGAGGCGGAGAGCCGTTAGCGCGATGAAAACAAAAGCGATAAGAGAGAGGAGGAAGGGGAGAAGGACGATGACCATTCCGGTGATGATACCAAAGACCTTGTTTAAACTTTCCACAAGATAGCCGGATTGTCCCTTGAGCCCCCGGCCAAAAAAGGCCTTTTCGAAAAAAGAAAAAAGTCCCTTTCCCTGAAGGAAATTAACAGCTTTTTTCAGCAAAGACTTAGCGGTGTCAAGGAGGAAGCCGCCGACGGCGCCGATGGCCGTTCCAACCGGCCCTCCTAAGAAAGTACCAATGGTGGCGGCAAGTTTTGTAAGAGCTAATCTTTCTGCAACGAAGACGAGTCCCTTTTTGACTGCCTGGCCCAGGCCGCTTTTGCCTACCTGTAAAAGAAAATTGAGGCCCGCCTGCCGTAAATTCCGCCAGCCGAGATTGATTGATTTGCCCAGGGCAGTTTTGGAGAACCAGGACGCAAGAGACC
>VGLL01000003.1 GCA_016866735.1 Candidatus Shapirobacteria bacterium
TATTTCTTTCTTCCAGGTTAAAGCTTTGCAGGACATTGCCCAAAAAATCTTTGATCTCGATTTTTCCTTTTGGCTGGACGTGCACCTCACCGATATTCTCAATTTCGGTGGTGATCTTGATCGGCCCATACTCGGAGAAGCGGGGAATTTCCAGGCGGCGCAAGAAGGCCTCTTCGGTGACTGGTCCGGCTACCCGCAGAGAGATAAGCCCGCCCAGTCTTGGCTCGATGCTCGAGCCGCTGGCCACCGTTCCTGCCGCCCCGCCGGCCAGGGGTCCGACCTGCGGCGCAAAATACACGCTGGCGTAGTGCCCGCCGGGAAGGGCATTTTCGGGCACCATAATGACGACATCAACATTGCGACTGGTTTTCGGTTGCAGTACAAAGTCAGTGGGAGAAACGACAATCCAGGAGGCCAAACTCCAGCGGCCGGCAGTTTGCTCTTCGACCATCTTTGGGGTGCCTTTAACATCAACGACGATAAAATCCCTCGCTTGTGCCGCAAGAAGGAGCGGGTCGGCCGATTCGTTTCTCACCCTTATATTGGCGCGGACCTGTTCTCCCGGTTTGGCGGAGAGACTTTGCAAAGGAGGAGTAATAGTGAGGGTACTACTGGATTGGGCGCTTACAGGTAATAAACAAATAACCAAATAAGTAAATGCCACAAATGAATAAGCAAATAAGCGAATAAGCAAATTTGAAATTTGCCCTCCAAATCGGAGGGTGAAATTTGAAATTGATTTGAAATTTGTCATTTGGAATTTGGAATTTTAGAACAGCGGCGTTGCGATATACATCACTTTATTGCGATAAGCTCCGGCGGTTTGGGTGCCGGAAACATTGAGGCGGAAACAGACATCGACTATATCGCTGCTAACAGGGGAGTTTTTACTCATGATCGTTTGGGAGGTATCTTGAGTACCGCAAGTACCGGCGGCCGACGTGCAGGCGATTTGTTTGGCATTGAAAGAACGACCTGAATCATCATGCTGGAAGGCGGCATCGGTCCCATCTAGAGAATAGCCTAAACCGTCATAGACAGTACTGTTCCACTCTGCGGCGGTAGTATGGGTACAAGCTGAAGCGCCACAGCTGGTATCGGGAATTTCTGTGGTGGTGCCCCCATCTTTACCTAACTGATTATCCTCCTCCAGAGTTACGCTATAGCCGGTAGGTGAATTGGTAGAAACAGTGAGTCGTTGGGCGCCCTCGTAGAAGGTAGTCAGAGAAACCGAGCCAAAGGGGATGGAAGAAAACGTGGTGGTCACATCGGTTGTTTGCCCGCAGTATGAGCTGAGACCCAAGCCGGCGACCGTGAAAGTGATTGACATGGGTACGGTCACGGTTACCAGCACCGACTCGATCATGGCGGTCTTAACCGTCGCGGTTTCTACCACGGTATAGCCGGTGGTGTAGTCCAAAAGTTCCACTTTGGTACCGTAGGTGTCGGCCGTGCCTTGAACGTGGCCGCTGGCCGGAGCGGGATTAATTAACTTATTGGTGCCGCCAATAGTAAAGGTGAGGGCCTGTGAAGCAGAAAGGGTGCCATTGAAGCGGCACTCAAAAGTGTTGAAGCTGGCGGCAGCCGTCGCGGTAGCTGATTCCCAGGAAGTGACCCCGCCACCAGTCGGACAGGTAACATCCGAGGCAGTCACCGCCCCCATGTCAAAGCCAGTCTGGTCAGGCAAACCATCATTGTAACCAGATGAGGCTGAAGGAATAGAGACGCGGACCGCGCCGTTCGTTAATTCGCCCGCATTAGTCAGGCTTACGGTATGAGTGGCCGACTGGGTCGCGATGATCGGGTCCGTAACAACGACCCCGGTCGCCAGGCCGCTCGTGATATCAAAGCTGGTACTATTTAAGATGGCGCCTACCGTGCGGGTGGTATTTGAGGCCGGACCGATTTTAACCGTGTCTCCCGGGAAAAGATGGCTGGTATTGGCATCGGGGGGACTGTCGGTAGTCTTAATGGTAATGCTGGTAGCTCCCGTCGCAATCGTTCCCGAAACACGGGCAAAGTAGGAGAGGCGTGAGTTAGAGAGAGTGTCCTTGACGCTGCTTAGAGATTCCACGGTATTAAGAGGCTTGATCAGAAAAAAGCCCTGGAACAAAGAGACCGTTAAAAGTACTAAAACAATCCTGACTAGGCGCCTTTTTAATTTACGATTGGTCATCTAATGAATGTTAGTTATAAGTATTGACCTTCTATTCCCAGATTATCAAGGGGGTAGTTCAAATACAGAATTTGCGTTTTATGGCGAAGGAGCGCTCTTTTTGTCTTTGAGTCCCGCTTTGATCGCTACTAATAAGAGGATGATTAGTAAGAACGCAATAGTAATTTTAATTGGTAGGACATAAAAGACGGTTGAGGCCCAGAGACTCGGTCCTTTTTCGTCGAGGGTAAATTCGACGCGGGCGCGGAAACGATTAAAGAGAGTATTTAGAATAGAGAATTTAGTATTTAAGGGGAAGGGCTCGATGGTTAACTGCCGGCTGGAGTTGGCCAGGACATTTTGTGGCAGGAGCTCGGTTTCCGCCTTATGGCCGAATGAATCATTAATGGTAATTTTGCCAAATGGCTTCCAGAGAGTCTTGCCCGAGTTTTTGGCTTTTAAGTTAAATTTTATGGGCTCAAAAGAATCTAAAATTGAAAATTTATGAGCCTTAACGGCGAATTCTTCTATCTCTCCTTTCTTTACCGGCTGCCCATCCCGGGAAACCGTGATGAGGATATTGGCTCCCAAATACCCCCGGCTCTGGCTGGCATTTTGGGATAACTCCTTTCTCAAAAGCTCCTCGCCGCCTGTCGTAAGGAGGAAGGTGTGATAATAGTCATTTTCTCGGGCCTCCCCGGGAATTTTTATTTTGAGCACGAGCTCTCTGATCTCGCCAGATTTGACCAAAAGAGGCCGGTCAAGTCTTAAATCGGCATTTTGCAGGGAAAACCAGGGAGACGAAGTTTGGCTTTCGATGTTTAGGCCGGGAAAGCTTAGCTCGCCTTTCTCGCCCGACGGAAGAAAAGGAATAACTTTGGGAGTGAGAATGATGTCGTCGCCAAAATTGGAAATTTTATAGACCTGCGTAATCGCTTTTCCCGGCTGGATCATTGCCTCCAAGAGGGGAGGCCAGATACCCAAGGAGAAAGTTTGGGCTCGCGCCTCGCTAGGCCACGGAAATGCACAGAAGAAAAACAGAACGGCACAGAATCTGGTCACCCATCGCTTATTTGTCATAGCCCACGATCCTCCGTCGAATATCAACGCCGTTTCTGGCGCCAAAATTTACTAAGAAACCTACTCGATAAGATGTTCCGCCGAGGTAATACGAAAGCTGTCTCTCGTCATTCCTGGGCAAGAACTCAACTGCCTTGGCCTCGATAATGATTTTATCATCAATTAAGAAGTCTGGCCGATACACGCCAACCTTTTTGCCTTGATAAATGATGTTAATTGAAGCTTCCTGACAAAAAGAAATACCTCTTTCCTTAAATTCGGCCGCTAAGGCTTTGACGTAAATGCTTTCTTTATGGTACGGCCCGAGAGTTTTATAAACGGTAAAAATAGCCCCCCGAATTTGGTAACTTAGTTTCGGATATAACAACTTTGTTTGGGAAGCGGTTCCGTGCGTTTCCGTTTTCATTTCTGTGTCATTCTGTGTTATTCTGTGTTCCTTCTTTCAGAAGGAGGGTGTCGCGATAAAAGTAATCATATTCCGATAAACTCCGGCGGCTTGAGCGCCAGAGACATTCACTTTGTAGGTGACGGTGGCCTGGCGCGATTTACCGACATTGATAGAGGACATGACTATTTGGGCCGACTCGCCCAAGGAGCGGTCGGCAAACTGCTTGTAATAAATGGAATCAATAAAGGCCGCCGGGACGTCGTTGCCGGACATATTGTAGCCAAAGCCATAGGTGGTGTTATTGACCCAGACGCCGGCGGTCGTTTCCGAACAGGTGCCGCTATCGCAAGTGGTATCGGGGATGGTGGTGCCGGTTGCCATTTTCAAGGGGTAATTTTCTTGGCTAGTCACCTGATAACCGCCGGCGCCGCCAGCAGAGACGGTTAAGGTATTGGTCTGGGTGCTGGGCGTGCCGGCCGCAATCGTGCCGAAATTAACGGCCATTGAAGAAATGGCAAAAGAAAAGGGAATGATTGATTTTATGTACCAGAACCCGGCTCTTACCTTGTAACCGGTTGAAGCATAAAGGCCGGAACCGGTTTGGCCGGCGGTGTCGCCGAGTTTATAATTTTCTGAAGATTTTTGCCCCGCCATCATGTTTAAATTGGGGAATTGAATTTGGTAGGCAGGGGAGGTCATATCGGCAGCCCCGCTAAGCGGGGCAAAGCCAATTAGTCTAATTAGACAAATTAGGCAAATCAGCAGCTTAATCGCTTGTTTCATCAATCTTTTCTTTCAGCTTCTGGCTTTGGCGCAAAAGCCTCTTTGCTATTTCGTGAATTTCTCTTAGCGATTCGCGATGAATGGGCGATAAACGCATATCGGCGACAAAACTACTAGTTTTATCAATTATCGAGGTTAGACCAGCCTTCAGGTTTAAACAAAGCCAGAGCAGGCTGTCTTCCTCTTCGGTTTCCAGTTTTTTCTCCAGTTCTTCCTTTTGCCTGGCCAGAATCTGAATTTCCCCCTTTTGGTGCAGTACCTTAAGATATTGCCGGCCGAAAAAGAGAGCAAGGGGAGTAATGAAAAGAAAAGAACCAAGCTGAACTGCGGCATTTAAAGAATTGAGGGAGTCGGCGAAAAAAAACGCCAAGGATAAAGTTAAGGTTAGCGTGACCGCCGGCTCAAAAAAGAGAGAAACGCCGAAGAGGAGAAAATAAGTTAAGAAAAAGACGGGTGAGTTTAAGCCGCCGGTTGAGGAGACGAGAAGCAGGATGACAACAGTAAGAATAATGGCTTCGGGCGCAACCGAGGACTTAATTTTCAGCAAACGGAAGAAGAAATAGGAAATCACTAGGCCGGCAACGAGCTGAAGATCATAGGGAGACAATGAAGGATCGTTGACCCAGAAAAAGGTTAAGAGAACAGCCAGCCCCAAGAGAAATGAATGAAAAAGAAAAAGCAGACTTGTCGCCATTTCAAGAAAATTTTGTCATAAGCGGAGAAAAATTGCAAACTTCCCCTTGACTTCATTACGCTATCGTAATATAGTAAGCAGGAAATGACGAAAATTTCCCGCCTTCGGGTTGACCCGGAAAAAATGTCCCTATTTTTGGATGACTTTTGGTCTGCAGTCGCTTCTTTGGAGTCGAAAGAAGAGGCACGAGGATTCTTTAATGAGTTCTTAAGCCACACTGAAAGAAAAATGTTTGCCAAGCGATTTCAGGTGGTTATCATGCTTCTTGCTGGCTATGATTATTCCTCGATTAAGAGCCGCTTAAGGGTAAGCGAAGGAACCATTAGCAAAATCAGCAATTGGCTTGAGGAAAATCGGGAATCTTTGCTTAAGGTTGCCCAAAGAATTTTATCTCTCAAAAGAAAAAGGGCCGAGGAACTGACGGGTGAGTCGCGAAGCCGAGTTTTTGGCGGCGACTTACTCTCGCCAATTGTAGGGGAGATTGCCAACTCGGCCGCCCGCTCTTTGGCCAAGAGAAGAAAGAGGCTGTCATTATCGACTTCATTACGATAGCGTAATAGACTACGATGGAGGAGATTGATCTTAAGTTAGGTAATCGAGAAATTGCGGGGAGGTTTAATCTAGAAAATTTTTTGGAAAGCCATAAATGGGCGTTTTTTGCGGCGTTAAGCGGGTTAGTTTTGGTCGGCCTTGGATTTTGGGGGATCCTGCGCCTAAACCAGCCAGAGGAAAAAATTGAGATTATCTCTTCAGAAGAGAACGCGGAACAGGAATTGAAAAAGACCATTTTTGTCGATATCGAAGGCGCGGTGATGCAGCCGGGTGTTTATGAGCTGCCGGCGGAAAGTCGCATTAACGATTTATTGATAAAGGCTGGTGGGTTGGCTGGTTTAGCCGATCGTGATTGGGTGGCCAAGAATTTAAATCTCGCCCAGAAGTTAATCGATGGGGCGAAAATCTACGTACCCGAGCGAAGCGAGACCCCTCGAATCCACCAAATCGGTGGAGGAGTGGGGCAAACTACTAGTTCAAATATCAAAAGCCTAATTAATATCAACACTGCTTCGATTGCTGAGCTGGATACGCTTTGGGGGATTGGCCAGGCCACCGCCCAGAAAATTACCGCCGGCCGACCGTATCAAGCGATTGAGGAACTGCAAACCAGAAAAATTGTCAACGCCAATGTCTGGAAAGCAATTAAAGACAAAATCTCAGTCTATTAAAATTCGACTAATTTGACTAATTGGGCTAATTATCTTAGGGTTGGGTTAGTGGCTGTGGCGGTTTCTCTTCTTTGGTTTTGGCGGTTTGAGACAAGCTTACCAAAAGGTCTGAAAGCCGGCCAAAAGGTAAGGATTACCGGCGTCTTATCAGCCGAAACGCAAGTTTTGGGTAATTTACAGAAATTCGCGCTAGCGGGAGTGAAGGTAAGAACATCCAGATTTCCCGAATATCACTGGGGCGATAGACTAGTTGTCACCGGCCAAGTTAAGATTGGAAAGCAAAACTGGCTACTTACCGAGTATCTCCTCGAATGGCCAAAGATAGAGGAGGTTTCCCCGACTTTCCGGATTTCCCCGATTACTTCTTTTCGGGAGAAGCTGGTCAACATTTATCGACAAAATCTGCCCGAACCCTATGCCTCGCTCTTGGGCGGCATTGTTTTGGGAGAAAAAAGTTCTTTGCCCCAGGACTTCTATCAAGCGCTTAAAAAGACAGGGACAATGCATCTTGTGGTTGCCTCCGGGGCAAATATTGCTTTTTTCGCCGGCCATCTGATGTTTTTCTTACCATTTTTAATTAATAGGAGACTTTCTTATATACTTACCATTACTGCGATATGGTTTTATGTATTACTGGCAGGCGGCGAGGCGCCGGTTTTGCGGGCGGGAATCATGGGGACAATCGGTTATTTCGGCTTAAGTTTGGGGAGAGAGAAGGAGAGTTTAGTCGCCCTTCTTTTAGCCGGTCTTATTTTATTATTGCTTTGGCCGCGCTCTCTCTTTGATCTTGGTTTCCAGCTTTCTTTTGCGGCTACAGCGGGAATAATTCTTCTGGCTGGTCGAAAATGGGGAATGGCCGAAAAACTTCCTGCCCAAATACGCGTCAGTCTCAAAACGACACTGGCGGCCCAAGCCCTTACTACTCCCATCATTTTTTTATCTTTCGGCACTTATCCCCTTATCTCACCAGTGGCGAATTTAGCTGTTTTTTGGACGATTCCCTACCTGATGCTTTTTGGTTTTTTGGCGGTCGCCTTTGGCCTTTTACTGCCTTTCCTGGGCCGAGCATTGGCCCTTCTCTCTTTTCCCCTCCTTTTCTATTTTGTCAAAGTGATTGAGCTTTTACAAAACTTATGAAGATAAGACTGATTTACTTTTTCGGCTTTCTCGTTCTTTTGGCGGCGGTGATTTTGCTGGCGATTTTTTCTTTTCCCGACCAAAAACTCCACCTTATTTTTTGCGATGTTGGCCAGGGAGATGCGATTTTAGTGGTACGAGGAAGTACCCAGGCTTTGATAGACGGCGGTCCGGACAATAAGGTTTTGGGTTGTTTGGCCAAACACCTGCCCTTTTGGGATAAAAAATTGGAGTTAGTGATTTTGACCCACCCCGAACCGGATCATTTGACAGGCCTGGTTTCCGTGGCCGAGAGCTACCAGATTAAGCAACTGGTGGCCAACTCGCTTGTTTTGGAGAGCGGCGCTTTTGAAGAGTTTCGGCAAACAATCATTAAGAAAAAAACGCCGGTTTTCACTCCTAAGGCAGGGGATAAGATCAGAATTAGCGGTCTGGCCTTCAATGTTCTTTTTCCCAAAGAAAAATTAGGCAACGAGATCGTTTGGCATAAACCAGAAGGCTATCGGGTATTGGGCTTATCCAGTTACACCGGCAATTTCAACCAGACGGCGCTGGTGACCGAGCTTAGCTTTGGCAAGTTCCAGGCGCTTTTGACCGGCGATATTGGCGCCGAGGAAGAGGCGCAGATTGCTCCTGTTCCGGTTGAAGTTCTAAAAGTCGGCCATCACGGCAGTAAATATTCGTCTTCGAAAGAGTTTTTAGAGAAAATTAAACCTGCTTTGGCGGTTATTTCCGTTGGTGCCGCCAATCGCTACGGCCACCCCACGCCGGAAGTTTTGGGGCGGTTAAAGGAGTTGGGGATAAAGGTGTTAAGGACGGACCTTGACGGAGAAGTGGAGATTATTAGTGACGGGCGGAGTTGGGAGGTCAGGTAAAGAGATTCTTTATTGCTTCGATGAGGGCGTCGTAATGGAGGTATTGATAAAGTTGCTGTGCCCAATCGGGATCAGCAATATTAACTACTGGCTGAACGCCGTTGCCCTCAATTGGTTGGCCATCATCGCGTAGGGCAAGGCTATGGACTAAAAAGATGGAGAATTTTTCACTTTGGGAAAGTTGATGGTCTAAAGGAAAGACTTTTTCGACCGTGCCCCAGCCTTTGGTTGGTGTGCCGACCAACACCCCAACGTTGTATTTCTTTAGAGTAGCGGCGACCAGCTCGGCCGTTGATTGCGTGCCGGCATTAATTAAGATAACGACCGTTTTATACCTGACTAAGCTGGGCAACCAATCAATCTTAGTTTTAAAATCGATCCTTTCGCCTTGGCGGAAAAATTGGTATGCGTAGCGATCGAGGCCAATAAAGGGACCCAAAAAATAGGGGGCGAGGTCAATTGAGCCGCCGATATTGTCTCGCAGGTCGAAGATTAAACAAGTAGGCCCACCTTCCTTATCAAATTTTTCCGTTACTCTTTTCAGTTCATCAAAACTGGTAGGGGAAAATTTGGTGAGATGGAGATAAAGAATATCGGGCAGAAGCAAACGATAATCCATCGTTGGCTCAATCCCTGATTGGTCATAGACTTGTCGAGTTTCGGGGTTGGCGAGAATCTGACGCGCCCTTTCGATTTGCGCCAATTTTTGCCTCGTTTCTTCTGATCTCTCTTTTCTTAATTCATTAGTTTTTTCCTGATAGGCTTTTTCAATGGCGGCTGCGGAAGCATCTTTATTAATGCCAAGCGCTTCATATTGGTTGACTTCGGGGTTGATATTTTTAACATTTTCCGCAAGATTTTTTTCTTCCTTTTGAGTATATAAGCGACTGCGACCTGATGGAGCAAGATTGGCTAAGACCATATCGGCCAAAGAAGCGCTAAACTCTTTCTTTTTTCCGGGATCGATTTCTTTCAGTACTTGGTTGAGAGTCTTTTCGAAATCTTTTTTCTGGCCTATCTTTCCGGTTTGTATTTGGCCGGTGAGTTTTTCTATGCCCAACTGGAAAAGTCCTCCCAGTCTCTCGTCACTTATTTTGTCCCAGTAGTTTTCCTTGATTTTGTCGTAGACTTCAATAAGAAAGGTAGTATGGGGGTCATCTTGAGCCTTAGTTACCGAGCTCAGCTCGGTTTTTCTCTGATAGAAACTGGCAGCTGTCCAGCCAAGGCCAAAGATGGCTAAGATTAGCAAGATGCCCCCGAGGAGACGTAGTTTCATAAAATTTATTTTAGCAGAGTTTTCGTTTCTTTTCTTTTAATCTTTCGCGGAACAGGTTTCCTCGAAAGCCCACTTCTTTAATGAATTTGGCGCGGAGGGCAATGATCTGTTTTTCGAGAAGGTAGGTAGTTCGTTGGCAGAGCATGATCAGAGGAATTTGATATAGCCCTCGAGGCTTTGGAGTTCGTATCCCTCAACGATATCTTGCTTACCAGAGCGAGCCGCTCTTCGAGGCTGAGCCTGAGGGCTTCAGCCCTCAGAGTCGAAGACTTGCGTCATCTGGTCTCGCTGTCGAAGTAACTCGCGGCCCGGAAGGAATGTTTGGCAGAACTCGGCAGTTAGGTCGCAAATTACCAGGGAGTATTGGTAAGTTAAAAGATATTTATAACCGGCCAAGAGAGCTTTCTCGCTCATAAGGAAAAGTATACCGATTTATTTTTTCGCTGTCACTTTTGTGCTACAATTTCTCTGATGGTTGAGAAAACGGTTCTTTCTAATGGCTTGCGGCTGGTTATGGTTCCCATGCAGGAGGTGAAGTCGGTGGCGGTTCTGGTGCTCCTTAGAGCCGGCTCAAGGTACGAGAATAAAGAAACCTTGGGCCTGACCCATTTTTACGAGCACATGGTCTTCAAGGGAACGCGCAGGTATCCTTCGAAAATGGATTTGGCTCTCGCCGTTGACCAAATCGGCGCCGAATTTAATGGCCTAACCAGCAAGGAATACACCGCCTATTATATCAAGGGCGAAAGCCGGCATTTGGAAACGGCTCTTAGAGTTTTATCGGAAATGATCTGCCAGCCGTTGCTTAAAGAGCAAGATGTCGAACAGGAAAAGCCGGTTATTGTCGAAGAAATCAACATGCGCGAGGATAATCCCCAGGTCAAGGTGGACGATACCCTGGGCGAAGTGGTTTTTCCGAATCACCCCTTGGGTTTTTCCGGAGCAGGGGAGAAAGAAACGATCAAAAGCTATCGGGCCCCGGATTTTTTGGGCTTTAAGGAAAAATTTTATACCGGGGAAAATCTGGTGGTGGTGATCAGCGGCAAGTTCTCCGCCGCCTCGCTAGCGAGGAATATTAGCAATTACTTTGGCGGACTGCCAAAAGGAGAACGAGGGGAATTTATACCGGCCAAAGCCAATTTTGGCGGTCCGAGCGTGAGAGTGATAAACAAGAAAACCGATCAGGTTCATCTTTCCTTGGGTTTTCGCGGCTTTCCCCGCCTGGACGACAAAAACAGGCCGCCCCAGTCACTTTTAGATACCGTCTTGGGGGGCGGCATGTCCTCGAGGCTCTTTCAAAAAGTACGCGAAGAGAAGTCGCTGGCCTATTATGTTGATAGTTCGGTAAGCTCCTATTTGGACACGGCGCTCTTTGGCGTCAGCGCCGGCGTTGATAAAAAAAGGGTGGGCGAGGCTCTGGAAACGATTTTGGGCGAAATTCGGGGAGGGGAATTCGGAGTGGGGAGAAGGGAGTTGCGCAAAGCAAAGGACTATTTGCGCGGCCATTTTATTCTTTCCCTGGAAGAGCCCCTGGATCGGGCGTTTTGGTATGGCGTGGATGAGGTTTTAGAGAATCGCTTGCGCTCTCCGGAAGAGGTGATCAAACTCTTGGAAAAAGTTACCCCCGGGGATGTTTCCCGGGTTGCCCGGCAAATTTTCACCCCGCAAAATCTCTCTTTGGCCATTATTGGCGAGGGACTGGAGGAAGAAAAGCTGAAAATGCTACTTTACAACCGCTTTATCTCGAGATAAGATCTCTTCATGAACTTTCCGCTTTTTTGTACGAAGACACCAGGCGTAGCGCGGCAGTTTGACCTAATTGATCCGGCGCAGAGGCAAGAGTATTTTCAGGCTAAAGCCGGGCCGGAGATCAAAAAAATCCGCGAATTTTTAGCCGCCAAAAACACCTTTATTGCTTATCTTCTGGCCAAAAAGCAAGCCGGAAAGGGAACCTACTCGAAGTTGTTTATAGATGCCATCGGGGAAAAGTATACTGAGCATCTTTCGGTTGGTGACATTGTGAGGATGGTGGATGAAGAACTCCAGAATAAAAAAGCCAAAAAAGAATTAGTGAGTTACCTGGAAAGTAATTATCGGGGTTTTTTGTCGGTTGAGGAAGTAATCGCGGCTCACGGGAAGCGCTCGGTTAAAACTTTATTGCCAACAGAGTTTATCCTGGCCCTAGTCAGGCGGGAAATCGAGAGGCGAGGTCGCAAAGCTCTTTTCCTTGACGGTTTTCCAAGAGGCTTAGACCAAGTCTCTTATTCGCTCTTTTTCCGTAACTTAGTAGGCGCCCGCGATGACCTCGATTTTTTTGTGCTGATTGATGTACCTAGGGAAGTGATTCATGAACGGCTTAAGAACCGCGTGATTTGCCCAAAATGTCAGACCTCAAGAAGCTTGAAATTTGGCATCACTAAAAAAGTCGGCTTCGACGAGAAGAAAAAAGAATTTTATCTTCTTTGCGATAATCCTCTTTGCCAGGAAATAAGAATGGTGCCCAAAGAGAGCGATAGCCTGGGAATTGAGGCCATTAGAGAGCGGCTGGAGTCGGACCATGAGCTTTTGCAGAAGGCCCTCTCCCTCTATGGCATTCCCAAAATACTTTTGCGCAACAGTGTGCCGATCAGTGAGGCAAAGAAATGGGTGGATGATTATGAGATCACGCCGGAATCCGTTTTTAGCTTTGATAAAAAAACTAAAGAGGTGAAAGTGGAAAAAAGACCGTGGGTGATTAAAGATGATAATGGCGTGCCTTCTTATAGTTTACTCCCCGCGCCGGTCGTCATCTCCCTTCTCAAACAAATCGCCGAGCTGACCTAGGGGGTTGACAACTATTACCAAAGTATTATAATTGTATTTAAGATGAGCCGAGTAACTTTGCAAGTACCCATGCCTAAAGATCTACGGGAAAGAGCCGAGGTGATGGCGGTTAATTATTATGGCTTTTCCTCTTTACAGGAGCTTTTGCGGGTTTTTCTCAATAAGCTGGCAGCCAAAAGAATCAATATTTTATTTGAAGAGACAGTCGCTCTTTCCCCGGAGGCGGAAAAACGTTATTTAAAGATGGATAAAGACTTTAAAGCCGGAAGAAATGTTTATCGGACCGCGAATGTTGACGACTTAATCGGTAAGCTTCATGGAAATCGTTTATCATAAACAATTTTTAAAACATTACCGTTTGCGGATTTTTCCCCATAAGAAACTTGATATCCAGTTTGCAGAAAGGCTTAAGCTTTTTGTCCAAGACTCAACTCATCCGCTTCTCAAAGACCATCGGCTGGTCGGTAAGAAAAAGGAATACCGTGCCTTTGCAATTACCGGAGATATCAGAGTCGTTTATAAAAAGGAAAACGACACTCTTTTTCTCTACGACGTCGGCACGCATCCTCAAGTTTATGCCCCTTCGCCCCTCCGATTCGGAGGGCTACGGAGGCATGAAACCTCCGGGAAGAGAGATACCCCACCTGAAACGAAGTAGGGGGTAGGGAGGTTTCATTAGGGTCGTTGACGAGGATGATGCTTAATGGTAAGGCGCGGCGGAAGGGCTATTCTCTTTTAAATTAGGGACTTCATTAAAAACCATATACTGATCAGTATATAAGTTTTAATGATGGTAAGCCCTAAAGACGCTTTCTTATGGTTTATTCCCCGCGCCAGTCGTTATCTCCCTCCTCAAACAAATCGCCGAGCTGATCTAGGTAAAATCTCCAAGTGGCACATCCTCTTGCAAAGCCCTCGCCCGCGGCATCGAAACGCCTCTAGGAAGAGCGAGAAGAGATTCTTAAGAAAAAGATAATTAGAGATTGCTAGCTTCCTGCAAGAGATGGTTAAGATATGCTGCGGCTCTTGCCTTGACATCTGGATCATACAATCTTGTCCTAGCCGAGCGTGCTTCGTCGAACCAGAATCTAGCTACGTCACGAATTAAAGCTGGAGATGTGCATCTCATGGCTAGGCCTCGCGCAAAAAATACATCAGCATCACTTAGAGTTTCAAGGCCGGAAAATTTTGGGTTCTTTCTTCTTATAAGTTCAGTTGCGGTGGCAGATATAATAGCGGAAATGGCCTCAAATTGTAAATCGGGACTTTCGGGAGACATTTCCAGGAGCTCTTTTGTTTTCTCTCTGCTGTAAGGAGAAGCTGCAAACATCGCTTCGGTATTGGCCTCTTTTTGATCTCCTTCGTCAGGAGGACGGAAAACAAGCATCGTTACCTCTGTGAATACAGCTTCCGTATTTTTATCCCAGGCAGCCGGAATTCTCTCGACTAAGGACATATTGATTTACTCCCCATGCGTTTTGTATTCTACCCTATAATTTGCTAAAATCTTGACAATAGTATGACGATTCCCGAGACCACTTGGCGGTATGATCAAAAGACCGAGGCGGCGAGGGTAGTTCAGGCGGCCTGCCAGATTGCCAATCGGTTTTACCTTAAACAGGGCTTTTTCGTTCTTCCCCGTTTAGTGCCGCAAAACCCGCGCGCGGTTTATTTCCCCGATCTTAACTTCCGGCAGATTCCAGAGTTTTGGGAGAAACTTAAAATTCCCCATTTTAAGATCAAGCTTGATGAACCGAAACTTTTGGTGGAACAAGTAGCGGTTCTTTTGCCAAAGGATGATTTAGATTACACAGAGTTGCAAGAGAAATGGCAAGAAAAAGAGAGGGCGTTTTGGCAAATCCTGGCCGATTTTTTGCCGGAGGAATATTCACTGGTAAGATTTTTAGAGATCCGACCGACAAAATATGGCTCAATAGCCACCTCAGACCAACCGCCAAGCCGCCATCAACCATCAATGAAAATTTACATTCGTCAGGATGCCGGACCAAGCCAGTTAGCCGAGGCAATTTTAATCGGATTATTAACCATCCGGCTGTGTAGCCAGGGATTTTACTGGCCAGAAGTCGAAGCAATCATCGACTTTCTTTTAGAGAAAACGGCCCTTAGAAAGCTTTTTTTGGATTTTCGGCCGACGCTTAAGGCCCTCCGACACAAAGAAAATGGGAGTTTAGCCCAGGAAAGCCAAAAATACCTACGAAAACTGGGTGTGCCAGTCGGGCAAATTTTTACTCTGGAAAAAGAGAGTATTTTCCTTGATGGCGAGCTGCTAAAGGTTCGTCTTAGTCTTGAGGAAGAGAGGTTATTGCGGCTCTTAATTCTCAATCAGGACCAGCCGGTTTCGTTTGACTTAATCGGGGATGAAGTTTGGGGAGAAAGATTAGAGAAATTTTCCCTCCAGGCGATTGCTAAGCTAGTTCAACGTCTGCGGGAAAAACTGGCCGAGGCTGGCCTTTCCGCCGAGTTAATCCAGACCTGTCGCGGCCAGGGTTATCTTCTTTTAAATTAGGGACTTCATTAAAAACCATATACTGATCAGTATATAAGTTTTAACGACGCCCTATTGTCTTTGTGTATTAATTCATAGAGACAAAAGGACAAGCCAGGCAATCAAGTTTTAGCTCAGCTACGGCTAGCCACAAATTCGCTATTTACAACCCCCCGAAACTTTGTTATCTTAATTAATCATGAAGGGGCCCACCAAGTTGATCGTTCTTATTCTGGCAGTTCTCGCGGCGGTTATCGCCCTGCGCTGGTCGGGCCAGAAAGGTCTTTCTGCCGACGAAGCAAGTAAAAAGGCGATCGAGCATATCAACAAGAACTTTGTCTCCGGTCAAAATCAAGCCTCCCTCGTTTCCGTTTCGGACGAAGGCCGGGTTTACAAACTCCGCCTCAAGATTAACGCCCAGGAATACGATTCCTATATCACTAAGGACGGCAAATATCTTTTCCCCGAAGGGATCAACCTGGCAGCTGGCAGCGTTTCACCCACCCCGCAGCCGTCTAAGCCGGTGCCCAAGTCAGACAAACCCGATGTTAAGCTTTTCGTCATGTCCTATTGTCCTTTCGGTCTTCAGGCCGAGAAAATGTTTCTCCCGGTTTACAATCTCCTAAAAGATAAGGCGCAGATGGGCATCTATTATGTTAATTACATCATGCACGAGAAGAAAGAACTGGACGAGAATCTAAGGCAATATTGTCTGGAAGGGGAACAGAAAGACAAGTACTATACTTATCTTGCCTGTTTTGTTAAAGACGGCAATTCGGCCAGCTGTCTTACCCAAGCTAAAGTTGACCAGAAAGCGCTTGCTGCCTGCGTTGCCGCCACAGACAAAAAATTTAACATCACCAAACAGTATAATGACAAAAGCACTTGGCTCTCGGGGCAGTTTCCCAAGTTCGACATTCACACCGCCCTAAACGAAAAATACGGAGTGCGCGGCTCGCCATCAATAGTTATTAATGAGCAAATGGTGGATGTCAGCCCGCGGACGCCGGAGAAGTTTAAGGAAGTAATTTGCCAGGCGTTTAGCAACCCACCCGCTGAATGCAGCCAGAAAATTTCTGAGGAAGCTCCCGCGGCTGGTTTTGGTACCCAAACCAGTAACTCTACCACTAACAGCCAGTGTCAGTAATGAATTGGATTGCCTTTTTCGGAACGATTCTTTCCGCCAGCTTTCTTTTTAGTCACGAAGCCCTAGCCCAGCCGTGCCCGGTTTGTATGGTTGCGGTTACCGCCGGCGTTGGCCTTTCGCGCTGGCTCGGCATTGATGATACCATTACCGGTCTTTGGATCGGGGGGCTGACCCTTTCCCTTATTCTTTGGACGATCAGCTTTTTGGAGGCGAGGAAAATAAAGTTTACGGGTCGAAAAATTATTGTTAGCCTCTCTTATTATCTTTTTATCATCGTCCCTCTGTATCTAACCGGCATCATGGGCCACCCGTTTAACCGCTTTTGGGGCGTTGATAAATTATTGCTGGGAATGATCTTCGGCAGCGTCTTTTTCTTCCTCGGCTTTCTCTCTTATGGCTTTCTGAAAAAGAAAAACAACAATAAGCCCTATTTTCCCTACCAGAAAATAGTAATGCCCATAACTCTTCTTCTTATTCTAAGTTTTCTCTTCTACTTTTTGACCAAGGGTTAAGGCAGAATTTTCGCTTTGTACAAAAACAGAAACCTTATTATTACAAACTTTGAGAACACCCATCTTTAAGGGAAAGATTTTTCTAATTGGCCCAGTATAAATAACCAGCGCCTCTTTAATTAAGGAAATAAAATTAGCGTGTTCGGGCAAGACATCAAAAGCACCTTTGTCATTACGAGAAGAAAGGGCATTGGCCTGGCCGCTAAAAAAAATTTTCTCCGAACTTCTGACCAAAATTGAGAGTGATTTGTCCATGTTTGTCCAAGTTTGTCTAGAGTTCTTTAGCTGACCCGATAAAGAGAAATTTTTGCTCAGGGGTCTCGTCGTATTTTCCCGTAATGATATCGTGGGCGTCCTGGACAGTGACTTTTCTTTGGATGTATTGACCCTTCCGGCCAGTTTGGGGCGCGGCGACAAAAAAGTTTTGCGTCATGAAATTTTGCAGTTTTTTGGCGCGGCGATAGGTAGTTTGGTCGGCGGGCGAAAGCTCGGAGAGGCCGACTAAGGAAACAATCCGGTCAAGCTCGGCCGCCTTCTTCAAAAGATTAAGCGCGGCCAGAGTCGTTTCGTAATGGAGATCGCCGATGATTTTCGGGGTCAGGCTGACCGAGAAACCAGAGGCCAAAAGATCCACCGCCGGCAAAATGCCCTGTTGGTAGGTTTTGCGGGAAAGAACGACCATCGAGTCAAGATAGGGGAAGATGGCTTGCACGCCGGCATCCAAAAAGTCATCGCTAGGCATATAAATGGCCTCGATGGAGGTAATAGCGGCTTTCTCGGTCGAGACTAGGCGTTCGTGGAAGGCGGACATTTCCGAGGAAAGGGTGGGCTGGTAGCCGTCTTCGGACGGCAGGGCGTTTGTCAAAACCGAAAGTTCCATCCCGGCCTGGGCAAAACGGAAAACGTTATCAATGAAGAAAAGCACGTCTTTATTGGCAAAGTCGCGGAAATACTCGGCCAAAGTGGCGGCGGCAAAGCCGGTTAAAAAGCGGACGGCCGGGTTTTCGCCCATCTGGCCAAAAATTGCCGCCACCCCGGGCAGCACGCGGCTTTGCCTAAGGGCTTCGTAGAGCTCCTGGCCCTCCCGCGTCCTTTCGCCCACGCCCGCAAAAATAGAAACGTTTTTCTTTTGCGAAAGAGTGACGATGTTATGAATGATTTCCGTCAAAAGAATCGTTTTGCCCACGCCCGCGCCGCCAAAAATGCCGGTTTTCCCGCCCTTTAAAATCGGGGAAAACAAATCAATGACTTTGATACCCACCTCCAAGATTTCCCTTTTAGTGGAGATCAAGCCAAAAGAAGGCGGCTCCTGCATTACGGGGTGAGAAAGCCTGGTTTTGATCTTCTTTGCCTTCTCGCAGGGCTGGCCGAACAGGTCCATCACCCGGCCCAAGACTTCCTGGCCGACCGGAACGGAAAGGGATTCGCCGCTTGTTTCTGCCTTCAATCCCCGGTAAAGTTCGTCCGTTTCTCCCAGAGCCAAGCAGGAAAAAAGGGAGTTGCCCTCGCTTTGGTAGACTAAAAGTTTGGTCACGGGCTTTTTCTCGGTAATCAAGAGCTCATAGAGAGAAGGAGAGTCGCTATTAAACTCCACCTCTACTATTTGGCCCCTGATTTCCCGAATCGTGCCGGTAATTTTTTTCTTTAACGACATAACGGTAAATAAGCAAGCATTTCTAATTGTTTGCGGTTATTCTGCCGGTGTCTCTCTTTTTCTTTTTGTAAAAAAGCCAGGCGCAAGCTTTTTTTCAGATTGTCCTCGGTTTGGCTTAAGACGGCGATTCTGGCCGAGAGCCTGGCCAGCTGGGCCTCGTAAAGAGTTTGTGCCAAAAAGGAGGCGAAGGCCTCGTTTTCGAAATAGGAAAGGACGGCAAAGAGGTTCGGTTCAAAGATGGTTTTCAGGGGCGAGGCAGGGGAAACGGTTTCTTCTCCGCCGGTAATATTGGTGCGGGCAATATTTTGCGTAACCAGATTCTTAAAAACGCCGTGGTAAACCACCACCTCCTCAAACTGCAAGAGAAAACTTTTGATTTTCTCTGTTTGGGAGGTATCCGTAAAAGTGTCTGGCAGGTCGAAGAAAGTAAAAGGTGTTTTGGGATAGGCCTCCTCGAAGAGATGACGGCCAAGCTGACCGATGATGACGATTTCGCTTTTGTCACTGCCAAGATTGCCCGTCAATTCGTGGAAAATCCGGCCGATCAAATCGCCGTAGAGGCCGGTATTCGCGGAGACAAAAACCAGGGCCTTTTTGCCATTTTTGAGCTTGAGTTGGAAGAGGCGGTATTTGACCAGCGCTCGCTTGTAGGAGAATTTCACCTCGGTAAAAATTTCGTTTAGGCCGGCCAAAAAATCGCGGTTTTCCAAAACGCGGTTTCTGATTTTTTGCATGCGCACCGCCGCAATTTCCTCGTAGGCCGTCACCAGGGCCTCGAGGGTCTTAAGCCAATCAATTTCGCCTGCTATTTTAGCCATGGTTTATTTTTTCCAAGAGCTTCGCAAGAGTTTCTTCTTTTTCCATTAAATGATTGACTTTTTGGCGGAAATCCTCATCCTCGCGGTAAAGCTTAACTAATTTCGCTAATTCTTCCTCCACTTCCGCGATTGTCTTCTCCGGCCAGGGATTCTTCCATAAAAGCGCCAAAAGATAAAAGGAAAGGTTGGCGGGAACGAAACTTTCTTCGTCCTGCTGAAAGAGGAGCTTGACCCTTTCGCCTTGAGCAAGAATGCTTCTGACCTCCTCGGTCAGTTCGGCGCCAAAATGAACCAATGATTGCATTTTTTCGTGGAGGGAAAGAAAGGCCAAAAGTTCGCGGCTGATCTCCCTTTTAAGCGGCGTTTGCGTTTGCCGGCCGACTCTCGTGACGGAAAGAAAGGGGTTGATGGCCGGCCTTTGGCCGGTGACAAAAAGATCGCGGTCGAAGAAAAGATGGCCGTCAGTCATGGACATTAAGTTTGTTTGGATGTAGCCGGTCAGGTCGCCGCTTGTCGTCTCCGCCAAAGGCAGAAGGGTGATCGAGGCTTCGCCCTTTGGCGTTTTAAAATTCCCGCCTCTTTCCATGATTCTGGCGTGGGTAAAAAAGATGTCAGCCGGGTAGGAGTCGCGGCCGGGGAAACGCTTGGCCAAAAGCGCAATCTCGCGGTAGAACTTGGCATGAGTAGTTAAATCATCGAAAATGACCAAGGTGTCTTGGCCCTGGTCGCGGAAATACTCGGCGATGGTAATGGCGGAGAAGGGGGCAAGATAAACCAAGCCGCTGCCCGCTTCGGCCGGGGCGGCGATGATGACTGTTTGGTTGTGAACAGAGGCCTTTTGGAAAATCTCTGCCAGCCTCTTAGCTTCGGCCGCCCTTTTGGCAATTAAAGTATAAATACAGACAGTGTTTTTCCCTTTCAGTCCTAAGACTACTTGTTCGGCAAAGCTCGTTTTGCCGGTTTTGCGGTCACCGATAGCTAGTTCCCTTTGGCCCTGGCCCAAGGGCAACAAAAGATCAACCACGGCGAGGCCGGTTTCGAGCGGCCTTTTAATCTTGACTCTTTTTTCGATGCCCCAGGGGGCCTGGTCTGTGGGGTAGCTTGCGCTTGGCATTTTGAAAGAAGAGGAGCCGTTTATCGGTTGGCAAAGGGGATTGATGACCTGCCCTAAGAGGGCTTCGCCCACCGGCAGAGTCAGTTTCTCGCCGGTTCTGGTGGCGGCCGTGCCGACCCGCACCGGTTTAGGGCTAAAAAGGAGTACCTCGACCAGTTCTTTTTTAAGGACGAGCGCCTGACCAAGCTCGCCGGTCTCAAAAACGACCAGCTCCTTCGGTTTGATGCCCGGCAAGCCGTCCACGATGGCCAGAGAGCGGGTGGCCGACTGGGTATAGCCGATTTCGCCGCTTTTTTCAAGATAGCTTTGATAGTTTTTCATCGAGTTCCCTTTTTAGGCTAAAATTGCGGTAATGGCCGTTAAAAATAAGGATCAGGCCGCCTAAGATTTTTTTATCGGTTTTTATTTCCCAGGAAGCTTTGCGGCCGGTTTCTTTTTTGAGCCAAGCCGCTAGCCTTCTTTTTAGCGTCGCGGAGGGGGGAAAGGCGAGAGTGAGGCGAATTTTAGGCAGGGAAGTAGGCATTTTTTAGGAAAAAACTCCTTGTCTTTTGGCCCGGCCAAGGGCGGCAAGAATAAGCTCTTCGTGTTCGGCCATATTGATAAATTTGCCCAGCACTTCCTCGATGACTTTCTCGGTTAAAAGCGGCAGCTCTTTTTCTAGTTCTTCCAGCCGCCTTTTTTTCTCGGCGGCGACTTCCAAAAGCATCTTCTGGTAGCCGTCTTTGAGATTATCCTGCAAGGTTCCTTTTAAACCGTCAAGTTCCTTGCCGGTGGCTTGCAAGAGCCCTCTTTCTTGCTGGTTAAATAAGGCAAGAGTAGCTTGATTCATCTTAGCGAGTTCTTCAGCAAATAGGGCGAGCTCTTTTTGGACATAGGCGGTCGCTTTTTCCTCGAGCTTTTGCCTGACTTGGTCAGTTAATTCTGCCTGTTCCAAAGTAAGCTTTTCTTTTTCTTTCAGTTTTTTCTCCAAAGAGAAGACTTGCTCTAAAAGAACGATGAGGGCGGTGGCGAAGATTAAGCAGGCGGGGAGTAAAACTGCCGCCAGTAAAAGAATGGTCTTGGTCGTCAAAAAAATCGTTACCATCTTAGAGCACCAAAATTAGATAGGCTAAAAAGAGCCCGCTAAAAATAATGACGGTCGTCAAAAGAACATTAAAGACAATACCGGCGCTGATGGTCTTGGCGGCCAGGGGATTGCGGCCAAGGGCCTCGATGCCGGTTTTGGCGAAACGGCCGTAGAAGAAAAAGCCCAGGCCAAAAGAGAGAGCGGAGACAATGACCGCCAAAAGATAGCGCAGCGAAGTTAAGGGAGTGAGGAAGGGAGAGGCGGCGGCGGTTTTGATGCTTAAAAGCAGATTGACGCCCTTACCGCCGACAACGTTGGTATTATAGCGGGGGTTAAGCGAAACCAGAAGCTTAGCGGTTTTGCCCGCCGCCAGGTTTTCCAGAGCGGTGCCGATCATAAAGCCGCCACCCTCGCCTTTTTGGCCGACCCCGGGCGTTTTGGAGGTGGTAATAAAATCGCCTTCCTTGATGGGGCCAGTACCCGAATCAGCCAAAAGATAAACCTTGCCGGAAGTAATGACCGGGTAAAGGTCAGCCGAAGCGGTGCTTTCAAAAGCCACCGCCGGCTTGAAGGCGACCACGCCGTAAAAAGAGGGATCGTAGGCCGTGGCGCTTAGGACATAGCCCTCGGGAGTGGAAGAGACTAAGCCGCCGTCGGCGATTTTTTCGCCCTTAACCAGGATCGAGAGGGCGACCCCGGACGAGATTTTCTCCTCGTCCTGGGCCAAGGCCGCCTGGCCCAAAAGCCAGGGCAGCACAAAAACCAAAGCGAGAAATTTTCTTTTTCCCATTAGTTTAAGCATAGGTTAATAAGAAAGCTTAGTCAAGACTCATTGGCTATAATTATTCCCCAAAATTACCAAAAGCTCTGCTTCCTGACCCGTCGGCAAGACGGGCGCGGTTTCTTCGGCCGGTAACGTGCCTACCTCGCCCCCTAGTTCCTTAGCCAAAGCCTCCGCCACTTCCTTTTTCGTGCCCGAAAGATCAACGATTAAAGTTTTCTCATAATCTCTTTTCTTGGCGTTTTCCTTAGCGACCACGTCAATATCGGCGTACTTAGCCGTAAGCGCTTTTTCCGCCTTCTGCGTCAGGTCGGTTTTATCGGTGCCATTATACAAAGCGACACGAATTTTTGGTCCGACTGGCTGCGCGCTGGGTGTGCCGATATTTAAGGGTGCCACCTCGACAATCTTATTTTCCCCTGGCCGATACAAAATAGCCTTTTTCGCGTTAGCATAAAGCAGCACCTTATCGCCGTTTTGCGTTCTGGCAAAAAAGGGCTGGTCTTTAAGCTTTTCCGCGTCAATAATGGTGGCCATTGTCGGTTCTTCGCCCACGGGCAGCTCCATCATCTTGCCTAGTTTGGCCAAGATGACGTTAGTTTCTTGTCTAGCCGCTTCGGTGGGATCTTGCAGGAGCCTGCTTGTTCTTTGGAATTCTTTATAGAAATAGTAAGTCGAAGCCAAAGCCCCCGCTAAAAGAAAAACCATGATCAAAATGAGGACAGTCTTCCTCGACGGTCTGATTTTTTCTTTAATTTTTCCTAACATTCTTCACCTCCCTTCCATTAGTCTTATAAGTCTTATAAGTCTCATGAGTCTCATCTTTTTTCGCGGAACTCCGCTCTTTTTCGGAAAAGGTTTTCCCGAAACCCGCCTTTTTCTACAAAACTTTTCTCGACTCCCTTTAGGAAACGGTCCATTAAAAATCCTTGTTTAGCGCAAAGGGTAATGAGGAGGTTGGCGAACGCTTCCGCGTCGTCGAAGCTAACGCCATAAGTCTCATGAGACTGATGAGTCACATGAGTCTCATGAGGATCGATCCGCCCCTGGCGGATCGCCAGCACCCGCGGGTCATCCTTTTCCCAGCGGTTTAGGCCTTTTTGCCAGAGAAAGTCTTCGTAATCTTCGATCAATTCGCCGTAGCTGGCGCGGGAAACTCCCGAGAGCTTGAGATTCCCCTCGGTAGAAAGCTCAAGCGATCCCTCAACCAAATCCTGCTTGCCCGATCTGGCCGCCTGGATCATCTGGTCATAAGTCCTATAAGACCCATAAGCCTGATGAGACACATATCTTTCGCAGAAAATATAGTTGAGATAGTAAATCTCCTTGGCGAGCCAGTAGACCGCCAGACTGGCAAAACCGCCAGAGTGGCGATGGGCTTCATTAGTCTTATGAGTCTCATAAGTCATATAAGTCTTATGGGCTTTCCCTTGGACTCGGCGCGGGCGTCACGGTAGGCTCACTAGTTGGCGTCGCCGTTGGTTCCGGCGTGGGGGTCGCCGAGCTCAGCTCGGCTGTTGGCGCGGGGGAGAGGGTAGCGGTTGGCGTCGAGCTAAGCTCGATTGTGGGCGTGGCAGTGGGCGTGGCAGTGGGCGCGGCGGTTTCGCCGATGGTAGTCTGTGCGTTCTGCACCGCCAGGGCGATCCAGGAGAACTTGAGATCGGTGACGGCCGGCTCGTCGAGAACCAGGGTGAATCCCTGGGAAGAAAGGCCGGCGATGGCAAAGCTTGCCGCCGGCACAAAGTAGCCTTGGAGCTCGTTCATAAGCGAGAGGGTGCCTTCGTCGGTGTCCCAGAGCAGGTTGGCGGTGACCACGGGCGTCTCGGCATAAGCCTGTTTGAAACTCACCTTGACCTGGCGCTGGCCTTTGGGAACGATGGCAAAGCCGGCGGTGTCTTCGTTAAAGGTCGGCGCCTGGGAGAAGAGTACCTTCTCCAAGAACGTTGCTTGCGAAGCAAAGCTTACGTTCCCCTTAAAGACCACTTCATCGAGGAAGCTGACCAGCTTTTCAAAAAGGGTTTCGGCTTTAAAGTTGGCCGGCCCGGCGATTTCCACGGCCCCTTGGGCCATGAGCTTACCTAAAATAGTCATATCCAGACTATTTTGCTCCGCTTTGCCTTGCGAGCCGAGAGCGTCTAGCTTCATCTCTTGTTCCTTAATAGCGCTAATGATCGGGCCGGTCAGCCCGCCGTAATTGAGCGAGAGAACGCCTTGCTCATCGGTTGAAACGAGTTCGGGGAAGACCTTGGCGACATCTTGAGCGGAAAGGCCGAGGCCAGCGTTGCCGCTTGCTTTCCAATTGAAGCTGATGCCGTCGAGCATGAGGATTTTTGCCAGAGCGCGGTCAATGGGGGTGACATTTTCCTTGAAGCGGATATCGGAAAGAGAATTCCAGGCATTGGCCCGCGCTTCGCTGCCGTCGCCGGCATTACCAACCTGCAAAAGATAGCCAGGGCTGGTGGTGCCGATACCGACATTGCCACTGTTATCTACCACGAAGGGCGTGGTGTCCGTCAGAGTGCCATTGTCATTGACCCGTAGGGCGTAGCCGCCGGTCGTACCGGCGCTGGTGATGTTTAAGACCGCGCCGGTGTTTGAGGAATAGTTTTGCAAGATTTGAACAACGTCGGCCGTTGAGGTTAGGGTTCCTTGGGTTTGGGTGGCCGAGTCAGAGAAGGTGGCCAAAGCCCCAGAAAGAGTCAGGGTAGAGGCAAAGTCAGTATTGGTGGTGACGCTTCTTGAAACATCCAGGACCTGGCCGGTAAGGGCCGGGGTGGTGATGTTGGTGGAGTAGGTGGGGGCAAAAGAAAGATTAACGATATCCCCGGAAACGGCCGTGCCGGTGGCGGCCGCTTGAGTCAGGCTGGCATTTATAAGGCCGCCGCTGGTAAAGTTGTTGGTAGTGGAGGCAAGGTTAAGGGCCTTGCCGGTGGTTAGGGCCGAGGCGGTGATGTTGGCAATATTGGTGGTGGTCGCCGCCGAATTGAGGTCTAAAAGAGCAGTAGGCGCAGTGGTGCCTATTCCCACATTGCCGTTAGCTTGAATGACGAACTTATCGCCTCCTGTTCCCGCACTTGAATTGACTTCAAACGCATTGGCCGTGGCTCCACTGGCTAAGACTATCTTTTGTCCCACCACGGCCGTGGAACCAATTCCCAGATGGAGAAGAGCCGAAGGCGAAGTCGTCCCGATACCCAGATTCCCCGAAATATAAGTATTGTGAGCCAGAATCCCGTTACCGACAAAGTTATGGGTGCCCTCAATTTCAATATCCCAGACTTGCTCGCGGCCGACGTGTTTAATAGAGACGATTTCGTCGAAGAAAATATCATTGTTAGATTGCTCAATTGTTAAATGGTTAAATTGTTGAGTGTCTTCTTCGGCCATTTGGCCATTTAGCCATTTAGCCATCACCTCTTCTTTGGGCGCGGCAATCATCATTCCGGGCGTCAGCTCGTTTACTTTTTTCCACTGGGCAGTCTTTCCGCCGAGGCGGATTTTTTTGCCCCTGGTAACCTCGCTTAGATAGTTTGAAAACGATTGTAACATCTTATTTTTTTTCGAAAAATTTTAACCACGACCTTTGCAGCCTCATGATTTTGCCGCGAGTTCTTAGATATTCTTTAATCTGTTCCTCAAAGAATTCAGTTTCAATTTTCTGGTTAACCAAATCTCGATACTTTTCCAAATTGACAACGGCCAAGTTGCAGTAAAGCATTGCTTTTTCTAATAGCTCTACCGCTTGCTCGGACTGGCCGAAGCGGACGGAGTGAGCCGAGGCAATCAGTTTGGGAATTTCGAGAACCACTCCCATAAGATTTTTAGTAATTTCTGTCGCAATTTCGGCAGCCGTCGTTTGGGACTTGTCTTTGGTTTCTGCAGAAGATCGGGCAATATCTGCAGTCACTCGTCTTACAATCTCGATAGCCAGATTGTAAGACTTCTGGTAAACCTCTAAATCCTGAAAACTTTTAACTGGCCGTTTAGGATAGTAATAGGTCATGCCTTTCTCCTACTTGACAAATTGTTTATTTTATGATATATCCTTGATATAGATCGGGATGGGTGTCGACCGCCAGAAGGTGTAGGCCCAAAAGGACTCAGCTCTGCGTTAAACACTCCACGGTTCCTTTCGGAATGCCCGGTCTTTTTATTTTGGAAGAGGATTGGTAGTACTTCCTCCAAAGAGATTACCTTGTTCGGTTTTGTTTTGCGATCAGCCACAATTCCCGCCAGGTAATGAGCCGGTGATGTTTTTCCTAAAGATTTAAAGGTTATCAGCGACTGATCGAGCCTCAAGCTAAGCCGCCGAGAATAGTTCGCCATACGATCCCGAACGATATTTTCGTTGCCTTTGTATTCCTGATCAATAAAGACTGTCGATTTTGGTTTCACCTTTTTTAACAATAAAACTATGAGTAACGAAAAGGTAAACAGAACAAAATTTCTTGGTCTCCCCCTTAATTTAAATTCTTGTTGAATAATTCTTTTGTCCCTGGCCCTTATTAAAACAGTGAATTTAATGTCGTTTGCCAGGGCAAGCACGGTATCTTTTTCTGTTTGCTCAATTTTTCCCGATTGGTCGATTAAGTATTTCATAAAGATATTGGCCTGATTCTTTCCAATTTATCAGGATTTTTATTAACCTGATAGACTCCCTCCATGGTATAAACTTTTCTTCTTCTTTGGGTTTTTCTTGGCTTGTGCAGGACATGCAGCGGATAAAATTCGAAATAGTCTTTTTCGTCAAACCAGGCGCATTTAAATTCAAAGAGTCTTAAGCCTGTTAATCTGGACAAAGCCATCGCGTACAAAGTCAATTGCTCAACCGGCCGCTCCTTTTCCGCCTCCGATTTGTAGTCCAGAAGGTGAATCTGGCCGTTTCTAATCTGCAAAATATCAATATGGCCGGTGATTAGCTTCGGCAAATCTTTAGCAATTTCGGCATCTCCGGCAACTACGGAACCAACTTCGGGAACCGTGTCGCGGGGCAGGGAGGCAAGGGACTTATGGTAAATTATGAAACCCAGTTGCGTTTGCATATGCTCAAGGTCGTCCTTTGTCAAGTATACCGGCACTTCGGTGGCCACCGTGACCGAGTCATTGTAAAGCATAAATTTTTGTAGAGCTTCGTGGCGTAGTTTCCGCTCTTTAACCGATTGTAAGACAAACGCGGCTAATTTTGTCGCATAATTCTGCTTGGCGCGGACGATCATTTGTTTTTTGGAAAAAGTTAGCGGGGTTTCGCTTGCTCGTAAACCTTCTTGGAAGTACTGATGCGGGCATTCAACCGGCACCATTTGCAAAAATTCCTGCAGCGGCGTAAATTTGCGGTGCTGGAATTCTTCTTGAATCATTAACTCGCATTTGGCCTGGTGGAAGCGGTAGCGGTAGAGCTGGCGGTGGGCCAGGGTGGCGGTGATAACCATATCCTTGGGCGAATATTTCTTCACGGCATACTCTCTCATGCGCAAGAACCGGCAATTATCGGCAAATTCGGCCAGCCAATTAGAAAGCGAAGTAGGCTGGATATTGTAATTATGGTGTTGCTGCAGAATCCTGCAGGATTCTTCTAGAGAATAGCCTAAGTTATATAAACTGACGCCTTCAAAGATTGCCTCAAGGGGATAGTGTTTGCCTTTAGTTATTTGGGCGGTAAAAGACCGGCCGCACTCAAGGCATAAATAGAGTTGGACTTTCTCAAGTTTTTTGGGCCGGAAGCCCCGGCGGACAAACTTTTGAGAGAAACAATAGGGACATTTAAGCGAATCAATAATGGCTTTTTGGCCATTTTTTATCTCACGAATTGGTTGAGTTGAAATCTCACGAGTTCTGGAGAAATCAAATCTTCCTCTTAAAATCGTGAGGTATTCTGTAATTTTATTTTTAATTTTTAATATGTAATTTTGCATTTTAAACTTTAACTTTTAATTTATTTGTACTAAATATGGATGATTTGCGGTAGTCCTAATTTTTCTGCCAGATTTGGTTGTTAACTCATAGACTTCTTGAACCCCCATATCCATCAGTTTATTAATCCTAGCATATTCTAGCGTTCCGCTGTTTACCCCGTAGTCAACTTGTTGCACTTCGGGGCCGATATTGCTCTTATCTTCTGATAGCAAGTCCCCCTGTCCCCCTAGAGCCAGCGACAACGCCTCATCGCCTGGCAATACCTCATCAATTCTGGATAGCAGGTACTCATATTCGAATTGTTCAATTTGACCATGGCCTTCCGGTTCTCCATTGCCATCACCCTCGAGATTAGGATTTTTCTTTCTTTTCTTCCGACGTCTGATTGGTAGTAAAGTATCGCCGGTAACGCAGTTTCCTTCAATATGAAGTTTTGCCTGGGGCCCCGTCGTCCCGATGCCGACGTTGCCGCGAGTAGCC
>VGLL01000004.1 GCA_016866735.1 Candidatus Shapirobacteria bacterium
AAGCGCCGTTAGTAAACGGCGGCGCAAAAACCAGAATTCTTGAAGTATAGGTAGGATGTTCATCCATAACAAAAAGCTCTCCTGTCTGCGGATTGACGCGAGCCAGAGCGGGGGAGCACATCGTGTTAAGCGGCGTTGTCGTTGGGTTCGAAGAGCAAACGGCAGTTTTGGTGTTGAAGGTTGTTTGTCCCAAGACCAGATCAGCTGTTTTTGATCCCGGCGGAAAACGCAGCACTCGGTGATTAAAGATATCCGCCACCCAAAGGTTGCCTGAAGCATCGACCGAAACCCCTCTGGCACTGCCCGTATCCGTGTCTTTGATATCAAGACAGAGGGACTGATTGTCTGGATTGTTTCTTCCGCGCCCGCGGTTGCAGTCTCTGGCGGTATAGTTTTCCTGTCCCCAGACGAAATCGGCAACGCTATCCCCGCCAAACGGCTGATTATACTTAAGGATTCGGTTATTGCCAATATCGGGCACATAGAGATTGCCTTGGGAATCAACATCAATAAGGATTCTTCCCCACGATTCTCCTATGTTAGTGGCCCAAGGGTAAAGCATGAGGCAAAGTTTGTCAGCCGCCGTTTGCCCATGAATTCCAATATTGCTATCCCCGTTGCAGGCCCCCCGACAGCCGGACGGACCACAAATATCTGATTGGCCGATAATAATGCTGGCAGGCTTGTCGGTGTCAACGCAGCTTGCGCCACTGCATGTTCCCGAGCCATTGAATCCCAAGATTCGGTTATTCCCCGAGTCAACAACATAGATTCTGTTGGGGGTTACACTTTTATCGATGGCTAATCCGGCGGGATGAAATAGCTTGCTTTTAGTAGGCGTGTCTTCGGAAGTTTCGCCTAGTTCAAATTGACCGAAGAGCTTTAACACATTTAACGGTGTCCCGTAATAATTGACCGCGGATAGGCCAGAGGCCAGGCTAGTCTCTTCGTCTGCGGAGGGCGCAGCCGCCTTTCTTGTTTCTTGTGTCTTCTGGGAGAGATAAAAAGCAGTTGCCAGCGCAAAGAAGAAAAAGAGGGTAATCCCCGCCAGTAGGACCCTATTTTTCTTAAGCCTTTTCATAGACGCTGCTCATTCTATTAAAATACGACGGGGGCTGCAGGTCAAGTACTAAAATGGGCTTATAGAAAAACGTAGAGGAGGAAATCAGCCGGGGTCGTTGTCTCTTAGGAAATCGAAGATAAAGCTGGCAACTTCTTTTGCCTTCCCTGTGGGCAGAAAGTGATTGCCTTCAACTGCGGCGATGCTAACGCTAGTGATGGTGGGATAAAGCTTACGACTGCCAAGGAGCGAGAGGAAAATATCTTTCTTTCCGTAAAGACACAGGGTCGGGCAGGTGATGTTTTTGATCCCGTTTTGCCAATCGTAATCGCAAAGGTCATTGAGGCAGGCGCTCAACGGCCCAAGAACATCGCCGCGGGTTAATAATTTGTAGTTAAAACCGGTGGGCCCAACAATTTTTTTTGTAAGCCGGGGGTGTCCTTTAAGAATTTTCTCGATTTTATCAATCCTTTCTCCTTTTTTGAGCCTCGTCCGTAGGCGGCAAAGCGCTTGCGCCCTAACGTTGGTCGCAATCGGGGCAGAAATAAGGATAAGTCGTTTTACCTGTTTTGGGTATAAACTAGCGAATCTTAAAGAGACCAGGCTTCCCAAAGAATAGCCGGCTAAAATTACTTCGGGAACATCTAATTGCCCAAAAAGTTTTCGCAGGATAGCAGGGAGAGTTTTTAGGTTAAATTCCCCATCGTAGGGAGGGAAATTAAGCGTGATAGCCTGAAAGCGCCGGAAAAAAGACAGGGGAAGAGCATGGAAAACTTTGTCCCACAACTTGCGATTGTCCAGAAGCCCGTGCAGGAAGACAACCGGTGCTCCCCTTCCTCTTTCAAGATAAGCGATTTTTTGCCCGCCTATTTCCAAAAAACCTTCCCTAGACACTTCATTTAGAATTTTAGCAAATTTTAAGTGCAAGTTTTTGGCTTTCGATTTACAAACGCAAGTCGCTATCTTAAGATTATTTTGTGATCCTTTATAAGCTTGGCGGTAATTGCCTCCGCGGTTTTAGTCAGGAGTTTAAGGCGGAATAGAGGAGTGATGGCGAGGCACGAATACACGTTCTTTATTTGCGCCTGCATCTGGATTTGTATCCACACGCCGAGTCTTTTTCTAAAGTAAAATTTGAATTCTTATAGGGAAAATCCCGAAGTCTCTACCTAAACCAACACCAGGTGTTGGTTTGCTGTTAGAACCAGCCTTTTCTTTTTCCCCGGATTTCCCCTCGGACTTTGTCCTCGGGATAAATCCTTTCGAATTCCTCAAGAATTCTTTTTTGTTCCGAAGTTAGTTTTTCGGGAAGCTTGATAATCAAACGGACATATTGGTCGCCGCGGCCGGAATGATGGAGATGCTTTATTCCCCGACCGCTAAGCCTGATGGTGGTTCCCGGTTGTGTTCCGGGGCGGACTTTAAGCTTGATATTACCATCAATGGTCGGCACTTCAATAGCGCTTCCGAGAATAGCGGAAGTGAAGGGAAGTTCGACATTGACATAAATATCATTGTCTTCTCTTTTGAAGGTCGGATGCGGCTCTACGTCAATGGTAACATAAAAATCGCCAAAATTGATTCTTGCGCCATTATCCACGCCGGCGGGGATTTTTATTTTTCTTCTTTTTCCCTCAACCACAACATCTTTCTCGCAACCCTTAGCTGCCTCGAGGAAATCGATGGTCAGGCTGTAGCGCGGCACTCTTGCCTGGCGCCCAAAAGGTGAGGTTCCACCAAAAAACTGTTCAAAAATTTCGAAGGGGTCACCAAAATCGAAGGCGCCGAAGCCCTCCGAGTCGGAGGGCGAACCGCCGCCATAAGTGGTGTACGTATAGGTAAACGGTCCCTGCCGATAGGTTCTTGCCGAACCGCCAAATGGGCTGCCTCCGCCAAAGGGTGCACCATACGGCGCGCCCCCAGGATCAAAGGCAGCATGCCCAAACTGGTCATAGGCCGAGCGCTTCTCCTGGTTAGAGAGAATTTCGTAAGCCTCATTTATTTCCTTGAAGTTTTTTTCCGCTTCTGGGCTTTTGTTTCTATCGGGATGCCATTCCAAAGCCTGTTTGCGGTAAGCCGCTTTCAGCTCCGCCTCGCTGGCATTTTTTGAAACCCCTAAAACGTCATAGTAATCTCGTTTAGTGGGCATAGTTATGGCTTAGCAAAAAAATCCCGCCTCAAGCGGGGATGACAATCAACAATTAACAGTTAGTTTAATACTTCGCCCTCTTCCGGCCCCTCGGCAGGCTCAGGGCCTTCGGCTCTTGCTTCCTCTTTTTTCTTTTCGGCTGGCTCTTCCTCCGTTGGTTGTTGCTGGGCTGTTCCGCCTTCGCCAGAGGCTCCGGTTGACGAGTACATCGCGGCGCCGACCTTTTGTAGCGTATCAGACAGCTCCTTGGTTTTTGCCTCGATGTCTTCTTTAGGGCCTTCTTCAAGAATCGCCTTGAGGCTAGCAATTTTATCTTCAACTTCCTTTTTCGCTTCCGCCGGGACTTTGTCGCCGGCATCCCTTAAGGTTTTTTCGGCCGTGTAAATTAGGTTATCGGCCGCGTTGCGGACCTCAATTTTTTCTTTCTTTTGCTGGTCTTCAGTTGCGTGGACCTCGGCTTCCTTGGTCATCTTCTCAACCTCGTCTTTGGAGAGGCCGGTTGAACCGGTGATGCGAATGCTTTGCTCTTTGCCGGTAGCCTTGTCCTTGGCAGAGACTTTCAGAATGCCGTTAGCGTCGATATCGAAAACAACCTCGATTTGGGGAATGCCGCGAGGGGCGGGAGGAATACCGTCCAAGAAGAATCGGCCCAAAGACTTGTTGTCAGTCGCCATCGGCCGCTCTCCCTGTAGGACATTTATCTCCACCTGGGTTTGGTTATCTGCGGCCGTAGAGAAAATCTGCGATTTTGAAGCAGGAATAGTGGTGTTCCTGGGAATCAAGGGGGTAGCCACCTGACCCAGGGTTTCGATTCCTAAAGTCAGGGGAGTCACGTCTAGGAGGAGAACATCCTTAACTTCTCCCCCCAAAACTCCGCCCTGAACGGCAGCGCCAACGGCAACCACTTCATCGGGGTTGACGCTCTTGTTGGGTTCTTTGCCAAAGAATTTTTGGACACTCTCGATGACCTTGGGCATCCGTGTCATTCCGCCGACAAGGACAACCTCGTTGACATCGCTCGCCTTAATCTTGGCATCCTTAAGGCAGAGTTCGACCGGCTTAATGGTTTTTTCAATTAAATCCCCAACGATCGCTTCCAGTTTTGCCCGGCTTAGTTTCATCACAAGGTGAAGCGGGCCGGCTGGACCTTGAGTAATGAAGGGCTGGTTGATCTCGGTTTCTAGGGCGCTAGAAAGCTCGATTTTGGCCTTTTCGGCCGCCTCACGCAGGCGCTGAAGCGATTGCGGGTCGGCCCTTAAGTCAATTCCGTGTTCTTTCTTAAACTCGTCGGCAAGGTAATCTAGAATCTTTTTGTCAAAATCGTCTCCGCCCAGATGGGTATCTCCGTTTGTTGCCTTAACCTGATAAACGCCTTCTCCCAGTTCCAGGACGGAGATGTCAAAAGTGCCGCCACCGAGGTCATAGACAGCAATGGTGTGCGCCTGTTTCTTGTCCAGGCCGTAAGCCAGAGAGGCAGCGGTTGGTTCGTTGATGATTCTTAGGACTTCCAGGCCGGCGATTTCTCCTGCCTGTTTGGTGGCTTGTCTCTGGGAGTCGTCAAAATAAGCGGGAACCGTAATGACCGCCTGGGTTACCTTAGTACCGAGGTATGCCTCGGCGTCAGTTTTGGCTTTTTGCAGGATCATAGCGGAAATTTCTTGGGGCGTAAATTGCCGCCCTTCCACTTCTACTACGGCCATACCATCCCGGCCAGCCTTAACGGCGTACGGGAGCCACTTTGTATCTTGTTGAACCGAGGGGTCAGAGAACTTTCTGCCCATTAGTCTTTTGATGGAAAAGACGGTTGATTTAGGATTGACGATCATTTGGCGCTTGGCCACGTCTCCGACCAAATGTTTGACTGGATCGACTACCGAGGGAATCACATTCCGGCCCTCGGCCGAATAGATGACTTTCGGGCTGCCGCCCTCCATCACCGCCACACAAGAGTTAGTCGTGCCTAAATCGATGCCGATAATTTTGCTCATATTTTCTCTCTAATCTTAAGATTTTAAAATAGTAATTTCAATCAATCTTTTTCTTGCCGACAATCACGGCCGCCGGTCTTAGTAATTTGCCCTTAAAGCGATAGCCGGCTCTTGTTGCCTTAAGCACTTTGTTGTCTTCGCCAGCCTCTATGCCGACACATTCCATTTCTTCAGGGTTAAATCCTTTCCCTTTTGTTTCTAGCTTTTCTAACCCCTCCTCGCCGAGAACATCTCGCAGTTGTCGTAATGACAGAGTTAATCCCTCGTCTCCTAGATGTTCTTCCAAATTTTCAAAACTGTCAAGTGCCGGCAAGAGCTTCAAGATTAACTCCCGATTAGCAAACTGGGCAAACTCTTCCTTTTCCGTTTTTGTCCGTTTTTCTAGGTTCTGGTAATCAGCCAACACTCGTTTCCATCTCTCGGTTAGCTCTTCAATTTGCCTCTCAAGATCAGTTAGCTTTCTGGCCATCTTATTTTGCCTTGCCAATTTCCGAGACTAACCCCCCAAAATATTGGACCAGCGGAATGACTCTTGAATAGTTGAGCCTAAGGGGGCCGATGACGCCGATAGCGCCATGCCTGGGAGGAATTTGATATTGGGTATACACAAAACCGCAGGGCGCCAAAAGCTCCATGCCCAAATCGTTTCCAAGAAGCAGATGAATCGGGTCTTCGGTTTCCGATCCCTGTTCAGTAAGCTTTTGCCAATAATTAAATTCCTCTAGAAGCGAGAGGATGGTCTTGGTCAGATCAATGTCGTAAAACTCTGGCATGTCTAAGATATTAGCGGCCCCGGCAGTGTAAACATCGCCGGTGTCAACCGTTGAGAGGGCGATTGCTTGAGTTCTGCGTGCCAACTCGCGCGTTACTTCTCTCATTAGTTTTTCAAAGTCAAGCCGGAAATCCCAAACTTTTTCTTTAGCCGAGACTTCGTCGGTAACGCTCAAATTATTCGGTTTCATCAAGTTTTGCACGTAGTATTTAAGAGCAGTAGGCGTGGGTGAGCGCCCAGCTGAAGAATAACCTTGCTTTAGGTAGCCCGTGTCGGCCAGTTTTTGCATTTCATTTCTGATAGTCGCGGGCGAAACGCCAAGATTGTATTTTCTTTCTATGGTTTCCGAACCAACCGGCGAGGCGGTTTCGATAAATTCCTCAATGACAGCCTTGAGGATTTGAATTTGACGGTCAGTTAATTCTGGCATGGTTCGACAAGCTCACCATAAATGGTTCGTTTTGCTCACCATTTAGCAGAATGATAACAAGATTGCTAATTATTGTCAAGAGGCAAATTCGTGGATAAACTTTGTTAAATTCTGGCCGCAAGGGGTTTGGCCAAAATGGCGCTTAGGACAATTAGCGTAAGTCCGCCCAAAAGAGTAATAATAGTGAACTCGGAGGCGCCGCTGACTGGCGGGGTTGGGCTGGGATTCGTTCCGCCTCCGCCGCCGGTAGTAGAGAGGGTGTAGGTAGCGTTAGAAACAGAAGAAAGGATGTCTTCTCCCTGCGACCCCTTTTTGGCGACATTGGAATCTTGTGATCCGCCGGGATTAAAATCGTAGCGAATGGTAGTTGTTCCGCTGGTTAAAACTTTAAGCTTTACGGTGGCAAAAGTTCCCTTCCCCAAGAATCCTAGCGAAGGATCGGTGGTTATGCCCGAAATAGTAATTTTACCGCCGGTGGAGTTGATGGTTTTTTCCGGGTATGAATCGTAGATGCTTCCCGCAACGATACTTTGTGCCGCAAGCTTTTCCGGTTCGTAAAGAAGAATGGCGTCTGCCCCAGAGCTTTGGTTGCCGGCGGTGTCTAAAGTAAGAGTGGCAGTGATGACTGTGCCCACTTTATACGTCCCCGAGGCGGGGGAAAGAGAAAATGAGGCACCGGCAGCCCAGGCGGGAGTATAGAGTGTGGAGTATAGAGTATAGAGTATAAGGATGATGCTGAAAATCCGCTTAAATCTTTTTTTCATCTGTTTTAATCAGGGCTTCACTTAAAAGTATAAAGGCCGTTTACTACCTTTTCAAGAAGATCTTTTTTACCCCCTTCTTGGGCAACATTCGAATCATCGGTATGCTCGGGAATAAAATCGAAATTTAATCTCGCTGCTCCGGTGGCGAGCCCTCTTAGTTTCAATTTTGCCAAAATGCCGTATCCGGAAAAAGTTTCTCCCGGCTCGAGCACGCCTGAAATAAAGATTTTGCCATCGCGAACTTCTTTTAAGGGATAGATACTAAAAATGTCTCCCGGAATGATGTCCGTAACCTCGAGTTTGCTCTCGTCAAAAGCGAGAACGGCGTCAGATCCAATAACTTTTTTTGGGCCGGCAGAAAGAGCAATCGAGATTTCTGCCTCCTGGCCAGCGAAAAACTCTGATTCGGGCGGCGAAAGGGAAAGGAAGACAGTCTCCGCTTGCTCTTTTTCTGGGGGGGCAGAAACCCTGGGCATGGCCCTTGGCCTCAATAGATACCACCCCGCCCAGAGTATTTCCAGGAGTAACAGAATTGCCAGAATAACAAAGCCTCGCTTTTTCACCTAAGAATAATTCTCTTTTATTTATGCGCGTTTGTCAATCTCTCGGGGGTTGATTTTTGCGCCAAGTTAAGATTATCCTGTAGGTTAGATGAGAAGCAGAATTTTTATCCTCGTCCTCCTTTTGGTTTTTTTGCCTCTCTTTCTCCGCGCGGTAAACGAGGGAATCAAGCTGAAGCTTGGGGCAGAAACTATTCCCGCCAATATTGTTGTTGACGCCAAGGGAATTTTGGGGCCAATGCCTGATCTCTGGAGGGCCTTGGCTCAAGGCGGGGAAGATGAGGGCCGCGCGGAGTTGGGGGCAATTACGGGCGCGGTGGCCGAACTTGGGCCGAAGTACATTAGGATTGACCATATTTTCGATGCTTACGGCCTGGTTAGCCGCAATTCTTCGGGTTCGTTGGCCTACAACTGGGAAGAGCTTGACCGCGTCGTCGCTGATATTTTAGCGGTGGGCGCCCTGCCCTTCTTTTCGCTTTCTTATATGCCCCCGGCGATGGCCAAAGACGGCAATCCGATTAATGCGCCCACCTCTTGGACTGATTGGCAAGATTTGGTGCGGCAGACTATCGAGCATTTCAGCGGGAAGGAAAATAAAAACCTAAGCGGCGTTTATTACGAAGTGTGGAACGAGCCCGATCTTTTCGGCGGCTGGAATATGGGGTGTCCGGTTTTCCGGATCGGTTGCGATCCGGGCAAAAGTTACAAGACCCTCTATTATCATTCACTCGTCGGCGCCGGCAGGGCTGCCAACGTGAACCCCTTTAAAATCGGGGGCCCTGCCACTACGGGAGCCTATCCCTCGTGGGTGGACGCCTTACTGAATTTTTGTTTAGAGAACCATCTTCGTATTGATTTTTTTTCCTGGCATCGCTATAGCAGAAATCCGCTTGTTTTTGAGGAGGACATACGGCGCATGGAGACTTATCTCGAGCGACACCCGGAGTATGTCCATCTGGAGAAGATAATCTCCGAATGGGGTTCTGATTCGGAAAATTCGAGCGTTCACGATGGCATCTTTGACGCCGCTCATTCAATCGCCTCGATAAGAAAATTTTTGGCAAGGATAGATCTGGCTTTCGCTTTTGAAGTAAAAGACGGCTTGTCAAAGGACGGTCGGCCGTTTTGGGGCCGGTGGGGACTTTTAACCCACGAGAATTCCGGCGCCCAGGAAAAGCCCCGGTATCGCGCTTTTGTTTGGCTTGGGCGACTTGGCCCTGAGCGGCTATCCGTTTCCGGAGAGGGAACGTTTGTGTCTGCCTTGGCAACTAAGAGTGAAGAGCGGACAGTTCTTCTTGTGGTAAACTTTGATCCGGCAGGGAAGAATCTGGAAAATCTTCCGGTTACTTTTACGGGCCTAAGTCCTGGCCGCTATCACCTTGAGGTGGAAGATTTTTCCCGGGGAAAGATACTGTCCGAGGAGATAACCACGGCCGCTTCGGGAGTAATCGGGCGGATGCTTCCCCTGCCCCCGCATGCGATTTTACTTTTCGAACTTAGTCCCCTTTAGAACTACCGGGCGAGGCCGCCCTCTTTATGGTCCGATCCCGGAGTGAGTATTTCCTCGCTTTCCTTAAGAACCGACTGCCATTGGCCCAATCTTCTAATGAGCCGCTCGAAGATAAAGACCTCGGGAATTTTAAGCAGAAGAGAAAACCCAATATAGACTAAAGTGCCGACGAGGGTGGCGACGATGGTAAGAGCAACAAGATTAATTGTTCGGCTCGTATCGAGGACTAGGCGGTCGAGCACTCTCATTGGTAGCCAGAGGAAGATAGCGGTAAGCGTTACGGCTTGGGCCATTTTACCCCAGGAGCGAATTAGCGGGACAGAGACAATCTGCAAGAGTTTTCTTTCAAGAAAAAAAAGGAGTAAAGAGGCCTGAATTAGGCTCGTGATGGCGGTGGCGACTGCCAGACCCAAAATTCCCCAGCCGCTCCCAAAAGTTAAAGCAATCGACAAACTAATATTTAAAACGACAGAGAATGAGCCGATAAAGAAAGGCGTTTTGGTGTCGCGGAGGGCATAGTAGCCACGAACAAGAACCTGAATTATCGCCTGGGAAAAGATCGCCAGAGAGAGGAGGCCTACTGCCCTGGCCGTTAAGAGCGTGGCTTGCCAAGGAAAGGTTTTGGTCCCATAAGCCAGACGGACTAGGGGGACTCTAAGAACTAAGATCAGGGCCATCGCGGGTAGGGCAAGGTAAAGAATTTGGTTGAGAGTGGCAATAAGGGTTTTTTTGAACTCATCCAGTTTCTTGTTAGTTGTCTGGCAAGCAAGGGTGGGTAGGGCCGCTTGGCCGATTGGGGTTCCAAAAAGACGAACGGGAAGATCAATTAGTCGTTGGGCCAGGTAGAACATAGTTAAGGATCCGCTGGAAAGCGAGGTTGCCAGGAAGACGGCAACCGTGGCGTCAATTTGGTAGACAGCTAGGGCTAAAGCCCGGGGGATCATTAAACGATACACTTCGCCCACCCCGGCAATTTTTCTATCTAATACCAAGGAATAGGAAAAACCAAGCCTAATCGCGAGAGGAATTTGGATGCCCAGATGAAGCAGGGCGCCGATTAAAACCCCAATTACTGGCGCCCAAATGCCAAAAGGGTTGGCGAGAAGGAGAATAGAGAAAATAATCCCTAAGTTGTAGAAAACCGGAGCGAGGGCGGGGATTAAAAAACGCTGATTGACTTGGATAATTGCCGAAAGGAAGTTGGAGAGAAGAAACAAAATTTGGGCAAAGAGCATCACGCGGATCATCTTGGCCATTAAGTCAATTTGGAGAGGAGTAAAAGACCCGGTTATTAATTCGGCAAGGGGGCGGGCGAGGATGAAGATAATTGCCGAGAGGACAACAAAGAAGATAACAAGATAATTTATAACCGTGGAGGAGAAGCGGTAGGCCAATCTTTTGTCTTCCTTCTCTACGTAATGGCTAAAGACGGGGATGAAGGCGGCGGAAAGAGCGCCAATGGCTACCAGCTGGAAGACCATATCTGGTAGCCTGAAGGCGGCGTAATAGGTATCAAGCGAGGGCCGGCAACAGGCGAAGAAGCGATCGACAAGCAGCCGTTCGCGGAGAAGTCCCAGCAGCATGGAGGAAGCATAGGCGAGCATAATAATAAAAGCGGCCGAGAGAATATTTGTTTGTTTGCGCGACAGAAGAACTGCCCCGTTTCTTATCAGAGTTTTGAACATTGGTCTTATTATACTTCGCCCAAAGCGATTATACTATAAAGAGCATTGACAACAGGCATAAAAGTTATTTATAGTTAAACCAAGCAGCATGAAGCGGCAGATTTCTTTATTGGCAAAGGATGAATTTGAACAAAGACCGGCTGGTCGATTTTTAACGTGGGCGCTCTCGGTCGGCCGCTGGGTAGTTGTCTTTACGGAATTTATTGTCATTATCTGTTTTGTTTCGCGCTTTTGGTTTGACCGGCGGATTAGCGACTTGTACGACGAGATTGGACAAAAAAAGGCTATCCTAGAAGCAACCAGCGATTTTGAAAGAGACTTTCGCTTCACGCAGAAAAGGTTAGAGTTTGCCAATAGCCTGATCTCCCAACTGCCGCCCGACCAAATAGTAAATTTAATGGGCGGCCTCTTGCCTGGCGACGTTTTTCTTACAAGCCTTGGTTTAGACGGGCAGGACTTGAAGATTGAAGCCACCGCTCTTTCCCGAACCGGGCTGGCTTCCTTTTTGGCAGGTTTAAGAAACAACCAGAGGATAACGGCGGTCGCGGTTTCCTCTATTTCCAAAGAAGAAGAAAAGATAGGGATACAAGTGCGGGTTTCCGCAACACTTAAGCAAGGAGACGCCAATGCCATTTAACTTTCGCACCGAATATTCTCGCTATCGCAAATATTTTTTAACCATCCCCCGATTTTATCAGTATAAAAGGGTGAGGGTTTATACGGGACTGATTTTAACATTGTTTACTATTTCTTTTTTCGCCTTTTTTGCCATTCGGCCGACCATTGTCACGATCGCTTCCTTAGTGGCAGAAATCAGAGCAAAGGAGGAATTAAATCAAGAATTAGACAAAAAGATTCAAAGCGTTTTGGCCGCTCAAGTTGCCTATTCCCAAATTGCCCCGCGACTCGTGGTCCTGGATGCGGCCTTCCCGGTAGGGAAACGCTTCGCCGGTCTTTTGCCAGAGATCGAAAACGCCGGAAATACAAGCGGGGCTTCCGTTTCCGGAATAGCCTTTGAGGGGATCGGGGCCGTTAAAGAGAAAGAACCAAAAGAGATAAGTTTTAGCATTTCCCTTCTCGGTTCATTTGAAAGCCTGACGAAGTTTTTGGCCTCGAGTTTTTCATTACCGCGCGCAGTTAAGGCGGATGCATTCAGCCTCTCCAAGTCCGCGCGCGAGGGAGATAGCCAAAACTTGACCCTTCAGGGGAAATTCAAAAGTTATTACTATGATTTGCCAAAATGAGATCAAGGCTTCTTAGTCACGACCTTTTAGTGGTTGCCGTATTGACGCTGCTTACGGTTATAACCTGGATTGGCCTGGATGTTTACCGGGCGCTAAGTAAGCACGATACCCCGCAAGTTAGCCAATCGCAGCTGGTCCCCCTCTCGCCAAAAGTAAGCACTAATGTTTTAGATCGCCTGGAGGCGCGAAGGCAAAAATGAAACTCGAAGCGAAAAAGATTCCCACCATTATGGGTCTGCTCTTCCTTGTGCTCTCCTTAGTTATGGGATTATTTTTGGTTAATCGAGCCCAGGTTTTTCTCCTAAGAGCTAGCCCCGGAATTTCTCCACGTGAGGTTAAGATTACAAACGTGAACGATTCCTCTTTTGTGGTCTCCTGGTTGAGCGAAGAGGAGACTATCGGTTTCGTCAGGCTGGATAAGGGAGGGCAAGAGATAATTTTTGCTGACGATCGAGATCAGCTTAAGGGCCAAACGCAAAAATACGAAACGCATTATGTCACCATTAAAGATCTTTCACCGGCTGATAAATATACTTTTAAAATCGGCTCGGGCGGAAAGATTTTCGACAACCAGGGGAAACCATACGAAATTACGACGGCGTCGACGATTGCGCGGGCCGCCCCCGTGGCCGATCCCGCCTACGGAATGGTTTTAACGACTGATGGCCAGCCGGCAGAAGGGGCGATTGTTTATCTTTCGCTCGCCAACGCCGCCCCCCAGTCGGCCATGGTGCGGGCCTCCGGAAATTGGTTGATAACCTTATCGTCGGTAAGAACAGCTGACCTGACTGATTTTGTAAGCTACGATAAAGAGGCCTCGGTTGAGGAATTGTTTGTTCAGGGTGGAAAGCGGGGGACGGCCTCCGCCGTTTTTACCACTAAGAGCGATTCTCCGGCCCCGACTTTAACCCTGGGGAAGACTTATGATTTTCGGGCCCAGGAAGCGGGCGGGATAACTCCCTCGATTTTGCCCAGTCCAATTCCGACAACGGCAATAAGCGGGGAGGCAACTCCCCGGGGTTTTTCCCTAGAACCGCTTGCTCCGTCAGCAAACACCCCCGCGGTTACAAATGTCAATGTGGTTTATCCCGGTGAAGGCGAAAAGATTCCCCAGCCAAGGCCGCAGGCCCTGGGGACGGGACCCCGGAAAACGGTCTTGAAGATTACTCTAAATTCTCAAAGCTATTTTGGCGAGGTAGTTACCGACGATCAGGGAAACTGGGCCTGGACTCCGCCGGAGGATCTGCCGCCAGGCGATCATAAGCTGACAGTCCGCTATCAGGACGCGGAGGGAAAGATAAGCTTGATTGAGCGTAAATTTACGGTTCTTGCGGCAGAAGAGGGAGAATTGCCTTCCTTCACCTCAACCCCGTCCGCCACGCTCACGCCTTCGCCCGTTCCCACCGTTCCCCCGAGAGTTTCGCAGCCAGGAACCGAGTCGGGAGTTCCCAAACCCGGGGTCTTGACGCCAACATTTTTTCTTTCTATGATGGGAATAGTATTATTTATCGGAGGGTTTTTCTTGAGGAGATTTTCTTTTTAAAAAAATGGACCAGATGCCAACAGCGCCAAGCCCATTAGAAGAGGCCCTGGGAGTCCAAGCCCCGGCGGCCGGCGTGCCTCCCGTTTCACCACCCCCTCGTTCATCCTTTGTGATGAACTTTAATACGCCCAATAAGAAGATGTTTTTGCCGACGGTTTTGGCACTTGCCCTTCTTCTTTTAAGCCTTCCCTTGGCAGTTGTTGTAGTTAAGCAAAGCCAAGCGCCAAAAAAAGCAAATTGCGGCGAGCCGGGTCAGCCGCCATGCGGGTCAATAACAGTAGGGTGCATGGCGCAGTGCGGCGCTCTGGATATAATATGTGGGGAGGGGCTGGAGTGCAGAGATTATGCTGGGAATAGGCATTGCTTTAATGCCAGCTGCGCAATTAACGAGCAAATCGGCTGTGTCTGCCGCACTCCTTCTTGTACGCCCACTCCTACACGCGCACCTTATGCTTGCGGGGATAAAACGTGCAAGGGCGATGAGACCTGCTGTAATCCAAAAGTTTGTGATGCGAATAAGCAGTGCGTAACAGGGACACAGTTTTATTGTTGGGGGACTTCGCAGTGCCCAAATCCTGGCTGCTCTGATGATTATCAGTGTCAAGAACACGAGATTCCTACGTTTCCCCCTTTCCCAACTCCCACTCCCCGTCCGACTGCCACGCCCACACCTACACCAACTCGTACGCCCACACCTACACCAACTCGTACGCCCACACCTACACCTACCAGAACACCATCGCCTACACCGACTCGAACCCCAACTCCTACCCCAGCTCTCTCTCCCACCCCGACTCATATTCCTACGCCAACCCCGACTGCTCCACCCGCGCCAACTCCCACTCCGCTTCTTGGCTGTTATGCCGGGTGCGGCTCTGATAATGATTGCGGGGCGGCTTTCCGTTGCCAGACTGTTTCCGGGGTCAAGCGCTGCGTTAACATTACTTGTCCCGGAGAGTCGGATTGTATTTGCAATAAGGGCTGTTGGGAAGTCTGCGGCCAGGATAGAGAGTGCCCCGAAAACCTCCGCTGCCGCTCAATTGATGGCACCTATCGTTGCGTGAATACTTCCTGCGATCGGGAACAGGATTGTGATTGCGCCGGCCCGACACCTATTCCGACTAGGCCGGCGGTTCCCACTCCCAGCGGTCCGACCCCCACCCCGATTGAACTGCCCCCGGCCGGAATTAGCCTGCCGACAATTGGCGCTGTTGCCGGAGGAATAATTTTAACGATCGTTGCTGTCTTGCTGGCGCTTTAGATTGCCCAGATCTTAGTGGTGCCGCTTTCGAAGACGACTTTTCCCAGAGAATTGAATTTATCTTCATCAAGCTTGGTGTACTTTTTCCTTTCGAGATCGCCGACAATAATATATTTGACCTGATATTGATCAAGAAGCGCTCTTGCTTGCTCTGAAGTTCCCTCGTATATCTGGCTGACTTGACCGGCGCGTTTGCCTGGCTCGTCAAAACTGCCCCGCCAAAGCCACTCGTGGACCAACCACCCTTCTATTGTTGGGAGACCGGTCGCCATGGAAATTTGATTATAGTCCGTGTAGCTGTCGCCCGCCGCTTCCAAAATCACGGGTTGGCCGGGGACGTTTTGGTTGAACCATAAAACGGCCGCGAAATTGTCTGGCGAGTTTTGCTTAAGGAAGTTTAGCCCATAAAGTCCCTGGTAATTTTTAAGCGAGCCATAATAGCTCTTGATCGCAAAGTAGGGGTAGATCATAACAAAAGTAAAAGTTATAAGGTAAAAAGCCCGCCTTGCCGCGTGGCAGGTAAAAAGTAAAGAGCGATTTTGCCCTTTTTTAGTCGACGAGAGAATACGGACGATTATGTAACCGGCGGCCACAGAATACATCATAAATGCCTGGTAGGTAAGTTTGAACATCGTGTTGGCGCGGTGATACTCGGGGATGTAAATATCCTTAACATAAAGAATTTCCGGTAAAACGATTAACAGAGTAGAAACAAGTATGAGAATTAAAACGAAAACGTCGCTTGCTGATAAGTTAATAGCAGATAGTTTTGTTTTGGCGAGTCCGATTTTTACTCCCAGGAAAGAAGCAAGATTTTTAATAACTATTTCTGGTTTTAAAAACTCTTTTATTTTATCCGAGAAGAGAAAAACGATAAAACTTGCGTTTATTAACCACGGAAAGCCCCAGAGAACCAGAAGTTGGTAAAATGGAGTGCTGCTTCTTACCAGCCCGATTCCTTTTGCCATCTGCGAAAAATGAAAGTGAAAAGGCAGAGAAAATAAAATGGCAAAGAGTAAATAGCAAAAACTAAATAGGCCGGTTCTTACGATAGCCTGATAGGTGAGACCAAACTGGCGATAGTTTAAATAAAGGAGGGAGAGACCCAAAACCAGGGAGTAGATTGGGAAGTCCCAAGAGTTAGTCATGTACATAATTCCCAAGAGCGCTGAGGATAGTAAAACATGCGGGAAGGAAGATTTAAGAAGATCTTTAAAATTATCTTTTGGCCGAAGAGAGATTAAGAGGGAAAATGTGAGACTGAGAAATAGGAGCACGAAAGGAATGTCCGAGACATGACCGTGGAGGTCGGAGACAACGAAAGAGTAAATAGGAAATTCATGAATGGTTTTGTCTGATGTAGGAGGGTTGTAACCAATGTAGCGGGTAGCGTCCGGATACCAGTAATGGCTGGCACCGTTTTTCAAAACATAAACGATAGTGTGGAAGTTGCCCCCGAGAGTTAAGAGAAAAGCGGAAAGTAAACCGCCAAAAATTATTCGCCTAAGCTCCCCTTTGGAAAAATGGTGAAGTAAATTTGCACCAAGTGAAAAAGCGGCAGTGAAGGCAAGAGCGAAAAGAGTCGCTAGCTGGAGATTATAAGTGATAGCCGAGTCAATGCCGGAGAGTTTAGTCAAAAGCGCAGTGACAAAGTGGCCAAAGTAATAATAATTGATCGTTCCCCCGGCAAACCACATATCAGCGGGAGGAAAAAATTCGGTGCGCAGAATTGAGTTAACAAAGCCAAAATCCATAAATTTTTCTAACCCAAAAATATCGGGGGCGAAACCGCGGATAAAAGCCCAGAAGGTAAGGCAAACGAGAAAAAGAATCTCTTCGCCGACGAAGATTTTGAGCCTAGTAGCTATGTAGCCATGTAGCCATGTAGCTTTTAGCAACACGAGGTTAAAGACGGCCCAACCGGCAATTGCCACTAAGATTGTCTCTCTGGAAAAAGGTAGAATATTTAGGCTCCCCGTTAGCCAAACAACGTACGAAACTAAAAGAACACCAATAATTTTGCTTAAAGCATAGCCAAGGTCCCAGAACTTGCCAAAGATCTTGAGAGTTACCGGTAGCGAGATTATCCCTAAGAGAAAAAAAATTGACCACCATCTAAGAATAAAGGGAATGTCAGCGAGCATTTTTAGAAGAAATAAATAATGACAACGATACCGACACCCCACAGAAGAATTGTCAGCGAAAGGGGTATGTCGCGGTAAAGAATGCGCTCGGGCGATTCGCCCTCGCCTTTTTCGTAAATCAGCTGGAGATAGCGCAAGATTCCGTAAAGAACAAAGGGAAGCGTGATCATTAACCACTTTCGATTAACTAGTTCGGGAAGTATTCTGCCCAAGGATCTCGCTATTGAACCGCTTGATGTTCCGGAAGTTGTTTCAGAAAAAGTGTAAAATCCGTAGGTGATAAAAGTAGAGGTGGCAAAAATGCTGGTGTAAATATCGAGAAGTGCCTCCTTATAGCGTATCAAAGTGGCCCTGGTTTTAGGAATTGGTTTACCGGATACGCCTCCCGTTAGAAGAGTTAATTCGGCCCTCCTTTTACCGGTGGCCAGAAAGAGAGAAAGCGAGACCACGGCCAGCATCAGCCAGACGGAGAAATAATAGCCGGTGACAATTTCCCCCATATAAACCCTTAGGGTGTAGGCGGCGGCGATTATCAGAATGTCAAATTGGGGAAGATTTTTGAAAAAGAGACTATAAGAGAGCTGGAGGAGCAAAAAAATTAGCGTCATGAAAAAGAGGGGGTAAGACACGAGGTAAGCGAACTCTAAAGAGAGAAAGATTCCAAAGACGGCTGCCCAAAGAGCAAGTTTTTCGTCCAAAAGGCCCGCCGCGATCGGGCGTCCTTTTTTAAAGGGGTGAAGCCGGTCGTGTGGCAGATCGATAATGTCATTAATAAGGTAAATAGAAGAAGTGGCCACGCATAGAATTACAAACGCCTTCAAAGACACCAAGAGAAGAGAAAAGTCAAAAAGTTTTCCGGTAAAAATGATGGGCGCAAAAACAGCCAGGTTTTTGGTCCACTGGCGGGGTCGCATAGAACGAAAGAGGAGTAATAGAGTCTTTAACATTTGCTGCCTAAGAGATATAATAAGCAAAAGTTGGGGCAATTTCAATGGCCAAAGGAAAACCAATAAGAATTGGGCTTGACTTAGACGGAGTAGTGGCGAGGCACGCCCTGGGCGGCTTTTGGGTAGTATTACGAAAAGCGAAAGAGAAGGTTCTTAAGCAGATGCACACCCCTTCTTATTATTATCCCAATACCCCGCTGGAAAGATTTGTCTGGAGGATGATTAATCACCTTAGAATTCCCTTCAAAGACAAAGAAGGACTTTTCCCGTCTTTAATAAAAGAAAAAAGGGGAGAATTTTTTTTAATCACCGGCAGATTTAAATTTTTGGAAGAGCAAACCTTGGCTTGGCTAAAAAAGTACGGCCTAGACGGATATTTTGCCAGGGTTTTGGTAAATACGGAAAACGAAGACCCCATTTTTTTTAAAGCAAAGGCAATCAATCAGCTTAACCTGGATTTTTTTGTTGACGATGATCTTGAGGTCGTTAATGAATTGAGAAGACTAACGAAAACGAAGCTCTGCTGGATTGTTCCTGGCCATAGAAATAAGGGAGAGAATCATCATCAGGAGATCGTGGGTCACACCGATCTTGTTGACGCCCTGGAAAAAATCTTTAAGTCAAAGAAAGATACTTCTTAAAGAGCTTCCCCCAATGCGAGAGGAAAAAATCGTTAACCCTCTTTTTGCCTACGAAGTTGAACCAGAAGAAATCAAAATAAAATTTTGAGGCAAGATAAGACCAGGGTGCAATAAAGGTTTGCAAGAGGATTTTTTCTAACCAAGGAGGAGCATAATGATAGATAAGTTTTTGCCCGCAAGAAGCCAGAGTTTCGGCTGATTTGAAGCCAAAATTAATCTTATTGATATTTTCTCCCACAATTTTAATTTTCTTGGGGTCGGCGGTTCCCAGGTTTTTTTCTTGGGCGACTTGCAAATAGGCAATTTTTAAGGGATTGAAGCCCATCATTTTGGCGGCGATACTATCTAAGGCAACTAGATCCTGGCTTCCCAGAAGATAATTTTTCTCATGCCACGCCATCGCCCGTGGTCCTGGGCCAGAACCAACGGTGGCGCCGTCCATTACGCCCAAAATTTCCGGATGGATTTCCTTCTGAATTTGTAAGAGGTCAACCAGGGTTTCGTGAATAAACCGGTGGGCAAAATGACGGTTAACATTAAGCATGCCGAAGTAGTTTTTAATCGCACCGGTAGTAGTGGTAAAAACATGAGTTTTCATGGTACAAAGATGAACAATAGGTTTTCCGATAATGATTTTGGGTAACAGAATTCCCCGAGGGAAAATTTTATCCAATATGAGCATTTTCTGCCGCGGCTTATATTCAACATATTTTTCGTCAGGTAAAAAATGCATTTTAACGCCATATTTTTTCAGGATCTTTAGCCAGCCATGGTTTTCTGCTCCCCTTTTAACATCCGTTACCACGGTCCGATTTTCCACCGGAATAATATTTTCCGGTTTCCAGTCGTTCTCAAGTAGGGCCTTAATCACGCCTTCCAGTTGCCATGGCGGTGTTGAGCAGGCCGGATAAAACTTGGTCCAGGAGAGGTTAAGCTTGAGGATAAGTGGAACATTAGCCTTACCAATCTTGTTAATCCAGGCCTTCTTAACAATAACGTTATAATCCTCGAGAATTCTGGCAGGATGCGTTTTGGCAATTAGAACTATAGAGCTCGTGGACATAATAGATTACAAAAAAAACTTAGAACTTAAAGTTCCCCAAAACAAAAAGCCGGTTAAGACAATATAAATTATAATTGTCGAATATTCAACAAGAAATGATTTTTGTTTTTTAAATAAGAGGAAAAGAGCAAAGGGAATAATATAGTATCTTGGCTCTACCAGCCAAAGGAGACTTAGAAAAATAATTGTGAACGGGTAGAGGAGGTAGAATAATTTTTGATGAAGCTTGCTCACCCATAAGGAAAGGATCGAATAGCCGATGGGTAGAAAAAAGAGGATTTTGTTTTGGAGACTACTTAGGGCGAGACTGGCAATAAAATTTCTGAGAAAATAATCTGGGAGAAACTGATTATAGGGATGATTCGCCCGGAAAGTGAGAAGGTAAAAAATAAAAATGGCCCCCAAAATTAAAACACTAAGGGGATTTTTCAATAGCCTAATCACCAGAGGGAAGTTGGCGATGTTTAAGGGTAAAAAAAGGATGAAAAATGAGAACAAAATAAAAAATATATTGTCAAAATGGACCGACAGAGGGTGGATCCCTCCCCCTAAAATTGGTGCGCCATTCCACAGAATAAAAAACACCATTCCCATAAAAACAAGGGTGTTAATATAAGTGTCTTTGAGGAAATTAAAAATTACCCTTGGGGAGAATCTAAATCCATATTTTTTAAGATAAATGTAAAGCGAAAAAAAGCCTAACCAAATGACGTTATTTTGCCTGACTATGACGCTAAGCAAACCAAAAAACCCCGAGGCTTGGTAGCGTTTTTTGACCAGGAAGAAAAAAGCGAGAAGAAGAAAAAAAAGAGAAAAACAATCAGTGTAAATAATAAAAAAGAAAATGAATAAAAGGGGGAAAAGAAAAAATTGCACTACTTTGAGGGGGGTTTCTGAAGCAGAAATGTTTTTTGAGATCAGATAGAAAATAAAAATAGAAAAAAGCGAGAAGATTGTGCTTAAGAAGCGGGTCGCCGGTAAAGAATTTAGCCCCAAAAGGTATCTAAGAAAAGCCATGGCCAGGTGGTAGCCGGGAAATTCCGCCGTAATTCTTATGGTTTCCAGGGTGATCTGGCCTTCCGTCAGCTTGGATATTTCCTTATAATGATGGGGTTCATCTATGATAAAGGGCTGATCTTTAATAAGCCAGAATGCAATGATCGATACCCCAAAAGTAAATAGAAAAAGGATTAAACCAAACTTTTTATTCATATGAATGACTATAAGAGCGATTTTTCCACATAGACATTAAATCCTTCTTTATCTTTAAGGTCGCCTGGACAAATAAACCTTTTGTTTTCTTGACAGTAACGGAAAAGAATAAATTGTCCCTTTTGGGGAAAAGTGTTACAGGCTTTGCTGACATAAATCTCGTTTTCTAGGGTTGGAGAAAAAATTTCCTTTTGAATGACAGTGTTTGGCAAAAAGTAATCATACTGTTCCTTAATGTGGAGATAGTCAAAAAAGGTAAAGTTATTTGGAGAAATCAGAAGGCAAAGATTTCTTTGGGGCGGGAGAGACTTTAGCAAGTAGACGGTGTACATCGAAAGATAGTCCTGAGAACTCTTCCCTTTTGAGGCAGATTCACTGGCAAAGAAAAAATAACCCTGTAACAAAAGATAGACCAGCAAAAAAAGCTGACACCCTCTCCTTATGCCCAGAATCCATTGTCCGCTTGAGAATTTATCTGTTCTTTCTAGGACCGTTTTGATGCCTAAGGCTGCCAGGAGGGCGCTGACCGGCAAGAAGGGCGCAAGGCGGTGGTCACAATTAACACAATCAGTGGCGGCGCTGTTTAGAAGTGGAAGTAGAAAAGCAAAAAGGGCAAGAAGCCTAAAAATCGGCCTGTTTTTTGAAAAAAGAGCTGTCAAAAGACCAATCACGAAAAACAGAGAGACTAAGGGAGAAAGAAGCGGCTTTTGGGCTTGATAGTGTGAGCCGATAGGGGCGTCAAAATAACTCCTTACTGATTTTAAGTAATTCCTTCCTAAGTCTTTATAGTTAGCGAGAAGATTAGTCGAAGAAAGCTTGGTATCTCCCCAGGCGGCGTCGGGAGCTTTTAGCGAGGTGGCTGTTCTTAGATGAAAGAAAATTTCCGGGGGAGTAAATAGCAAGCGCGGACCAAAGCCTATCAGAAAGGAAATCGGTAAGAAGATCAACCCTAAGATCATCTCTCTTCTGTTTTTCTCTTGCAAAAGATACCACCCCCCCAACCCCAGAGCAACCAGAAAACTAACGATAACAACTGTTTTTACCGAGGCGTGAAAGCCAGCTGAAAAACCCAGAAAGAGGCCAAGGAGAAGAAAATCCGAAACCTTTTTGTCCCGCAAAAGAAAGTAAAGAAAGAGAATTATAAGCGAGGTTAAAAGGCTGCTTGTGATTACTACGATTTCAGTCCGAGCATAATAAAGATGGAGGGGGAGACCAATTAAGATTATGGCTGCCCAAAAGGCCGATCGTTTATCCAGTATCTTTCTAGCCAATAAATAGACCACTAGAATATCCAAAATAGAAACAATGGCAGTCGGAACTCTATAGGTAAAAACCGAGTTCTTGAAGATTAAATAGAAAGGGGTAATCAGGGTAGGAATGATCAGGCCGTGGGATTCGTACCTTCCATAGCCGTGGATATTAGTGATCGAGCCTTCAAGAATCTGCCGAGCATTTAACCCTCCGTCTCTTATCTCGTCAAGAACGGCGACAAAGGGGTAAGTTTTTAGAAGAGAAAAGCTGACGCATAAAGATAAGAGGAAAATCATTGGAAGAAGTAGGTCCTGCCCGAAGGCGGCTTGGCACTTTTTGATTTTGCCTAAAACTAAATAGGAAAATGAAATAGCCACTGCCGAAAACCAAAGCCAGAAAGACAGCCAGCGAAAAGAAAAATCTGTATCAACTTTTGCCAAACCTAGAGAACCGATGTAAGACAAAAGAACAAAGCCCCAGAGAGAAAAAGAGATAAATTTTTTTCTCATATTTTAGGTTTTCTTAAAAATAGTCACTTTTAGGTGGTCAGTTAAGGGTAATTTTGGCAAAAGATGGACGAGAAAGCAAGACTTTGGCGCAATCCAGGCTCAATTAGCCGCTTGACATTATTTTTTAGAGGTACTATAATACCTCTAAAACATGGATTTGGAAGCATTGATTTACCAGCAAAATCCTCAATGGCTGGAGCAGGATTATGCTAAGCCGGAAAGAAATTGGTTATGCAGACCATCTTATCAGGAGATTCTTGCCTGGCTTGACAAGCGCCTGATAATTGCCCTAACCGGTTTAAGGAGAGTAGGCAAGACCACTCTTCTAAATCAAGTAAAATACCATCTCGAAGAAAAAATAGAGGCTCGGCAGATTCTTTATTTTTCTTTCGAGAAGTCCCAAGTTAAGTTTCACCCAAATAGCCTGCGGGACATTCTTGGTTGGTATTTTGAGGCCTTTTTGAAATTAATCCCCCAGAAACTGTCAAGCCGAGTTTTCATTTTTCTTGATGAAATTCAGTATATTCCGTACTGGCAAGATGTCTTAAAAACTTTTTATGACCAAAGCCAGGAGATAAAATTTCTGATAAGCGGTTCTGCCTCTTTGTTTATTAAAAAAAGGTCGGCCGAAAGTTTGGCGGGAAGGTTGATGGAAATCGTGGTCCCGCCGCTTGATTTTTCTGAATTTAGAAAGATAAAAGGAATTTTTCCCGGAAAGAGCGGTTTTTCTCTGTTTAAAATGCGACCAAGAACATTGATTAGCCATTTCGAAGATTATCTTTCTTTCGGCCAATTTCCGGAGTTGGTTAAAGAAGATTATTCGAGAGAACAGGCGGCAGACTATTTATCTTTAGTGGAGGAAAAAATTTTGGAACAGGACCTGCCGAAAATTTATCCGGTTAAGAGAGTTGACATTCTTCGTCTTATTTTTAGTTTTTTGAAGAGCCAACCGGGAAGTCTTTTGGAATTCGGCAACATCGCCAATGACTTAGGAATAGATTTGAAAACAACGATCAGGTATTTTGGTTATTTAGAAAGAGCCTATTTGATAAATTTATGCTTAAATAAAACGAAGAAACCAATTAAAGCCGCCAGAACCGCCAAAAAAATTTATCTTTCTTCAACTAATTTTTCCCAGGCCCAAATCCCGCAAAAGGCAGAAAATTATGTCTTTAGCCTCCTTAGGAAAAATTTTGTTCCTAATTTTTTCCGCCAAGGAAATTTTGAGGTAGATTTTCTGATAAAATCAAGAAACGGGGTAATTCCTATCGAGGTTAAGTATCAAGAGAAAGTCGAGGGAGAAGATTACAAAAATTTGGTTAAATTAGCAACTGATCGGGGAAGTGAAAGGGCTTATTTGATCTCCAAAAATCTTCTGAAAATGGAAAAAAGGGGCGGACTTCTAATCAAAACTATCCCGGCCTGTCTTTTTGAAGAACATCAACCTTAATCTTGATTCATCTTTCCTGGCTTTTCTTAAAAATAATCACCTTCGGATGGTCGAAAACCGTAAAATTTTCGTCGGCGGGATCATCGTTAATGTAAAATTTAAAATGCAAAATGTAAAATTCGGGGTAACTGGAGAATTCCGCGACTTTGGTAAAGCCAAGCTTTTCATTAAATAAATTTTGATAATATTCAGCCGTTTTAGGATAGCAAACTTTGTATTTTTGACAATCGGCGAGTTTCTGTAGAGGAACGTAGAGACGGTTGCTGGATAAGATCAGATAGTCTGCCCCCCCCAGATTATTATTGACTTTTTGCCACTTGCTTTCTGATGTATCTGGTTCGTACATTGGCATTTCCAAGAATTGATAGTTATGCCCGCCAAACAGGGGCAGTGAATCGTCCCAGTGCTCGACGGCCAATTTGGAGCCAGGCGGGATATTTTGGTTAATCCATCGGCTGGCAAGAACCCTAGAGTGCGGCTTTGCGTAAATAGAAACGAAACTTAATGGCCAGATGAGTAGAGACGCAAAGATGCAGAGATACAAACCGGCAAAGATTTTGGGACTTAATTTTTGTTTTAATGTATTAATACATCGATACAAGAACCAAGAGGCGAATAAACAGAAAAGAGGATAAAGGGGCAAGAAATAGCGCATGAATTTAATAGCGAAACGGCCAACAACCAGAAAATAGACCAGAAAAAAAGACGCCAGAATTAGCATTTTCGCCTCTTGATTTTCGTTTCCTGGCTTGGGCACCTCTTTAATTAAATGAACTAATAGCCCCAGGATGGCCGCCATTGCCAAAATTCCTAGAGGTATTCCCATTCCCCAAAAAATCATATTTTTAAGATGATAAAGGTAGGGAATAGTACCTACGAATTGGAGAGTATAGGGGAAGACATAGGCATTTTTTGTCATTGCTTGTTGCTCTTGGGTTTGGCGCCAAAAAGTAGAAAAATCAATCAGCGCATATGGTTCAAGGGCCACAAAAGTTAAAAGAGAGATTAAAGTAATAATCAGGCCGAATTTTAAAATAGGAAAGATTAAAGAGGGATGCATTTTGGGAAGTTCTAGGTGCCGACGGCGCAGCTTGCCCAATAGAATCAAAATAAGGTCGGCAAGAAGAGCAGCGCCGACCGCTACGATTAGAACAGCGGCGCTGATCTTAGTAGCTAAGGCCAGGCCAAGGAAGAGGCCGACCAGCAGAGCGTTTTTAAATCGGGGCTTTTCGTAAAAAACGATTAGGCGGTAAAGAGTAGCGATAATGAATAAATTGAGCAGAGAGTCAACCGCATAAAAGCGAGAGAGCTGGATAGGAAGTACAGAGAGAGTATAAAGCAGGGCCGCCAGTAAACCAACTTTTTCTGACCAGACTTTCTTGCCAAGAAGGAAGATTAAAAAGATAACCCCCAAGTCTGCTATTCCGGAAATCCCTCGTCCCAAGAGGTTAATCCAGTCGTATTCTGCCCAACGACTGTCGAAATGCGAAAAAAGCCAGCCGGAAAATTTCAAAAAATAAATTGGAAATGAGCCATAAGCGAAGAACTTCGGGTTGAGAGGGCTAGCTGGGGTAAGGACGTTTTGCCATTCTTGCTCCGTCTTCGGTAGGTGAAGTCCTGTCGCAACCATAGTGATCATTCTTTCGTCCGGATGGAGATGGTGGCCTTGGTCCCAGTTGAGTCCGTAGAAACGAAGGAAAGCGCCGGCAAGAATAACAATGAGTAATGTACAATGTACAATGTACAATTTAAATTTGGAGAAGATTTTCATAGTCCTCCTTCGTTAAGAAGTTACTCTTTTTGTAAATTCTTATGACCGGGTGGTCGAAGACCGACCAAGTCTCCTCGGCGGATTCATCGGGAAACTCGATCGGTCCAAGTTTGGGATAGGAAGCGAACCTTTTTATTTCCTTAAAACCCAGTTTGCCCGAGAACAGAAGTTCATAATAGCGGCTCACGAGGGGATAGCGCTGGGGAAAGCGGCCCATTCCCCCAAACAGGCGGCGACTGGGGACCAAAATGTAATTTGCTTTTTCAAGGTTATAGACCAGTTCCCCGAACAGGGTCTTATTGCCCTCGAGATTATAGAAATCAAAAGTTTTAACGTAATAATTTTTATTAAGAAAGTCATTCTTTTGGGCGATGGGGATATCGATTACATTGGCAGTTTCGTTCACCAGCCAACTACTTTCCGGGATGTTCTTATAAATCCAATTCGAGGCAGCGAACCGAGTGTCTTGATTAAAATATATTGCCATAAAGGCAATTCCCCACAGAAAGCCAGTTACTGTTAGCCAGGTAAAAAACCTTATTGCTAATTTTTGGCTTAGCAGTTTTTCTGTCAGGTATAAGATTAATAGGACCAAAAAGGGAGTCAGGGGGACCATATATCTTGTCCATTTTGCAAAAAGAAAGGCGCTTGGCAGAAAAAGTGCGGCCACGAAGCCAAGAAGCATCAATTCCGGAAGTTCTCCCGGCAAGATTTTTTCCCGCACTAATTTTCTGACTAGGTTGAGAGTATAAAAGAACAAAAGGGGGGGCAAAAGAAGGACTACCAGTGGATTGACAAGAAATGGCAAAATTTGAAAAAGGGGGAAAATAACGGGCCTGGCCCCAAAAAACTGTCTGGTGTAGAAGGCATCGAGCGCGCCAGAAACTATCTGTTGTTCGTAAAGAAGCATGTT
>VGLL01000005.1 GCA_016866735.1 Candidatus Shapirobacteria bacterium
GCCACTTTATTTATCGCCCACCGGGATCTAGCTCGTTATTCTCTGCCACTGATGCCCTTTGCCCTCATTGCCTTCGAGAAATTTCTAACCAACCGGGCTTTTAAAATCGCCTTTTTCCTTATTCTACCGGCAATTTATCTTTACGCGATGAACTTTATCGCCGGCAACACTGCTCCCATCGCCGACTGGACACCATATCTTTAACTGGAGCTTATTTCTTGGCTTTTCTCCAAATCACATTGGTATACATGAAGTAATTATAGGGAAGGACAAGAAACACGATAATAAAGGGGAGCAATAGTTGCCTATATTGAGCACCGAAGAAAAACGTTCCCAGAGTTCCGACTACTGTTTGAATCAATAAAGCGCCTGCCGAAGTTCCATTAAACTGCAAAAACTTCTTGAAAAGATTACTAACGCCTTTTATCTTCTCTACCCTAAAAGTCCATAAGTTATTCAGAGTAAAATTTGAAATAATCGCCATCTCTGTTGACAATCCCCAACTTAACCACTCTGCTAGCTTAAAAACATTGGCAAAAAGATACAAAGTTGAGGCATTAATTAAGTAGCCAATAAAACCGACCACGGCAAACTTAAAAAAGCGCTGTGAGCGCTCCAGGCGAATCCTAGTTGTTTGAGAAATCGCCTCAAAAACGTATTTTATAAACCACTTCATTGATTTTAGCCCAACGGTAGTTTCCTGGCCCGCTCTCCTCTTCCCAAAAAAAGCCGGCACTTCATAAAATTTATCTGTTACTTTAGACAATTCATAAATCGTCTTCATGTTGACGGAAAAGCCAACAACATCGATATTCCCCAAATCAATCTTATCCAAAACGCCTCTCACCCTAATTGCCTTAAACAAACCGGCGTGGTCTTTCACTTCCTTAATTCCCGCCCAATAATAAGCCAAAAGAGTATCGGAGACAAAATTGGTGAGTTTCCTAAACCAATTAAAGTCGCTCCCTCCACCCGGCACTTTCCGAGAAGCGATTATCACATCATAGCCTTCGCCGATTTTAGCTAAAAGTTTCGGGGCTAAAAACGGGTCAAACTGGAAATCAACATCGATCGGAATCACTACTTCTGCGCCTAGTTTATCCATCGCATAGCGATAAGCATTAATCAACTCCTTGCCCATCCCCAACCGCTGGCTACTTAGGAGGTGGATGTTGTCATGTTCTTCCCCGTATTTCTTGACGACTTCCCCTGTGCCATCGGGCGAATTGCCGTCAGCCACCAAGACCTCAAAACTGTATTTGGGATTTTCGCGAGCAATTTTTAGCCACGCCTCAAGCATGGGGCCAATATTCTCCCTTTCGTTATAAGTCATGATGATGGCGACTACTTTCATTGAGTTTACTTTACCACGCCCCTCTGCTAAAATTCAAGAGAAAGAAAAATTAGCAAAGTTCAAATGATCAAATGATCAAAACAAACCAAAATATTCAAACTGAAAAACCAAAATTTGACTTGGAAGAAAGAACAGAAATTTTTTTTCTAAGAGTTATTAGGCTTTGCCAAAAAATTCCTGTCAATCCAATTACCAGTCGCCCCATAGAACAAGCCGTAGGCTCGGCCGGCTCATTAGGGGCAAACTACCGTGAGGCCACCGAAGCTGAAAGTAAAAGAGATTTTCTTCACAAAATAAAGATTGCTCGTAAAGAAGCAAAAGAGAGTAAGCTCTGGTTAAAGGGCTTACAGGTTGCTACTAATTCAGCAGACCCTGAATTTGCCTTACTAATCCAAGAAGCCCAAGAATTTGTCTTCATCTTCAGTAGTATTATTAATAAGGCAAAAAAGGCAGAAAAATAATTTTCGAGATTGAAATTTATATTTTGTTTTGAACTTTTGAACTTTTGATAATTCGAAAATTATGCTGATCCATATTTTAACTCTTTTTCCGCAAATGTTTCAGGGGCCGTTTGCGGAATCAATCATTAAACGGGCCCAAGAAAAAAAACTAGTGGAAATAAATATTCACAATTTAAGAAATTGGGCGAATGATAAACGAGGAACGGTGGATGATAGGCCGTATGGGGGCGGAGCGGGAATGGTCTTAATGATCGAGCCTATCTACAACGCCCTCAAGTCGCTAAAACCAAAAATTGAAAAAACCGTTTTACTTTCACCCCGGGGTAAAGTTTGGAATCAAGAAATGGCGAGGAAATACGCCAAACTCAAACATTTAATTCTAGTTTGTGGACACTATGAGGGCGTGGATGAAAGGATTAAAAAATTCGTTGACGAAGAAATTTCTATTGGCGACTATGTCTTAACGGGCGGAGAAATCCCCGCCATGGCTTTGGTAGATTCCATCGTCCGTCTAATTCCCGGAGTCTTGGAAAAAGAGGAAGCAACGAAATTCGAATCGTTCTCGGGCCCCCAAATACCCAATGCTACATACAATATACTGCATACCCGACTTTTAGAGTATCCGCAATACACTCGCCCGGAAAATTTCCAAGGCCAAAAAGTGCCAAAAATTCTCCTCTCCGGAAATCACCAGGCTATTGCCAAGTGGCGTCAAGAACAGGCCCTAAAATTGACCAAAAAAAGAAGGCCAGATCTGCTAAGATAAAGTTGTATACACAACGCGTTCCTTAAGTCTCTACCTAAACCAACACCAGGTGTTGGTAGGCAAAATATGTTTAATCAGAAATACAAAGAAATAGAAATTAAATATCAAATCACTGATATCGCTTCTTTTCGAAATAGTCTTAAAAAACTGGGTGGAAAAAGCAGCGGAGAATTTTTCCAAAGAACGACTCGTTTCGAAACTGTCAATAGAGACTTAGAGAAAAAGGGGCTCTTTTTAAGAGTAAGAACCGGTGAGGAAAATACCCTTACCATTAAAAGAAAAAGTAAAGAAGACAAAAATTATCGGGAAAGAGAGGAGTGGGAGACGGAAATAAGTAATCCAGAGGCGGTTATCAAGGGACTAAAAGCCTTAGGCTACACCAAGCTTTTAATCATGGAAAAATACCGCGAGACTTTTATTCTTCCTAGTTTTCCCAACTTAAAGGTAACTATTGATCGATTACCTTTTGGCAATTTCACTGAAATCGAGGGCGAAGAAGAAGATATCGAGAAGATGATTGCAAAATTAAACTTGTCTGGTCAAGAGAGAATTACCGCCACCTACTGGCGACTTCACGAAGAATATAGCAAGAAACGTGGCTCAACCGAAGAAAACATTGTTTTCGATCCTGGCACCGACTAGGCCAAAAGCTCTCCCCATGGTCCTTCGTAAAAAAGTAGCAATATCCAAAATTAGTAGTGTAGAATGAAAAAGATGATAATTAAGAAACTATTTTAATTTCGGGCCGATTTATAGGGACTTTTGCTACTTCCTTTTTACTCCCATGTAGGCTTGCCATTCCCGACCGTTTTTTGGCGGATATTTGGCGATTATTTCTCGGTATTTATCGTAAAGCTTTTCGTGCTCTGTAAACCAACTTTTTAGATTCGGATCAGGAATCTCTTTGGGCATTCTACGGAAGAATTCCTTGGCAACTCCTAGCTTTTCTCTTTCAATATCTTCGCTAATTAAACCACCACAAGGGACAGTGGCACCCTCAATCAAAAACATAGGCCCAAAAATCCTCCTAAAAATCCATAGAGCTCTTTTCATATGCCTATCGGAAGTTACTAAGAGAAATGTTTTAAGGTTAAGTTCCTTCGCCCTTCTCCTTATCGCAAATGCTTCAGGAATTGTATCTCCCCCTTCTTCGACTTTTATTATATGCGCCTCATTTATGGCGATATCCAACTCCTTAAACTTTCTCAGTAAGTATTGCCTTCTTACTTCTGCTCCAGTTTGAGAAAAATTCGATTCTCCCAGGTAAGTGGTATTTATCCCTCCAGGAACGATGATTTTCGGAGCAAGGCCTTTTTTAAAAAGCTCTATTGCCTTGTCCAGGCGCTGCTCAGATAATTCTGTTAGACTCCCATCTTGCTTTCTTCCCCCACCTAAAACCACCATTGCATCATACGTTTTCATCTTTGCAGCTTTGAGTCTTTGCATCTTTGAGGTTAACTAAGTATGCTTATCCGCCACTACATAGGCGCCGTAGCCTTCCGGCTTAGTCTTGGCAACAAAACCATTACCGGTAACCATTCCCACTACTTCTTTTATCATCTCCCTGGTCGGACCGACCTCGCCCACATCAATATGAATCTCCAGATCGTAGGGAGCCAGGCCGACTAAGGCAACTTTTAGTCGAGGGACGAGCTCTTGCGCCGCCTCCAGGGATAAAATTGTCTCTGTGTAAATCTTGTCCCGGATAGTACTAATTTTCTCTTTTCTTATTCTTCTCCAAAAATAACGGCCGCCTTTTCCCATCCGATGAATCACTACCGCCGTGACAATATCTAGTACTTTTAGGCCGTTTTCTCTTTTACCCTGCGAGTCACTGCCTACCACGAGTTTGTAAAACGCCTGGCGGTCTTGGGAAACAAAACTGACGATTTCCAAAATCAAGTGGTCGAGATCGACTCGGCCATTAAGGGCGCTATTAAAAATCCCGTCTTTCATGAGGTGAATTTTAGCATAAAATGGGCTACAATTAAAGGTCAGTGAGGCTAAAAAATATCGGTATCAATAAGTGGGAATTAGAAGAAATCCCCAACATGAAAGTTCGGGCTGTAGTTTACGCCAAAGAAGAAATGCTTCCCCAACTTGCCCAAGATCTTTCCCTGCAGCAACTGGCTGAGGCGGCAATGCTGCCAGGCGTTACCGACCCGGTAATTGGCATGCCCGATATTCACGAAGGCTTCGGCTTGCCCATCGGCGGCGTTATGGCCACAAGTGGATTAATCTCTGCTGGCGCGGTCGGGATGGATATTAATTGTGGCGTCCGCCTAATAAGAACAAACCTAAGTTATGACAACAAGTTTTTCACGGCCGCAGTTTTACGTTCTTTGACCAAGAAAATTGAGCAAAAAATTCCCGTTGGTCTAGGCGGTAAAAGAAAGGCCTTGCCGGCGAAAATTACTTTAGAAGAAGTCGTTGCGGGCGGTGCCGAATTTGTCATAAATCGGGGATACGGTTCGCCTTCCGATCTTGAAAGTATTGAGGAGGGCGGTAAGTTGGCCGGAGCAAGATTCGAGGCTCTCACTCCAAAGGCGATTGGACGCGGGGAGAACGAAATTGGCACCTTAGGTTCGGGTAACCATTTTATAGAAATTCAGCGAATCGAAGAGATTTTCGATACTGACCTTGCTTCGCTTTGGGGGTTGGCTCTAAATCAAATATGTTTCATGATTCACTGCGGCTCCCGGGCCCTTGGTCACCAGACTTGCACTGACTACACGGAAATTTTTTGGAAAGCCCAGGATAAATATAAAATTAAGGTTCCCCGCCAGGGCCTAGCTGCCCTGCCTATAGAAACGCAAGAGGGACAAAGCTATTTCGCCGCCATGGCCGCCTCGGTCAATTTTGCCTTCGCTAATCGGCAACTGATTATGTTTGATCTGGAGAGGATCTTAAAAGAATTTTTTGCAAATCAAGGAGTAGGGGTGGATTTCCGTTTAGTCTATGATGTCGCCCATAATATCGCGAAATGGGAGGAGCATCAGCAAACAGTGAACAGCGAGCGGCGAGCACTAAAAATACTTGTCCACCGCAAGGGGGCGACAAGGGCGCTACCACCCAATCATCCCTTGCTGCCAAAGAAATTCGAAAATACTGGCCAGCCGGTGATTATCCCCGGAAGCATGGGGACCGCCTCTTACGTGGCCGTAGGTACGCCTAAAGCTGCCGAGACCTTCTTTTCCGTCAATCACGGGGCCGGACGAACGATGAGTCGCGGAGAGGCCTTTAGAACCATTTCCCAAACCCAGTTCAAGGAAAGTATGGGCAGCGTCATCTACAATCTTCCCTATAAAAGAATTGCCGACGAAGCCCCTGATGCCTATAAGAATATCGACTTGGTGATTAATACTTTAGTCGAGGCAGGCTTAACTAGAAAAGTGGTCAAATTAAAGCCATTAGCAGTCGTCAAGGGAGATTAATTGATGGAGATTCCGCTCCGGGAACGGAGTCCTATTGACGCTCCGGAAAAATTATTGTATTTTAAAATCACGATATATGCCGATACGAAGAACACCTCTTGTTACAGGCGAGATTTACCATATATTAAATCGGGGTGTTAATTCCATTCCAATCTTCATGCGAGCAAAAGACTACCAACAATTTTTAGAAACTTTTTTATATTATCAATATCAAAGTCCGCCGGTCAAATTTTCTCACTTTAGAACTCTTCCTGTACCACAAAGAAATGAAATTTCAGAAGGCTTAAAAAAAGAGCGAAGTTGGAAAGTAGATATAATTGCCTTTTGTTTAATGCCAAATCATTTTCACTTTCTCTTAAGGCAACTGATAGATAACGGGGTATCTAACTTCATTCGCTGCCTTAATGATAGTTACTCGCATTTTTTTAATACTAAATACCAGAGAAAGGGTCCTCTTTTTGAGGGACGGTTTAAGTCTGTAAGGGTAGAAACTTCCGACCAGCTTGTCCACATTTGCCGGTATATTCACCTTAATCCATATGCTTCGTTTTTAGTGGGCACCCCAGATCGGCTCGCAGATTATCCCTATTCTTCTTTTGGTGAATATTTAGGTAAAAAACAAGACGAGATTTGCCGAAAAGAAATTATCCTAAATCAATTTTCGGATATTAAGGCTTATAAAAAATTTATATTTGACCAGGCAGATTACCAACGCACTCTTGATCAAATCAAACATCAGCAACTGGAATAGCAATTAAATATTGTTTTACCGGAACGCATACTTAATCCCGTTCCCGGAACGGAAGCTTGCAAACTAAAGAAGACTAAAGAGGGAGAAGCAAACGACTAGCCCCAAAAGAGCAATCAAAAAATACTCTAAGGCCACCCACAAGTGCAGATCTTTTTTTTGGTAGTGGTGAATTATGCCCCAAAGGATATAACTGCCGGCCAAGACTAAAACGATAGTCTTTCTCCTCGAGAGCGTCCCGGCGAAGAAAAAGAAACTTAGAATACCCAAAAGGAAAACCGCACCAAGGAAAAGATAATCCCGGGGATATTCCTTGAATTCATGCAAAAGCTCCTTGATCATAAAATCGCCCCCTGCGAACTTAAGACGATTATTAAGATTATAATACCCAAAAATGAGGCGTGAGCCAAGTTCCGGCCAGAAAGACGGGCTACCCCCCTCCTTTTTATGTGGGCCAGCTCAAAGGCGAAAAGCCCCGAGAGAAACCCAAGAGAGAGCAGTCCCACAACCTTAGTCACATCCAGCGGACTAAATACGGGAACTCTCCTGCTGCCCTCGACCAACGATGACGAAGGCACTTCGGCAACAAGAGGGGTTTCCGCTTTGGTTTCTGATTGAGCCTGAACCTGGGGTTGCGGTTGCGCTTTTACTTCCGTTTCTGGCTGCGGCGCTAACTGCGGTTTTTCCGCCGGGGCAACCGCTACTTCCTTCGCTTCCACCACGGGCTTCGTCGGTTTTTTAGCCACCACTGCCTTTGGGGTTCCGAAAAGTTGAACCACTAATGTCGTCTCTGTTCCCAAAAGAGTGCCATTAACCACCGCTACACCGATTTCCTGGTAACGACCGCCCAAGAGATTGTCTCGATGTGAAGGAGAATTAAGCCAAGCCTCAATTACCCCACTTGAGTCAGCAAAGTCCCGCGCTAAATTCTCGCCGGCATAAAGATAGCTATAACCGGCCTCACGGAAAAATGACCAGGGATCGCGTCCAGACGGAGAAGTATGAGCCCAGTAATTAAAAGCGAACATATCGCCCGCCTTACGACCGGCGGCCTCGGATAGGGTAGAACTAAACCGCAGGGCAGGCAAACTTCTCTCCGCCCGTTTTTGGTTGGTCAATTCCACAATCTTTTCCGGTGTAATACTTGAGGCAAAACCAAGGACTGATGGCTTAACTAACAGGAAGAAGTTAAGAAAAAGCTGAAAGGCCAAAAAGGCGAAAAGCTGGAGCACCAAGAAGCTGGGGTGCAAAAGCCGCGCTTTGTAATTGTTCTCTTCCGAGGGTACAAATAAATTCTTCAGCGAACTCATCAATCTAATTCAAGCCCAAATTAGCTCAATAGTCAAGACTAGGAAATCTCTCCCTTTTTGGGGCGCGTGGGTTACGAAGTCCGCCTACGAGAAGCAAAGTAACCGATAATGCTTAAAAGAATCAGTCCACCGCCTATCGGCAAAAGAAGCCTTTTTACCGAGGTGCCGCCAATTTTTTCTTCCCCGGGCTTTACTGTCCCTGCGGGCGCACCTTCCTCTTCCGTAGTTACACTTGGTGTCGCTTCTTCAGCTTCTTTCCCTAAAATTGAACCGCCGCTCTTGGCTTTCGGAAGAACCACTACTTGGCCGGTCTGCCCTGCTACCTGGCCAAGCGCTAAGGTAGGAGTAATTTCGACATAAGTGACTGTGCCGCCATCTCCGGTGACCACAGAGGCATTACCCGCCTTGTCCACAGAGCGCAATCCATAGAAATAGTCTCGGTTAATTTCTAGGCCGGTATCTTCCCAAGTCACACTGGTATCTTTGGGGTTACCTGCCTGGACAACTAAAGTCCCGCCATCGGCTGTGAAGTTCTGCTCTTTCGAGCGATAAACGGCCACCGAGGCCAAATCATCATTATTTGGCGTTCTCCACTTTAGTCTATAGGTGTTAGAATTAATCTTCTCCTTAGAATATTCGGAGGGGGCAGCCGGCGGAGTTCTATCAATAATCGTCCAGGTTTCACTGCTAACGGTCTCGCCGTTACTCGTTGCTTCTACTTTGAAATAATACTTAGCGTCGCTATTAACTTGAGAGGAGGTTACATCAACTGAACCAGTTTCCCCGGTAAGCGTGCTACCAAAAGCTACCCACAAATCCCCTTCTTTGTGATAATAAAACTGGGCCTGGATGGGCTTGGATTCAATTTGCAAGGCGGTGTAGGACAATTTGAAGTTATCAATATTTTTATACTCCGGCAGATTAGTAATCTTAACCGCTAGGTTAGCCGCAGAAACTGGCTTAGCGGTAGAGAATAAGCCCGCGGAAAAACCAACCATAATAAGAACGAGAGTGGCAAGCCATTTCTTAATACTCTTCGAGTTTACCAAGACGAGTCCCGCAATAATCAATAAGAAAGCAAGAATCAGCCAAAGAGTGCTTGAACCGGTCGCGGCCCCTAAAACTTGCCCCGCGGTTGTCGCGGCACCAAGAACAAAGCTAAGGCTACCACCAACTGAAGCCGAGAGAGAGACTCCGAAACCAACCGCTGTATAAACAAAGGCAAAATTAGAATATGAGGTCGTCATATCAGGGCTGCTGGGGCGGTTGGTTCCAGAGGCAACAGCCACATCAGGGTAATTGCCGTTTTCCTGACTGGAACTGATTTTTACCTGATAGGTGATAGTTCTGGATTCACCAGCCGGAATGTCTCCCACACTCCAGGTCAATTGTTGGCCATTCTGCGCCGGCTCACTGATTGCCCAACCGGTTCCGCCAGTGGACCCAGCGACGTAGCTGAATCCATTTGGCAAGACATCGCGAACCGAAACCCCATAAGCCGAAGAGGAAGCATCATTAGTCACGGCCAAAGTGAAATTAATAGTATCTCCAGGGCTCGCGGTTAAACCGATTTTATTGCTGGTTTTGGTTAAGGATAACTTAATCGGCTGTAAATCATTGAAAAAGTCAACGCTTACAGTTTGACCGCCTTGAGTTAGAGAAACATCATAAGCCGTCTTTGTTCCGCCGCTTGGTTTATACCCAGCCAAAACTTTTGAAGCTATATCTTCGGTGATCCGGTAACTGCCCAATAAAAGATTTGCAAAAGTATAGCAACCCTGTGGGTTTTTCCCATCGCCGGTCACCCCATCCATCGTCAATTCATTTTCAGCACCATTTTCGTGCAAGTGACGAAGATTAATGTTGACACCGTTGATGCCTGGCTCATTGTCGTCTTTAATCCCATCGCCATCATAGTCGTCGTATTTACAAACGGTAATGTTGCCCAATCTGATGTTGCCAAACTGTTGACTTGAAAACCATTGGCCAGAAGTCGTCACATTAATTTGTCGGCAATAAGGAGCTTCATCGGTTGCACCAGACAAGTTAATTACTCCGCCGCTTCCGGCATTGGGACCGGTTTGGGTCCAACCGGCCTGATTCTCCTCACAAACATAATAAGTTCCCAAAACTAAGCCGTCAAGGTAATAACGATTATCAGATGGGCCGCCGTTACCGGTCAAAACTTCCTTAACAAAAGTCCAAGAGCCTTCGCCTTGTTTGTAAAGCCTGATTTTCCAGTCTCTAATTTGACCCTCTATTTCTGATTGGCGCGCACCATCCATATTTAGGTCTTCAAATTTACAACCTTGAACACGGGCTAACTCAAAATTGCCGATATTTACCGTTGTTTGTTGACCGCCAATAACCGTCACATTCTGACAAACCGGAGTAGTTGTCTGCCAACCCGATTGCGGACCCAACTCTTCTTTTACAGAATAAGAGCCAGGAATTAAGTTCGGGAAAGTCGCATCGCCATTACCATCGGTTTGGGAAAATCCATATTGAATTACTTGTCCCTCGCAACCAGAACCTCCATAAACGCCAATGGTCCAGCCAGAAAGATTATTCTCTCCGGAATCTTGCTGGCCATTCATGTTATTATCTTGGAATTTATGACCAATAATCGAGCCGTATTGAATATTGCCAAACCGCAAAAGTTGATTGAAGTCGCCAGAGGTATCAATCACCGTTTGCCAGCAAACCGGCCCCTCGCCTACAACGCTGTTTTGATTGACTACCGCTTGACCATATTCCGGACGAAGCGTGCCATTATCCGCAACCGGCACATCGCCAACCTTTGGCCAAGTCCGGGTCCAGCCTTCTTTAAGAACTTCACAAACTTGATAAGTACCCGGCAATAAATCTACATATCGATATTGCCCCTTAGTGCCCGTATTTGAAGTTACCACCTCAACCGGACCTTCCCAGTCTTTATATAATCTAATCGTCCATTCATTCATAAACTCCTCGCCGTCTTCACGCGGATTTCCGTCACCGTCCTCATCTTTAAATTTCATACCCTGAACTTTACCTAACTCAAAATTACCAAAAGTTAAAGCAGCAACTTCCTGGCCTGAAGTGGTAATGCTCACCAAATAGCAAATCGATCCATTATGTCCCGGCCCGCTCGAAGGCCTGGTTTGATCCCAGCCAGCTTTTTTATCCTCGCAAACATAATAGTCTCCCTTGGCAAGGTTGATGAATCGGTATTGTCCTGTTTCCACGTTCCCGGCTTCAGTTGTGTCATCGCCGGTCTTCATTGTTTTTAATTGATTCCAGGAGCTGTCGAAAAGGTAAATGTCCCAGGTATCCAGATAGCTATCTCCGCCTTGCCTCACCCCGTCATGGTTGACATCCCTAAACTTTCTTCCTTGAACCATCCCTAATTTAAAGTTGCCAAAATAAATAAATTCATTTTCACCGGGCTCTAAATCGACTTCCTGATAAGGCCAAGTGGGCCTGGTTTGGCTCCAACCAGCCTGATTGACTTCTTTAACCCAATAATTTCCCGGTGTTAAATTAGGAAAAGTAAAGTTACCGCTCGGATCAGTAATTTGAGTTGGTTCGCCAGCATCCTGGTCGTTATTTTTATTGCTGTCAATATAGATTGTCCAGTTAGCCAGTCCGCCTTCCCCTGGATCCTGGACATGATTTGTATTCTTATCTTCAAATTTTACGCCCGAAATTGAGCCGTACTCCTGGCACTCGTAAACATTAACATTAATTCCCCCAGCATTATCATGCATTCCGTTTTGATTCCTATTAGTATCCGAGGGAGGGTCGCCGGCATACCAAATATCGTACCAATCGGAGATGACAAACTTGACATTGGTATCAGAAATCGAAATGGGGGTATAGGCACTGGCATAAGTATGAGTTGCATCATATGGCCCCCACATTACAATTCCCATATTCCCCGTTCCCATATCAGACAAAAGCGAAGTAACCCCTCGATATTTAGCAGTCACGGGAATACCGAGCAAATCATCCCGGCGTGTACCCCAGGCATCACCGGTGGCATAACCCGCATCAGCCCGATTGACAGTATTATTGGGGTCATCACCGCCATAACCATAATCGCCAACCGCTTCAAACAAATATTCACTAACGCCAGGCAGGGTAATAGTTATCGGATTTGGTCCATCCGGATTAGTGGCGGAGACAAAGACTGGTCCTTGAATTTTTACCGGTACTTTACCGGCCAAACAGCTGTTGCTGCCCGCATAAATAGGAATTAATTTACAAGTATTCGTGCAGAAATTCTGGCCTTGAATGACGTTGTCTGTCCCATCACATTCCTCTTGGCCAGCCCAAAGATAACCATCGCCACAGGTCGGAAGTTGACAGCTATTTGAACATGAATCGGTGTTATCATTATTACCGTCATCGCATTCCTCTTGACCAGCCCAAAGATAACCATCGCCACAGATTGCCGCCGCGCTGATACTCAAAAATTATATCTAAATGATTAACAACCGAGTCGGCAGGAAGCGATGGGTTAAAACGGAACTCGATAAATTGGTTTTCGTCGTAACCAAGGATAGGCCACCGACCATTACTTGCCATTCGCACATTGTCACTCGCTTGCAGATCGCTTATTTCGCCCGGAGTCAATACCTGATGAACCGGCGTAGTGGCATCCTCACCGCCAACCACTAAAAAAATAGTAAAATGATCTAAATCTGAAGCGGTAATTTTCTCGCCATCTTGACGCAAATTTTCTTTATCAACGACTTGGATCTCTTCTTTTGTTAACGGTTCATTTTTATTTTTGAGTTCCTCGGCTGATTTTTCAATATAGGAAACCTCAGCGGCCTGGTCTATCGGCTTGGGCAGAGTGACATCATATCCAAAAGTGCCGTTTTCCATGCCGGTGGTAATATCATAGGCATATTCGGTGGCCGGATTAACGCCTTCGGGAAGTTTTAAATCACTGACTTTTACTTGTTGGATCTTCAAGGGGGTTCTTAAGGCTTCGTCTTTTGGCAAGCACTTAAATAAAACGGTAACTTTTTTCTCAAGCGGGAAAGTATAGCGGACGCTCAGCTGGACTTTATCCTTAGTTTCTGCTGTCTTGCCAACCAAGTCGGCATTCCACGACTCGTTCGGGGAATCCTTGATCTCCTCACTAGCCGAACAGATTTTTTCAACTGGGGTTTCTGTTTTCAGGCTGTCACTTTCCGGTGGTTCGACCGGAGTAGTCAGGTCTAAAGGAATTTCCAAAAGAGGAGACGACGCCGATTCGGTTGCAGGTTCTGTCGGAGAAGTTTCCAAAGCGGGCGTAATTTCCGCTGTCGGTTCCGCAGTCGGCTCGGCGGTAGGGACAACGGTTGGCACCAGTGTTGGCTCAATAGTTGATTCGGTGGTTGATTCAGTAGTTAATTCAGTAGTTGGTTCAGTGGTTAATTCGGTGGTTGATTCGGTGGTTAATTCGGTTGGGGCAGGTGCTGTCTCGGTAACTTCCGGGGCCGGTGTCAATTCCTGGGCAAAAACCGGGCCATAAAGAAAAACGCCGCTAGAACTCTGCAGAAACAGAGATAAAATCGAGAGCCACGCAAAAAATCTCTTTAACATTTTCAGGGCAGCGGTCGGGTTATAGTATGTCAAAAGGGGGTTGTCAAACCCCATATTTTCTACGCTATCTTCCCCACTATTTGGGCCAAGTATATTTTAGATCTTAATAACTTGTCAATTGGATCAATCAATCTCTTTCGCTATCACTAAGAGTCTTTTTAGCGCTGTCCCTGCCGGGTAACATGTCTGCAGTGTTAAACTCTTCCCGGTCGCGTGCTCTTTTACATATGGGGCAACCATATCGGGGGTAGCGATTACTTTTTCGGTTACCTCGTATTTATACTTCGACCCTTGGTAAAAAATATCAACTCCATCGCCGCTTTCCAATTTGTCAATCAAATAAAAAACGGCATTGTAGCGGGAAATGCTTAACGGCGCATTACTGGAATGGGCAAAAATAAAAACATTGCCTTCCTGTCCGGGAAAAACACTTCCTTTGGCGTGAGCAACTCCTTTAAGAAGAATGGGCAAATACTCTTTAGGGTTATTGGCATCAGTGTCGGCAAAAACCTGCACGTTAATTCCCAGTCTTTCAATCATTAGGCCAAAATCCTCTGAAACCGGTGTTACTTCTTTTTTAACCCCCCGAGTTCCATTATCTTCGCTGCGCGATAAGGTAATTTTTCTTTCCTGATAAGAGACTTCCTCCTTTATAATTGGCCCATAAATCAAAAAGAGAAGAAGGGCGCCGCCGCCAATTAGGAGAAAGCCCAAAAACTTCAATAACTTTTCCACGAAAAATCTTTATTACTTAGAAGAAACTGCTGCGTAAGCATCAATTCTTCCCTTGGCCCAGTAGGTTTCGGTGCCAGTAGCTTTATAGGCAGTATCCTCAATCTTGGCGCGAACGCAGGGAGCATCCAAATTTTGACATTTCCCCGTTGCCCAAACCAAAGCCGCTAATCCGGCTACATGAGGAGTGGCCATTGAGGTCCCGCTTAAATAATCATAATTGCGTTTGCTACTGACCTTACTCTTTTGATTGGGAATAGTGGAAAAGATGTTCACTCCCGGAGCGGCCACATCTACCCAAGAAGAACCATAGGCGGAAAAGCTGGCTTTCTGATCCTTGTCGTCGGTCGCAGCGGTAGCCAGGCAGTTTTGATAATAAGCCGGATAATTAGGGGACTCTTTACCCGAATTGCCGGCGGCGCAAGCCAAAACCGCTCCCTTAGCCCAGGCATAATTAACCGCCTCCTCCAAGGTTCTCGAGGCCGAAGGACCACCGAGACTTAAATTAATAACCTTGGCACCGTTGTCCGCCGCCCATTTTATGCCGTTAGCGATCCAGGAATAATAACCCGAACCGTTGTCGTTCAGAACCTTAGCGTTTAGGAGTTTTGCTTTATAGCCCAAACCGGCGACTCCCTTACCATTATTGGTATTGGCGGCGGCAATACCGGCAACATGAGTTCCGTGGCCGTATTTATCATCGAGAGTGCGGCTCGCGGTAAAGTTTTTCTGCTTGTCGATCTTCCCTGCTAAATCTTCATGGTCCTGGTCAATCCCGCTATCTAAAATGGCGATTTTAACGACGCCGTCTCCTGTCGTTATCTCCCAAGCTTGGGGGGCTCCAATTTTTGTCATTCCCCACTGTTTATCAAAAGACGGGTCGTTAGGAATCACGAAAGCGCGGGCAACGTAATTTGGTTCGGCAAACTCCACGAGGTGGCTTCTTGAAAAAAGATCAGTAAACTGCTTAACCTTGCCGCGAGGCACCTTGAGGGAAAATACCTGTGGCAGCGAAAGCCTTTCACCCATTCTGGTTCCCAAAAACTGATTTAAATCGTTAATCTCCCCCTCTTTAATTTGAGACCTAAATTTGACGATGATTTCATCCGGAGAGAAACTATCTTCCTCTTCTTGGGCATAAACAGAAAGCTTGCTATTAAAGATAAAAAGGGAGGCCAAGAGAAAAATCAGGCCCGTTAGTAAAAGTTTTCTCGCCATGCGGCCCTTATGTTACCGCCGCCGCTTTCTTTTGTCAATATCCCCAAAATGAATCGAACTATAGCGAACTACAAGCCATTGCCCAACATATGCCTGATTTTTTCATTTTTCCAAATCACTAACCAACTAGATGCGGCGCCAACTCCGTCAATCAAAACATCTCTAGGTAAGCCCGTCCGGCCAGCGACAAAGGTTTGGTGAAATTCATCGCTTAGGGCATAAAGAATGGTCGAAACAAACGAGAGGAATGCGGCCCTGAAAAAAGAAAGTTTAGTCGTATTTCTAAAGGCCCGAAAGAATAATAGGAACAAAACGGCATATTCCAAAAAATGGATCGTCTTTCTCGCAAGGAAGTCCTGCCATGCGACTGGTGACGCCCGCAGCGAATGGAAACTCGAGGCAAAAAAGATCAAGGCCATTAGGGCAATCGGCGGCAACCAAAAAAAGAAAAGCTTTTTAGACATCCGGTTTATCTATTATAACATCAGCTTCCTGTTAGGCCTTTTGCCTACTTGAAAAGAAAAATGTTGCCAGGCTGGCAAATACTAAAACGACTCCTAGGCCAATCGCGGTAAGGGGCAAAAAATTTTTCTTGCTTGAGGCATCTTTTGCAAAACTGGTCGGAGTTGCGCTCGGTGTCCCTTCGTCCAAAAGATAAAGTCCGCTGCCGGTTGCTTCTTCCCCCAAAACCTCGGGATTAGGGGTAGGCGTGGGTGTGACTTTTGGGGTTGGGGTTGGTGTCAGGGGCTTAGCTGTCGGCACAGGAGTCGGCGAAGGCGTGAGCGTTGGGGTAGAAGTCGGTGCAGGAGTTGCGCTTGTTTTTGTCATGACGGGGTTTACTTCATAGCTTCCGGCGGCATTAATCATCTCTGTTTTTTCCCAATTATTATAGCCTGTTTTTTCCAATCTGAATGTATGCTGCCCAAAACCACAATCAACATAAGTGTCGCACTTACATCCGCTGCAGAAAGTGATCGTTTCCGGAGCATAGTGGTGAATATAAACCCCATCGATATAAATCTTAACGCTGGAAAGGATGTCGCCGTCTTCGTTTTCCACCTCATTTATCTTATAAGCGGCAGTCGGAACAGGAGTCGGAGAATTTGAGGGAGTCGGAGTGGGTGGTTTGGGAGTAGGAGTGGAGGTAGGAGCGCTTGTAGGCACAGGCATGGGGGATGAAGTAGGGCTTTCTGTGGGAATTAATGTAGGTGTAGGAACTGGATTCCCTTCGTTGTTACTTGAACCCTTCGTGGGTGTTTGAAGAATAGTCCAGTTTTGTCCATCCAGATATCGCCCAATCGAAATATCAGTTCCTGGATCTTCGTTATAATCTTTTCTATCCTTCTCTAAGCGATTAGCGTCAAGCAAATAGACAGTATCAGAGCTCTTATTTAACCTAGTTGCCACTTCGAACACTAAAATTTGATGGCCTGAAATTTCCGAGCCACTAGAGATTTGAGTCATATCTGTAGCTGTTCCCTCATCATCCAATATCCAATTACTTATATTCACGGGGTCACTACTCATGTTGTATATTTCCACCCAATCATTGCCTGAAGATGGATTAGGCAAGAATTCATTTATCACTACTTGGGCAAAAATAGTTGTGGAAGAAAAAGGAAGAATCACCAATGCAATTAATAATACTAATATAAGCCTAACTAAACGATGGGAGCAGGCAGGCATTTTTGTTCTAATGATTTAAATCATGATAACAGATTAAAACGGCTTCCGTTTCTGTTTCTTTCTCAATTCCTGGTGCAAATAGCGCCAGGTGTCCGTTCCCTTTGTTCCATAAGTTCCTGCTTTTGCCAAAACTTCTCCCGCTTTTAAAAGAAAACCTTTTATGGCCTCTTCTCTTAGCAGCTTCTCAATCATCATTTTATACCCTTTTCCGCCATATTTTTTCGCTAGGTTGACGCGGGCTATCGTGGTTAAGCTCACCCTTAAAATTTGGCAAATAGTGCGAAAGTCGTAGCCTTTTTCTAGGAGAAAAGCAATGGACAGTCGCTTGGCCAGCATCACTTGTTCCGTGGGTGTCAAAAAATCCCTAACAAATCGTTCGGCTTCGTCTTTGGTCTGAATCCTAACCAAGCTCTTAAAGAAAATCTCAACAATCCTCTCGTAAACCGAGTCGGAAATTGGATATTTCGAGATTTGGGTCATTTTGTTCTAATGATTTAAATCATGATAACATAACACCTCGATTTACTGCACGTGCCAATACCAGGAAATCAAGCCGCCGCCGTGATCAATAGCAACAAAATTCAAACCCACTCCCCCACAGGATGATTGTCCTCTGTAAAGGGTGCCGGCCTTAGGGGCGCGAATAACTGGATTTTCGCTGGTTATGTCTATGCCGGTATGAGGCCCACCCCGATACCAGCCTAGTCTTGCCCAATAGCTCATCCCATATTCCTGGGTAATTGTCGGGCTCTCCACCGGCCACGGCCAGGAACCAGCAAAACTCATTCTTCCTACCGGACCCGGATCGTATTCCACTGCAATATTAGTCAAATACTCTGCCGGGTTTTTGGCTTCGCCGTCTTGTCTTACTTCAAGATGCAAGTGCGGGCCGGTGGAGCAGCGCGGATAACCAGTATTGCCGACGAGGGCAATTTCCTTGCCCACTTCCACGGGCGTGCCATTTTTGAGAAGCGCCATGCCGGCCCGCATGGCCGCTTCGATGGCTGATTGCTCTGCCCGGGCCGCCGCCAAAAGCTCCTGAAATTTTTTCTCATCGGAACGGGTGACGGCCAGCAGGTACTCCCGATCCTTCTTCTGATCAGCCAAGGTCTTTTTTTGCGTTTCAAGCACCTTTTTAAGTTTCTCAAGTTGTTTTTGCTTTTCTTCCTTTAGGGCCTTCTGATCCTCGAAATTCGTTTTCGTTTCCTGCATTGACAAAAGGAGTTTTTTATCGTGTGCCTGGGTTACTCTTAAATATTTATACCGCGAGAGAAACGAAGAGAAGTTGGCCGAAGAAAGAAACAGGGAAAGAGGGTCAATATCACCCCTTTTGTAAGTCTGCACCACACGAGTAGCTAAAATCGCCGAAAGCTGGTTTAGGGAAATGTCCAGTCGATTAATTTTTGCCCCTAGGACTTCAATCTCTCCTTCCAGTCTTTTTACGGCGGTTTCTGTTTCCTGGATTTTGGCCAGGGTCAGGGCAATACTGGCGTTGAATTTGGCAATTTCGGCCGTTAGGCTATTGGCCTTTTTTTGTGTCTCTGCCACAAGTTCTTCCCAGCAAGCCCTACCTTTGTAGATATCCTCCTTTTGCTTTTCGCGACACTCATCCTCGGAAACGGCACCTACGATTGAGACAGAGAGAATGAGAGAAAAAAAGAAAAAAACAAGAGGGGTCTTTAAGAAACGGTTCATCGATTTGACTAGCGCAAATAGCGCCTAACCGCCGTCAGGCTACCTAGAACACCAATCAGAATACCAACTGCGATCTCTCCGAACAAAGTCAGCCCCAGGAAAATCGGCGGCACCGGCAAAAGAGGAATTTCTGCTAAAAATGAGTTTAAAAAGGGACTAAGCTGCAAAAAAACCAAGAAATTTGCTCCCCAGCCAAGCATTGCCCCAATCGCGCCATAAATCACTCCTTCTAGGATAAACGGCCAGCTGATATACCAAGTTCCGGCGCCAACCAGCCGCAATATCTCGATCTCCTCTTGACGAAGGGCAATCTTCACTCCGCTAATCACGAGAATGATCAGTAAGGAGATGAAAAATAGAAAGGAAATTATCCAGATACCGGTCGTGCGTATGGCTTGCGTCCAGCGGGAAAGCGTTGCCACCACATCCTCCTGAAAGGCCACCTCTTCGACAATTGGTTGCTTTTTGAAAAAAGCGGCCACCTCTCCTAGGGCCTCGAGGCTAGTAGCGGAAACGTCAAGCGAGGCAGGCAGGATATTTGCCGTCACCATTTCCAGAAGGAGGGGGTCGGATTTGTTTTGCTCGCGGTAGATCCTCAATGCTTCTTCTTTAGAAATGAACTTCACTTCGCGAACATTCTCCATAGCGCTAATATTTGACTTTAGATTTTCGATTTCCAGCGGCTTCGCCTCATCTTTCAGAAAGGCAGTTACCTGAGGCCTTGTCTCGAAAAAATTAAGCACCCGCAACGAACCGGCCGCTAGAAAAATAAAGAGCGAGGCGACAAAGAAGGTCAGACTCGTCACCAAAATCGCGGCCAGGCTCTGATAGGGGGCCCGCCGGATATGAACCAGTGCTGTTCTGAAATGTCCCATTCAGTACTTCCCTTTCTTTTCGTCTTTAACTAATCTTCCTTTTTCCAGTTTAATTACCCTTTCGCAAAGCGAATTGACTATGTCAATATTATGCGTTGTCATTAAGACAAGTGTGCCCAATTTATTTATTTCTTTAAGTAATTTAATCAGTTGCCAGGCGCTCTCTGGGTCCAGATTGCCAGTTGGTTCATCGGCAAGCAGAACCTCCGGTTTTGCCACCAGCGCCCGGGCTAAAGAGACGCGCTGGAGTTCTCCGCCAGCAAGCTGGGCAGGGAAAAAATTTATCCTCTCCCCAAGATTTACCTGCCGCAAAACTTCGCCTACCCGGTCCTTGATCTCCGCCTTTTTTCTCCCCATTATTTCCAGAGGCAAGGCGATATTTTCAAAAACAGTCCGGTCGGAAATCAATTTAAAATCCTGGAAGATCACGCCGAGTTTCCGGCGGAGAAGGTGGATTTTCGCCAAGGAACGAGGGATTTCTTCCTGACCCAAAAAAATCTTTCCCGAGGTCGGCAAAAACTTCCCCAAAAGAAGATTGGCAAGGGTCGTTTTGCCTGCGCCAGATGGTCCCGTAAGGAAAACAAACTCGCCCTTTTCAATCTTAAAACTAAGATCGTCAAGGGCAACTACTGGGCCAAATTTCTTAGTTACTTTGACAAACTCAATCATCTATTCCAAGACTTTTACCCGGCCTACGTCCATTAGCCATCCGGCTTTCTGCCCCCGGAAAGTCTCGCCCCATACCTGAACTTTTTTACCCGCAAATTTATCGAGATCAACCACCGAAGAAGTCAGGTAGGCGGTCTGGCTCGGGCCTCCCTCGCGAATGAGCTTATGCGTCCCTTCACCGTCTAGCCCTCCGGCTTCCAGGATTCCGGTAGCAGTATCCCTAAAAGTTCTCACATCGGCTGAACCCACTTCTTCTCCCGCTTGAGTTTCTCCTCCGGAAATAGGGCTCTGTAGCGAAGACGCGCCCCTCTTAGAAAGGAGAAAACCGGTCGCCCCACCGAGAATAACCAGCAAAATCGCCCCGCCCAAAATATACTTCTTGGGAAAGCTTAAATCTTTTGGTTCTTCGGAAAGAAATTCTTCCATCGCTCACCTCCTTCTTGCCCCCCGAAGCTCTAGCAAAGGAGGGCCGTTTCCATTATATCGCGCTTAGCTCGATTATACTATACCATTATTTTAATCTCTGCCTCAATAAACTCATCAAGCTGGCCGTCTAAAACAGATTCCGGATCGCCTATCTCATAACCGGTCCGCAAATCTTTTACCATTTTGTAAGGATGCAAGACATAGGATCGAATTTGATTCCCCCAGCCGGCAATCTTATAATCTCCCTTGAGCTGTCTTTCCTTATCTTTGGCCCGGGCGCTAGCGAGAGCCCAGAGTTTTGCCAGCAAAAGCTGCGTTGCGATTTTCCGATTCTGCTCTTGGTATCTCTGCGATTGGCAAGTGACAATTATTCCTGTTGGCTTATGCTTCAACCGCACGGCCGAGGACACTTTCTGCACATTCTGTCCGCCCTGACTCGAGGCCCTGAAAAATTCCCACTCTAAGTCGTCTTCTTTTAGGTCTATGCCTTGCGCTTCCTCGATTTGCGGTAGCACTTCAACCAGGGCAAAGGATGTTTGTCTAAGTTTGTCCGCGTTAAAAGGGGACTGACGCACCAGGCGATGGACACCGGCTTCTCCCTTTAAATAACCGTAAGCATGCGGGCCGGCAACGGTCAAAGTAACCGATTTTATGCCTGCTTCATCGCCCGGCGTAGAATCAACAACGTCAGACGACCAGTCTTTTCTTTCGCAGAAGCGCAAGTACATCCGCTGCAACATCTGGGCCCAGTCCATGGCTTCGGTTCCCCCCTGGCCGGCGTGGATCGACAAAATGGCATCACCCTGATCGTACTTTCCGCCCAAAAAAATCTTTAGCTCAAGATTCCCTAAATCCTTTTCTATTTTTTCCGCTTCTTCCTGGTCAGTAATTCTTTTTTCGAGATTCTCTATCTCCTTTAATTCTTGGGTAATCTGGGCCATCTCCCGCATTACCTTTTCGGCCGCCAGGCGATCTTGCCAAAAATTCGGCCGGCCAATTTCCGCTTCAAGCGCGCTAAGACGCTTTTTCTTCTCTTCCAAATTAAGCTTTGCCTTTAACGCGCCAAGTCTGTCTTGAAAATCTTTGCCTTTTTCCATTACTCCTCCTTTAAAAACTCTTGACAGAACTGTCTCCTTATCTCCCCCTTTACTCTTTTGGCTTCCTCTTCTGGTAGTTTCTTAATTATCTCCACTATCTTATCTGTTTTCTCTTGGATCGTTCCCCCCTCCACGGTCAGTACCCTAGCAATTTCTGTCTCAAGAAAAGTCCCTGCGCCCGAAGCTGCCCTTTCTGTCTCCCCTTTTATCTCTTTTCGGTCGGGAATCCCCGCTGCTCCCAAAACTCTTTTTTCCAGCTCTTCAATCGCTTCTTTGCCCCGCGGCAACTTTCCCATTAGCACTTCATTTTTGGCCAATGACCCTAAAACTTGGGGGTTTTGCGAAACCAGGCCCGCTCCTGCCAAAAGTGATCCCCCAATCATTAGCAACAAGAAAATTCTCTTTCTTCTTCGCGCAGCCATCGCCTTCAGTTTACCATCAACCTGGCTTAACTTCTAGGTGATACTCTAGATGGGGTTATTCTTTATAAAATTCTTCTTCTATCTTCACCCAGTCTTTGTATCTTTTCCCCACTTCTTTCTTCTCCCTTTCGATTCTCGCGTGGCGCAAACGCAGATCTTTTGGAATCTCTTTTTTATTTTTCCCCAAGTAATCATAAATTGCCTCAAGGAGCGCATCGGCCGCCAAAACCGAACAATGAAGTTTCACCGGCGGTAAGCCACCCAAGGAACTAACTATGTCCTGCCGATCAAGTTTAACTGCCTCTTCTAGGGTCTTACCCTTGGCCAAATCGGTAATCACAGAACTGGTAGCAATTGCCGCTGTGCAACCGAAGGTTTCAAACTTTACTTGCGCAACTATTTCTTTTCCCTTTTTATTCTTGCCTACTTTTATATAAAGATGCATGACGTCTCCGCAAACGGGATTGCCCACCTTGCCAACCCCATCCGGATTTTTTATCCGGCCATAGTTATGGGGATCGCGAAAATGAGCAATCGCTTTTTCGGTGTATGGTCCTAATCTACTCATCTATTTATCTACTCATCTATTTATCTACTTATCTACTCATCTATTTATCCACTTTTCTGTTGATCCAATTTCTTAAAGGGCGATATTCTTCTTAGCTTCTCCACAACTTTCGGTAAAACTTCCAAAACATAATCGATTTCGCTTTCCTTTGTCCATCTTCCTGGGGATAATCTCAGGGAACCATGGGCCTGTTGCGGTTTCAAGCCAATCGCGAGGAGGACATGACTCGGCTCAAGTTTTGCAGAGGAACAGGCGGAACCGGTAGAGGCGGCAATTCCCCCAAAATCAAGCTGCATTATAAGCGACTCCCCTTCGATAAAATCAAGATAAAAATTAGCATTATTGGGCAGTCTATTTTGCGGATGGCCATTTAAATACGATCCGGGGATATTTGTCAACACTCCTTTAATCAATTTATCGCGCAGTTTAATTAATCTTTCATTTTCTTCCTTCATTTCCTTTTGGCAAATCTTGCTGGCCTGGGCAAAACCGACAATCGCCGGCACATTAACTGTCGAAGATCTCAAGCCCCCCTCATGTCCGCCACCGTGCAGAAGGGGCTCAATTTTAACTCCATTGCGAACAAAGAGCATGGCCGCGCCTTTCGGTCCGTATATTTTGTGAGAAGAGGCAGTTAATAAGTCAATGTTTGCCTTATTAACATCAATTTTCAGCTTACCAAAGCTTTGGGCCGCGTCGGTGTGGAAATAAACCCCTTTCTCGCGGCAGATTCTGCCCAGCTCTTCAATTAATTGAACTGTGCCAATTTCGTTATTGGCGTGCATCACAGAAACTAAAATTGTTTCCTCCCTTATTTCTTTCTCTAAGTCTTTCGGACTAACAAAGCCGTATCGGTCAACCGGAAGTCTCGTAACCCAAAAACCCTGGTTTTCCAGCCATTTAGCACTCTCCACAATGCAATCATGTTCAATTTGGGAAATTATTAAATGGTTTCCCCTCTCTTTATTGGCAAACCCGATGCCTTTTAGGGCAAGATTATTACTTTCGGTGGCGGAGCTAGTAAAGATAATTTCCCCGGTTTTCGCTCCAATCATGCCGGCAATCGCTTCACGCGACTCCTCAACTGCTTGGTTTGCTTTTCGGCCAAAATTGTGCAGGGACATAGTGTTGGCAAATGCCTCGCCTTTAAAGTAGGGCAACATTGTCTGCAAAACCCGCGGGTCAATCGGCGTCGTCGCCGCATAGTCAAGATAAATTTTCTTTGCCATCTCTAAAAATGATATACCGAGTCCCAAAAAGTTTCAAGCCGGAAAATAAATAACGTGCACCGCCTTGGCCACTTCAATAGATTAAACAGCTCTCTAAGCCTTAATGTTTCATCGGAGAATTCTTAGAGGAACAGAACCAATCTTTTCCCTTACCGCTGCCTCCCCGATCCCAATAGATTTGATAAGTGTCTCCATTTTCCGTCTCAACCTCGTAGCAGACCCGATGTTTTCTTAGCCACCATGGCCGACTATAACTATGCTCTTCCCACCGAGATCTGACGGTTCTTATCTTTAAAGTTTTATTTCCGAAGGTTATTACTGTCGGACGTTTCCAGCCTATTTCTTGAACAAAATCTACCTTTACTTTCTTACCAATAAATTCTTCCATGCAAACATCTAGCCGCAGTTAGCAATATTTTATCGGTATCCTAGCCTAGCTCAGTTTAGAAGATATTAGAAGAAATTGGAAGATACAAAATTTTACTTGCAACCCCTAAAACACTCTGCATTTTGCAAACGCCAGTCCTTCACTTTCGCAAACAGCCTTACCTTCTGTTTAACAGACTCGTTGGCTTCGTTGCCCTCAAATTCTTTTGGGTCAATCCACCTATATTCTGTATGTTCGTCGCTTAACTTGACCTCTCCGGAAATGTATCTACAGATATAATCTATACCTACGTGCTCCTTGCTCTTATCGCCGCCGCGATAAAAGTTATAGGTGCCAATGGGGGCGATCACTTCGCAGTTAAAATCTTTCCCCAATTCTTCTTTTATTTCTCTAAGGAGTTCGCTTTTGACATCCTTAATATTCTGCTCTAGTCTGCCGCTTACTACTTCCCAATAATTTGCTTCAAAATCACGTAAAGGACTTCTTTTCAAAACCAAGAGTTTTCCATCCTTAGCAATAAACGCCGCCGCGGCGACATAAAATAACCCAGGCATAGGTAAATTGTATCACTAAAGCCCCTTATCGATAAGGTACAACTATTTCAGCGAAGCGAGTCTGGGACA
>VGLL01000006.1 GCA_016866735.1 Candidatus Shapirobacteria bacterium
AAGCCAACTCGCCGGTCTTGATAAAGTTATCGCGGAAGCGACTAAAATGCCTGCCTGGGTAGCCGATGATCCGATAACCTGTGTCGTGCGCGGCTGCGGTCGACTTCTAGATGATGAGAAGCTACTTGAGAAAGTGAAGGTTACGGGAGGACTAAGATAATAATGGGGAAACAAACAAGAATTTTTTTAATCCTTCTCGCCTCATCTCTTTTTCTTATTCTGCTTGATCATTTTGGTTTTTTAGGACCGGTAAAGTCATTTTCCCAAGGGCTTTTTTTGCCTGCGCAAAAAGCGATTTATCAAAGTTGGCAGCGAGTAAGAGGATCAGTCGGCAGAGATAGAGAAGTGTCAGAGTTGAACAAGAAGGTCCAAGAGCAAGAAAGAGAGATTGCTAATTGTAAGTTGTTAATTGCTAATTGCATGGTGCAAGTTGGCGAGCAGCGGAAGCTTCTTGGGGCGCCACTCCCTTCCGAATGGGAATTTTTGCAAGCCCAGACAGCAGGGCTGCTGGGGGATAGTCTCACGCTCGACAAGGGCAAGAAAGACGGGGTATATGTGGGCCAGGCGGTGATTTCGGAGAATGTTCTGGCGGGAAAAGTCTTTTGGGTTGGGGAAAGAATAGCAAAAGCTAGGCTGATAACAAGTAAAGAGTCAAAGATTTTAGCCAAAGTTGTTTCCGCCGCGAGAGAGGGGATTGGTATTAAAGCGCGAGGGGTTCTGGTCGGCGACGGCCAAAATATGAAGCTACACGAAGTGCTTCAATCAGAAAACTTAAGCGAAGGAGATTTAGTTGCGACCGCGGAGGACCCGGCCAATCTCTTATTAGGGAAGATCAAAAAGGTAGAAAAGAAGGAAGCTGAACTTTATCAAGAGGCCGAAGTGGAACCCTTTTTGGATCCAAAAACGCTCGAAATAGTTTTCTTAATCAAATGATTAGTAAAATTATTTTCTTAATTCTGGCTATCTTTTTGGCAATTTTGCAGACGACAGTTTTTCCTGTTAATCTTCTCTTGGTTAGCATCGTTATCTTGGCTTTTGTTTGGCAGGATGAGATTCCCCCTTTTGCCTTTTTTAGCGGGTTACTATTTGATTTGATTCGCGGTGCGCCTCTTGGCATCTCTTCTGCCCTATTTCTTATTACGGCTGGTTGTACTATTTTTGTCAAAAAAGCCTTTTTCTTTCGCCATCGCGATCACCTCATAATTACGTCACGCAAATGATGCTATAATCGAGCTCAGCTCGATGTAATTTTTTCATTATGGAGAGAAGAGAGTCAGAATTTAATCTAATCTTTTTTAAGCTCGCCCTCGTATTCAGTTTCCTGATTTTGGTTTTTCGTCTCTTTCAACTGCAAGTAATTTCTGGCAAAAGAAATCGCGAGTTGGCCGAAGGTAACCGAACTAAGATAGAAATTTTGCCAGCCCTGCGGGGAGTGATCTACGATCGGCAGAAGAGAGTTTTGGCGAGGAATGTGCCGGTGTATAAGAAATGTAGAATTAATAATGAACAATGTACAATTATTGGGCGCGAGGAAGCATTAAGGCTGGAGGCGGAAGGAAAAGCCGGAGAAGTGGTAACGGAGATTGGGAGAGAATATCCCTATGGTGAGATTTTGGCTCATGTGATTGGATATTTAGGAGAAGCAAACGAGAAGGAAATTTTAAATGGTAAATGTAAGCTGAAACCAAGCGATCTGGTGGGTCGGACGGGAGTAGAGGCGCAATACGACTGTCTTTTGCGCGGCAAAGATGGAGGGAAAATTGTCGAGGTTGATGCCAACGGAAATAAGGTCAAGGAAATTGGCGAGATGCAAGCGGTTCCCGGTCAAGACTTGACGCTTACTCTGGATGCCTCTTTGCAAAAGGCCGCTTACGAAGCCTTGGGCGATCAGAAGGGGGCAGTCGTAGTTACTAATCCACGAACAGGCGAGATTCTCGCCCTTGTTTCTTCCCCTTCCTTTAATCCCGCGATTTTTGAAAGCTGCCAAGCTGTCAGGCTGCCAAGCTGTCAGGCCGAACTAGAAAAGATTCTCGCCGATCAGAATCAGCCACTTTTTAATCGGGCGATTTCTGGCACTTATCCGCCCGGCTCAACTTTTAAGATTATTACCGCTGTCGCCGGCCTTGAAGAAGGGAAAATTGACCGTAATTTTAAGTATGATGATCCAGGTGTAATTGTCATCGGCCCTTACCGTTTCGCTAACTGGTATTATCTTTCACGCGGAGCCAAAGAGGGGTTGATCAGTGTGGTCACGGCGATGCAGCGCTCAACCGACACCTTTTTTTATAAGGTAGGAGAAATGGTCGGCTTACCGAGCTTAGCAGGGTGGTCTAAAAAATTTGGCTTAGGACAAACATTGGGGATAGATCTTCCCGCCGAGTCGGAGGGTTTTGTGCCCGATGAGGCGTGGAAGAAAAGAGCGAAAGGGGAGTCCTGGTTCCTGGGTAACACTTATCATCTGGCGATTGGGCAAGGAGATCTTTTGGTAACGCCTTTGCAAGTAAATAGTTGGACAGCAGCGATTGCCAACGGCGGAAAACTTTGTCAGCCACACTTAAGTGACCTAGGCGACTTAAGTAATTTATGTCAAGACTTGGGGCTAAAGAGAGAGACGGTAGAGTTGGTAAGAGAAGGCTTGAGACGAGCTTGCGAACCGGCTTCGGAGGGGCGAAAAGCTGGTACTGGTTGGCCGTTCTTCGATTTTAAGGTACCGGTGGGTTGCAAGACGGGCACGGCCGAGTTTGGCGATCCGCAAAATCGCACCCATGCTTGGTTCACCATTTTCGCTCCCTCCTACGCCTCCGATTCGGAGGCTTCGGAGGGCAAGCCTGAAATTGTGGTTACGGTTTTAGTTGAGGGCGGGGGAGAGGGCTCTAATGTGGCTGCGCCCATTGCTAAAAAGATTTTAGAAGAGTGGTTCGGCCATTAAGTAACCCAAGGTGTAAATGTTTTTCACCCCTATGGTGTACATATTTTTAAACTCGCAGTTTTAAATACTGTATTTTCTGTCTGCTTTTCTTTTAAAAACACTACTTTCCCAATATCTGTTTTATAGAAAACACAATCATAGTAATCAATTACGCTGGTAAAACTAGATAACTTATCATAAAAGATATTGTTTAATGATTCTTTATTCTCTGTCCAAGTCCCCTTGATCGTATCATAAGTAATAACTCTATGATTTCCGATCAAAGTAAATAAGAGATTAGTCGTATTGTTTACTGAAATAAAATTATCGAAATTTGTATTACTATTTATATCAAAGCAAGCAAATTTGTCTTCACAATTTTTTAATATTTTGGGAGAATATTTATCTGGGATCGGTATTTCAGTAATAGAATTATTTGAAGGACTAAATTTATATAGATGTTGCCCACATGCAATCTGAGCCACAAGACATGGGATCTGAACTAATATGTACCAATCATCGGCGATTCTAATCATATTCCGAGAAATAGGTCCAATATGGTTGTCAGGTGGTTCTCCAAAGGGAAAGTTATTTACGGGTAAATGACTTTTATACAAATCATTTAATCCTAATATCATTGGAGTCTGAATATGAAACGTCGTTACGACTTCATTGTATGCGTTTACTTGCGAACTTGCTTTTTCATAAATAACGAAGCTGTTACTCACCGACGGAGAAAGCAACTCAACATAATTAGGTTCAACCTGTTGGTATTTACTATCGTTAGAAAAGTTATGACTATAAACATCATATATTACCCCCGTCTCAACAGTAATTAATTTGTTTTCATCAATGACTTCCCTTCCCCTAATTGAGTTGAATTGATCGCTCTCAATACAGGTAATATTATGTGATTTCTCTATGGGAACCGCTTGCATTGAATTCTTAATATTTTCCTGATTTCGACTAGAATTCTTTATAATACTTATCTGATAGTTGCTTTTTCCAATACAGTAAGCCGACAAAGGAAGAGTAACAAGAAGAATAAAATATAAGAATTTTCGAATCGGGAATAATCTATGGATGAAATCAAAATGCGGCATTATTTTAATAATAAGGCTTAAGTAATCAGTGGTCAAGCTGGCGGTTCACGCCTTACTCTATATTAACTTTTTGAATAAGTTTTTAAACGAGAGGTGTGCTAGAATTCGTGTATGGCTAAAAAGATTGGCGTGGCGCTTTCTTCGGGTGGTGCCCGCGGTGCGGGCCATATTGGCGTTTTGAGGGCTCTTCAGGAGGCTAGAGTTCCCATTGATTGTCTTTCTGGCTCATCGGCGGGGGCAGTGGTGGCGGCCTGCTTCGCCGCGGGTACTCTGGGGCGGTTAGAAGATTTCCTTTTGGAAATAAGAAGAAGAGACGTAGTTAAGTTTTTTGATTTCCACTTTTCCAAAGAAAGCATCATTCAGGGGAAAAGGGTTTCGAAAGTCTTTAAGTGGCTAACAAAGAATAAACAATTTAAAGACCTGTCCTTGCCGCTCTATATCATGGCTTCAGATATTCAAAGCGGCAAGGAATATGTTTTCCAAAAAGGGGATCTGGTAGAAGCACTTTTGGCTAGTGTCTGTGTGCCGCCTCTTTTTTGCCCGATTAAGAAGGAAAAAAAGCTTCTCGTAGATGGTGGCCTTTTCCATCTTTTGCCGGTGGAAATTCTGAAGAAAAAAGGCTGTGATTTTGTGATCGCTTCGACTCTCAAATTTAACCAAACACTTCCCCTAGAGCAGGATAGAGGGCTTTATAAAAGATATCAGGCCCTCAAGAAGAAAACGGAAAATTTCCGGAGTGTTATGGATTTTCTGGCCTCGGCCGACGAAAAAGGTACTTATCCCTCTAATTTTATTAAGACGGCTCTTACTTGTTTCGAGTGGGGGGTGGTCAGTTCGGAAAAAGAAGAGAGAATGGCGGATTTGTTGATCAAAACGGACATGAATGGGGTAACCATCTTTGATCTCTATAAAGCCGAGGAATGTATTAGGAGAGGAAAGTTAGAAGCAGAGAAACAGTTAAGGAAATCGTTTAGAGAAGTCGGCCGGGAGGCGGTAGTGCCATAAAATCAGGAAAAACCCCGAGGTGTAAAGGGCAATCCACCTCGAAGGTGGTAGATTTTCAGAATAAAAATTTAGTAATAATTATCTTTTGCCTTGTCTTTCTGGTCTTGCAGGTCTGGCTTCGGCTACGGGTTTACCGCTTGTTGCTCCTGTATCCGTGACTATAATCATCTTGTTCTCTCTAGCCATTTTTTCTGCTGCCGCTGGATCCATGTCTAGTGCGCGATCACCGAGAGCCACTAATTCAGCGGGAGTCATAGCGTCAATTTTTTTCTCTACCATTTTAATTCTCACCCCCTCGGCGTAGATTTTAACTTGGCTGCATTTTACTTCTTCTTCTTCTTGTCAAGGGTTAGAGAACTTGCTAAAGTAGGTTTTGAGATGGAAGAGCTAGAAAAGGCGATTATGCAAACTTTGGTTTATGCAGACATATTTGATTATCCCTTGCGTCGTGAAGAAATCTATCATTATTTAATAGCAAAGGGAAAGTTCGGGAAGTATGCCGTTTTAAGCAGTCTTGCGCGGATTACCGCTGTTTCAAAACTGATTGACACAGATGATGACTATTACTTTCTTAAGGGGCGAAAGGAAATAGTGGGGTTGAGGAAGAAACGAGAAGAGTGGAGTCGAGAAAAAATCCAAAAAGCGGAAAAAATTGCTAACCTCTTAAAACTTATTCCCACAGTAAAATTGGTGGGGATTTCGGGAGCGCTGGCGATGGAGAATAGCGACGAAGATGATGACATTGACCTTTTTATTATTACTTCGGCTGGCAGATTGTGGCTAAGCAGATTCCTGGTTACAATTTTAGTGGAGTTGGTGGGACAGAGAAGAAGGCCAAATCACGAATTTAAACGAATGAAAAACGAATCTAAACTTATAAAATCGGTGGGAATCAGCCAGAAATCAGCGGGAATCAGTAATATCAAAGACAAAATTTGTTTAAATATGTTTGTTGACGAATCTCATTTGGCGATTCCCGAGAGGGAACGAAATCTATTTACCGCCCATGAGGTAGCGCAGATGAAAAGATTGTGGGATAAAGACGAGGCTTATGATCGGTTTTTAGTAGCTAATTCGTGGGTTGGTGAGTATTTGCCAAGTGCAATAGGAAATGCAAAATTGCAATTCAAAATTAAAAAAGAAAAATCGCCTACTCATCTACTCATCTATTTATCTAATTATCTTGAAAAGTTATTGTGTGTCTTACAGATCAAGTATATGGCGAAGCGTCGGACGATAGAGAAGATCGAATCCGGCCGGATTCTCTTTCATCCTGATGATAAGAGCGAGTGGGCGATAGACAAATTTAAATATCAAATAGCAAAAATCAAAATTTGAGGTTATATGGAAGAGAAAGATTATTGGTTAGCGTTTTCGGCTTTTCCGGGAGTAGGACCCAAAAAGTTTAAGCTGCTCCTTGATCATTTTGGCTCAGCTCGGAAAGCTTGGGAGGCGCCGGAAACGGAACTTTTGAATCTGCCTCTTGGAAAGAAATTAATAACCTCTTTTTTCGGTTTTAGGAAAAGTTTTACTCCGGAGGTTAATACAAAACGATTGAAAGAGAAGAGATTGTTCGCCATTTGTTTAGAGGAAGAAAATTACCCAAAGCTTTTAAAAGAGATAGAGAATCCGCCGCCAGTTATTTATGCATATAGTATGAAGTATGGAGCATATAATATAGGGGAATTATTTGAGAAACCGGCCATTGCGGTAGTAGGAACAAGGAAAGTGACGGCGTACGGGCGACAGGTGACAGAGATGCTGGTAGCTGACTTAGTTGCGGCGGGTTTGGTTATCACCTCTGGCTTGATGTATGGGATTGATGAGGTTGGGGAGCTGGCGGCGATGGAAAATGGGGGCGAGACGATTGGCGTTTGGGCGGGGGGACTGGATACCCTTTTTCTTACCGGCAGGGGGCAATTAGCTAAAGAAGTTATTAAGAAGGGAGCGATTATTTCCGAATTTCCCTTGGGATTATCGCCATCCAAGGGAACTTTTCCGGCGCGTAATCGGATTGTTTCTGGTTTATCTCTAGGTGTTTTAATGATCGAGGGGACTTCTGATAGCGGGGCGCTTATTACGGCCGATTACGCTGTTAAACAGAACCGTAAGGTTTTTGCCGTTCCCGGGCCGATTACTGTTGCCCAAAGCGCCGGTACAACTAAACTCCTAAAATCTGGAGCGAAACTTGTCGCCAATGTCAATGATATACTGGAAGAGTTAAAAATTGCTAACGGGAGGCAAATTTTGGCGGCGGGGAAAATTTTGCCGGATGACAAAAACGAGGCGGTTATTCTAGAACTACTGGAAAATGAAGGGAAGCATGTTGATGAGATTATTAAAAAAAGCGGAATGGGGGCGGGAAAAATCGCCGGCATTTTGACTTTGATGGAAATAAAAGGGAAAATAAGAAACTTGGGGGGAAAGTATGAACTTAATTATCGTCGAATCACCAACTAAGGCTAAGACACTATCTAGGTTTCTGGGATCTGATTTTCGGATCGAGGCGACGATGGGGCATATTCGCGATTTACCCGAGAAGAAAATCGGCATCAAGACGGATAAAGATTTTGAGCCGCAATATATTTTAATTCCCGGCAAGAAAGAAATCACAGAGAGACTGAAAAAGCTGGCCGAGAAAGCCAAAAAAGTTTATTTGGCGACCGACCCGGATCGAGAAGGAGAAGCGATCGCTTGGCACGTGAGCCAGATAATTGGAGGAGTAGATGAATGGAAAAGTAGAAAAAAAACAAAATCCTCTACTCATCCGCTCATCCATTCATCCATTCCTCAACGGATTACTTTCCACGAAATCACCAAATCAGCGATAGATCAGGCTCTAGAAAATCCTCGTGAGATTGATATGGATTTGGTTGATGCCCAGGCAGCGCGACGCATTCTTGACCGCATCGTTGGCTATAAGCTCTCACCGCTTTTATGGTTTAAAATCCGGCGCGGACTATCGGCCGGTCGGGTGCAGTCGGTAGCCGTTCGCTTAATCGTTGATCGGGAGCGGGAAATCGAAAAATTCGTTCCGGTAGAATATTGGGAAATTTTTGCCGACTTGAAAAAACATTTAGGCGGCAAGTTGCCAGAGGCGCCGATCTTTCAGGCAAAACTGGCCAAGAAAAACGGGCAGACCTGCGAAATCCACCGCCAGGATGAAGCGCGAGCAGTTGTCGAGGAGTTAAACGGAGCCGGTTATGAGATTCAAGGAAAAGAAAAAAAGGAAGTAAAAAGATATCCTGCGCCACCCTTTACGACCTCGACTTTGCAGCAGACCGCGGCCATCCGACTCGGATGGCCGGCAAAAAAAACCATGCAAGTAGCGCAAAGCCTCTACGAAAAAGGCCTCATCACCTATCACCGAACCGATTCGACTAATATTGCCAAGGAGGCGATTTTTGCCTGCCGGGATTTTATTAAGAGTAATTACGGAGAGCCATTTTTGCCGTCCTCCCCTCGGTTTTATAAGACAAAATCTAAGGTTGCTCAAGAGGCACACGAGGCGATTAGGCCGACGGCGGTCGGCCAAATCTCAAATCTCAAATCTCAAATCTCAAATCTTGACGAAAATAAATTATACGATTTAATCTGGAAGCGATTTGTGGCTTGCCAGATGGCCGAAGCGATTTTTGATGAGACGAAAGTGCTGGTTCTGGCGACCGCGACCGCTAATCACTATTTATTAGAATCCTTAGGTAAGATACTGAAATTTGCTGGTTGGCTGAGTGTTTATGGCAAAGAGGAAGGAGACGAGGAAGGCGAAATTAATCTGCCTCCGTTGGCAATTGGCGAGGAATTAGACTTAGTGAAAATAGAACCTCTGCAAAAGTTCACTCTGCCGCCGGCTCGCTACACCGAGGCTTCCCTGATTAGGGCGCTGGAAGAAAGAGGTATTGGCCGGCCATCTACCTATGCGCCGACTATCTCGACCATTCAGGAGAGACAATATGTCGAAAAAATGGAAGGAAAATTTCGTCCGACCTCGCTCGGAACGACTGTCAACGATTTTTTGGTGGATTATTTTGCGGAGATTGTTGACTACGCTTTTACGGCTCACATGGAGGACGATTTGGATGAAATCGCAAACGGCAAAAAAGAGCGGGTACCGGTGATTCGAGAATTCTATGTTCCCTTTAATACCAAGCTGATTAGTGTTTCCCGAGTGGCCGAGAGAGTAAAAGTGGAGACGGAAGTGACAGAAGAAAATTGTCCCAAGTGTGGCTCGCCCCTGGTCGTGAGAATTGGCAGATTCGGCAAGTTTCTTTCCTGTTCGAAATTCCCCGAGTGTCGTTTTACCAAGGCTTATTTGCGCCAAGCTGGCTTTGCCTGCGAGAAGTGCGGGGAGCCGATGGTTTTGAGAAAGAGCAAAAAAGGGAAAAGTTTTTACGGCTGTTCTACCTGGCCGAAATGTGATTTTGCCACCTGGAGGAAGCCAAGAGGTGAGAAAGAAGGAGCTTCGGCATGAGCGCGGCCATTTTTGCTGGTCGTAAATTAGCGGCTGAGAAAGAAAAATTTTTAGAAGAAGAGTTTGCTAATCTTCGAGAAAAAGGGATTATCCCTAAACTCGTTTTTATTTTAGTGGGGGAGAACAGCGAGGCGGAATCTTATGTTCGATTAAAGGAGAAGGCGGCGAAAAGACTGGGGGTAAATTTTGAGATTAAAAAATTTGCCGAGGACCAGGAGGAGGCGATTGTATCATATATTAATATATGCTACAACGACCCGAAAGTTACGGGAATCACTTTTGAATATCCCTTGCCGGGTGATTTGGAGAAAACCTTGCCTTGTTTTTTGCCGCCGGGAAAAGACATTGATTGTCTTTGTCCGGAGAATCTGGGACGGCTAGTGTTGGGAGACTACTTTGTTTTTCCCTCAACAGTATGGGCGATTTTGGAAGTGCTAAGTATAGCTATAGGCGGGGCGGTTCGTGATACCTCGCTCGACTCGGTGAAATATTCCTCCTCGCTTCGCTCGGAGTTGGCTTTCAATCTCGCTCGCGAGGATCACCTCACCGCCCTTAGAGATTTTCTCCGCGGCAAGAATGTTTGCCTGGTTGGTTGGGGGACTTTGGTGGGACGGCCATTAGCATTAGTGTTAAAGAATTTGGGGACAACCTTAACTATTTGTGATAGTAAGACGAAGGATTTAGCCGCTAAAACTTTATCAGCGCAGATTTTAATTTCTGCTACTGGCATTGCCGGCTTAATCAAAAAAGAAATGGTTAAGCCTGGCGCGATTGTTATCGATGTTGGTTATCCAAAGCCGGATGTTGAGGTAGGCGTAGCCGAAGTTGCCTCATTTCTTGCGCCCGTTCCTGGCGGCATTGGCCCGGTTTCCATAACCTGTCTTTTCGAAAATCTGTTAGAATTTTCCTTATCGAATGAAACCAAAAGGTAAGATTTTAATTTTGGCGAATGAATTTTATCCCCAAATTTGTGTTGGCGGATTGGGGAAATTTGTGGCGGGGATAGATAAGGGTTTAAGTAATAATGGTTGGGAGGTAAGAAACTTTATCGCCTCCAAAAAAGATAATATATATTTGCCTTATTACTCGGCTGAAAACGAAAAAAGGAGTAAGACTTTAGCCCGTAAGGCTTGGTTTTGGTGCTCCCAACACTCTTGGTTTCCGGATTGGCTTTGGACACAGGATTTCGAGGGAATTTACGAAGCAGAGGAATGGCGGAAATCCTCCAAGGGGAGGGGTAGAATTATTTGGACGATTCATAATCCCGTAACATTAAATGGCGCGACAGGTTATGGCTACGGCTATGCCAATCAAGAAGGAGAAGGTGAACCGATTGACTGGGGGAATGACTTTTTTGATTTTGCTGGTTTATTAAGGCGGGGAATGGCGGCAGCGGATTTAGTGACGACCGTCTCGCCGACTTTTGCCAGGGAACTTGACGGCTTTCTTTCTTTGAGTAAAGACGAAAAGATTATAGGGATAAATAACGGCATTGACAAAAGCGAGTGGGATCCTTACCGCGACTCGCTTTTAGGATTTAGATTGAGAGGCAACTGGGTTGAGTTTAAGAAGATCAATAGGGAAATTTTGCAAGCCCTTTTTGGTTTGCCCCCAAAAGAGGTGCCTGTTTTTGCCTTTGTCTCTCGCCTGGTTCCCCAAAAAGGAATAGAGCTTTTAACCAAGGCCTTGCCAGAATTTTTGGGAAAAAACGAAATGCAACTTGTTATTGTGGGTCAAGGTTTGGCGAAATACCACCGCTTTTTCACCGAATTGAAACTTGCCTTTCCCGATAAAGTCGGGCTTTCTTTGGGGGCCGATTTTTCCCTGCCGCACCAGGTTTTTGCCGGCGCTGACTTTCTGCTTTTGCCTTCGCTAAGCGAGCCGTTCGGGATTGTCGTCGCCGAGGCGAGAAGTTATGGTGCGGTGCCGCTGGTTCGCCGCACCGGCGGGCTGGCGGATCAGGTTGCAGACGGAATTAACGGCTTGAGCTTTAATAAATTCGAAAGCGAGTCTCTTTCCGCAAAAATCTCCCAAGCTCTTAAGCTTTGGCAAACAGATTGGTGGTGGCAGGTAAGTTCTAGCGGTAAGAATCGGGTAGAGGATTGGCAAGGCGTCGCCCGTAACTACGAAGACCTCCTAATTCATTAAAAACCATATACTGATCAGTATACCGAGTTTAATGCTATAGCCAGATTTTGCGTTTTTTTGATTATGGTTTTGGGCCTTGACAGACTCGTAGGCCGAGGAGTATCTTTTTGATTAATGGCGAAACAATTAGTTAATGATTTACCGGCCACTAGAGGCGACCTCGCCCAATTGAAGGCCGATCTTACGGATGAAATAACGTCCGTCAAGACCAATGTTAAGGCTCTCAATGGCGATGTTAAGACTCTCAAGGGTGATGTGTCTTTTCTCGGGGGCAAAGTAGCTAACTTAGAAGTCAATTTTACCAGTCTTAGGAACGAGCTTACCGCCTTTCGAGAAGAGACTAATAAGAGATTTGATTTGGTAATGAACCATATTGATGGCCTGGCTAAACTCGTCAAGGAGGCGATTGAACAGTTTTCCCTGCACAAGCTTACCCATCAAAGAGACAAAGAGCAATTAGAAAATCACGAAGGCCGCCTCTCCCGCCTCGAATCCGCCATTTTTCCACAAGCCTAAATCTTCAACAAAATATTAAAAACCGCCTTAAGGATTAGATAAAAGCATTTAATTAGGAGCAGGTTTTTTGATGGCAAAAAGGGCCTTCTTGTTAAATAATCGTCTATCGAGTATGCTGGGGTAGGAAATTGCCATGGCTCAATCCTATTTTCATCAGATCAAAAGCGGAGTTCCTCTTTCTGGCGGGTTGAGAAAACGGTGTCTTTTGGTTGAGGAAGGGGGAGAGAAAAAGGTTTTCTGTCTTTGGCCGAAAGGGAGTTTAACCAAACAAAGAATCAAGCGGACGATTAAGCTCGAGCTTTTGGCAAGGAAGAAAGGCTTGCCTTGTCGTTTGTGGGAAAAGATTGGCGACGACTTTCTTAAAGATTTTTCTTTTGAAGGTAAAGATTACTGGTTGGGAAAAGGGAATTATTTGCCCGGAAAGCCAGCTGAGACTTGGGCTCCTAGGTATTTAACATCTGCCGGTAAGATGTTGGCTCGTCTGCACCGAGTTTTTCGGATTTCTCCCAAATTAACCCTTCTCCATCTTGATTTTGCCAGAGCAAACATGCTTTTTGACGAAAAGGCAAGGGTTACCGGCATCCTAGATTTCGAAGAGGCGGAAGAGGGAGAAGCCGAGAAAGACCTGGCCTGCAGTCTCTCTTTTTTCGTCGTTGATAATCCGAAAGTAAAGGAAGGAGAAATCTGGCGAAGTTTTTTAGGCGGTTATCAAAAGGGCGGAGGAAAATACGATTATGTTAAAATGAGAAAGTATTTTTCTAGCTTTTTAGCGAAGAGAATGGAAGAGAAAAACCCTTTTTTACAAAAAGCGAAGGAGCGGTTAGCCGAATTTCGCCAAAGGGTCGAGAAGAAGATCTTAAAAAGTGAAGATTTAGAGAATTCTGCAAAGCAGAATAAGAGCAAAAAGATTGTTTTTAACGTAGGCGCTTATGAGCTTTTGCATTATGGGCATCTTGAGTTTTTGCAAAAAGCAAGAAGCTTGGGTGATCTCCTGATAATCGGTGTTGCCTCTGATGAATCTCGACGTCGCTTGAAGGGAGAGCCCTATCCTCTGATTTCCGATCGAACGCGAGCCGAGACGCTCGCTCATTTTGACTTTGTTGATGGGGTAGTGATTGTAACCGAAGATGACGTTACTGCGGAACTTAAGAAACTTAAACCGCAGATTTTTTACACAACAGCCAAGGACTGGCAGGACGGAACGAGAAAACTCGAAGAGAAAGAGATGGTGGAAAAATACGGCGGGAGAGTCATTCAGGAAAAATATTTTTCTCCGAGTATTTCTTCCTCGCAGATGGTAGAGAAAGTGGCGCTTTTAAAAATGAAACAGGTGCTTTGGAGTAAAGTGAAGCGCGCGCCTCTTCTTAAGATTAAGAAGAAAAAGATTGTGAAAGAAATAAAATTTGCCGATCTGGATAGATTAAGGACTGACTGTAGGCAACAGAGCAAAACGATTGTCTTTACCAGTCTCACGGCCGACCTTTTTCACTTAGGACATGCTCGGTTTATTCAGAAAGCCAAGAGCTTGGGTGACGTTTTAGTGGTGGGCGTTCCTTCAAACGAGAGTGTCACTGCCCTCAAGGGAATCGGCCGGCCGATTGTTGACGAAAGAGCCAGAGCCCTGGTTTTGTCCTTACTTCCTTGGGTTGATAAGGTCGTTATTTTTGACGAGCGGACTGTTCTGGGCTCGCTGCAAAAACTGAGACCAGATGTCTTTTTTACGATTAACGACGATTGGAATACTGGCTTTATAAGCTCTCCGGAAGCCCGTTTTATGAAAGAAATTGGCGGCAAAATCGTGCGCTCGGAAATGCAGGCGCCTTATCTATCCGCCTCAAAAATGATAGACAAGGCAGCGGGCGAGCTGATTCAGAAAAAGTTTGCGAGCCTAATTAACGCGGCGCGGACGACGCCGGTTTTGGATGCAGACGGCTTTGATCCCTATACGGCCCAAACCCAGTTGGCGGCCAGGGAAAAGGGTTTCTATGATAAAGTCTTGGCCGAAGTGGAAAAAAGGGGTAGGTGCGTTTTCTGCGACCTGAAAGAAAAATATCTCATCGCCGAGAAAAATGGGGTGGTTTTGACTGTCGCTCTTTTCCCTTATATTGACGGCCATCTTCTCATCATTCCCCGCCGGCACGTCGAACGGCTAGGAGAACTTAACGAGAAAGAGCAGGAAACGATTTTTTATTTAGAAAAATACGGAGCAAAGATACTTAAAGAGCGCTTGGGAGTAGAGAATATCTGGATTTTACTGCGGGAAGGCGAGGGGATAAAAGCGGGGAAAACGGTCAATCATTTCCATGTTCACCTCATTCCTTATGATCAGGAAGTAATTAAAATGGGGGAGAAAAGATTGACGATGGAACCAATCGTGATGGCTAAAAAATTAAGAGAAAGTTTGTCTTAATGAATTAATTCATTGATACAGGTTATGGTTAAGAAAAAATTAGTCTTTCTTCGGCAAGCGGCAAGACTAGCTTTGAAATCAGGGTGCCTGCGAGGAAAAAGGGGGGCGGTAGTTGTTAAAAACGGTCAGATTCTGGTAAGCGCTTATAATACCGTTTTCCCTAATAATCGGTTCTGCCAAGAACACGGCTGTTTGCGGGATAAATTAAAGTTGGGATTGGGAAAGGAGTTGGAAAAGTGTCGCTCGATTCATGCCGAGGCCAAAGCGATTACTCTTGCGGCCAAAAAGGGCGTTTCGCTTTCAGGGGCCACTCTTTTTATGACCAGCCAGCCTTGTATTAACTGCGCCAAGCTGATTTTTGCGTCAGGGATTAAGAAGGTTTTTTATCTGGATATCTATGGCGACAAAACCGGCGAAGTTTTTCTAAAAGAGTTAGGAGTTGATTGCGAAAGGGTTAAATTAGAAAAAGATGAATCCCAGAAGAGGCTAAGAGATATTAAGATGCAAGAACATGCTTGATTGGCCGGTGTATTTTAAAGAGAGGCTTTGGTTAGTGAATCCAAAAGAGGGATTTATCGGGGTAGCGTCGCTTTGGACACCCAGAGAAAAAATTGCCCCCTTGATGCCACAGAAAGTCGCGGTTGTCGGCCAACTCTATACCAAGGCTGGCATTGAGTATATCATCCGCAATCTTTGGGCCAATCCGCGCGTTTCCTGTTTGGTCGTTTGCGGTGAGGATCGTACCGGCAGCGGCCAGGCCCTTCTGGAATTCTTTCGTAAAGGAACAATTGGCGGGCAGGCTGATCTTTTTGATGAAAAGATTCCGGCCAGATATTTAACTCTTTTAAGAAAAAAAGTAAAACTCGTTGATCTTCGGGGCGAGACTAACGAGAAAAAGATTGCCAAGAAAGTGGCGAAAATAAGATACTGCCCGCCATTTGCCAAAACCAGAAAAATTTTCCCGCAGGCAGAATTGCCAGGCATGTTTCCTTCGGAAACTTCGCTCTTTCGGGTTGAGTCGTCAACGATTGGCCTAGCCTGGCTTGAGATTTTAAAGACGGTTTTACGCTTTGGTTGGGAAATTCCCCGCGGTTGGGGTTACGGCGGCGCAGAGAGGATGGTTTTGAATTTGGCAGCGGTTATTACCGGGGAAGAAATTAAAAAGCCAAAGTTTTACCCCTTCTTTAATTTCGATAAGGATGGTTTAAGGGATTATTTGCGAGAGTTTTTTAATCCCCAGAGGGGCGAGCAAGCCTATACTTATGGGGAGCGAATTTTTGCTTATCAGAGCCTGGACCAATTGGCCATTATGGCCAAGAAATTGCAACAATTTCCCTATAATAAAGGCGCCTTGGCAGTTTTATGGCAGCCGGCCGTTGATAATTTTGCCAGAAAGGACCTGGCCTGGCATACACCCTGCCTGACTTTGATCCAGGGGATTTGCCGAGAGGACAAACTGCACCTGACTTGTTATATTCGCTCAAACGATATGTTTGGCGCCTGGCCGCAGAATGCTTTTGCCTTAAGAAAATTGCAAAGTGTTTTGGCGGAAAAAATAAATAAGAAAGTTGGAGTTTTAACCACCATCTCCCAGTCGGCCTTTATTGATAAAAGCGATCTAGCGGCCGCGCAAAAAATTGTGGAGAAATATGATCAGCTCTTTTGTTCCTGGGATCCGCGGGGAAATTTAGTAATTGGTGTTGAAAAAGAAGAAATTGTCGTTAAACATTTTTCTCCCGACGGTCGGTTTTTAGAGGAGTTTAGAGTTAACGGCAAAGAGGCAAAAGCCGCTCTTAAAATGGAGGAGAAATTGCTCAGATCGCAAGTAATTTCTCGAGTTGATCATGCCCTAGACATCGGCGAGCAACTCGGCCGCGCCGAAGACGCGATTAAGTTGGGAATGAAATTTGAGCAGGACAGGCCTCTCTGATCCACTTCTTGCCAGTTGACGAAAGAAAAAGTTTTTGGTAAAAGTATGAAGGGCGCATACTTTTTTCTCCCCCGTTTCTCCTGCCCAAAGAAAAATTTATCTATGAAACCAGAGGTTCTTTTAGGCTGGGAAGAGTTAGTAAAACCTTCGGTGGAGATAACCTTCGATGGAGCCAGCTTATGTGTTCCTACTTTGTGCGGGCCGTCAAGGTTTTTTCCCCTATCGTTCGTTCGCCAACTTGATCATACTATAGTGCAGTCAACACCAGCCCTCTCGCTAATTCGTGAAGGGGAAGAGGAAATCATACGAGATGGAACTAAAGAGTGGCAGGTATTAATGAGAGAAGATCTTTGTCTTCGTAAAACAGTGGAAGCTATTTTATTTCCTGATTGCTTAATAATGGCTGGTTTACCTGGGGTAGGCAAGACGAGAGTCGCCGAAGCGTTATATCAAATTAGGGGTGGCACCTCCTATTCAACCGACAAAATTCGCGATGAGCTGTTTTCAGCCGAAGACAACCGGGACGGAGGTGCTGCTTATACGCCCCAAGGAAAGAGAAGGGTTTATGACGTGATGGCAGCTAGGGCACAAGCGGATATCGAGCAAGAACAGAAAGTGACCCTAGACGGGATGTTTCTCGATCCATTTCTTCGTGGAATAATTACTTTTGAACTGAGAAGACTAGGGTGCGAGCCGGCTTTTGCCTTAGTTACATGCGACGAGGGATTAGTTCGGCAGAGATTAGCTACTCCTGATCCGCGATCACGAGGCGGCTCCAGAGCAGACTTTGCTTATTATTTGAGAGCGAAAGAGAACCTAGAGAGGGGAATTCTATCTCTTCCTTACGAAGAAAATATGGGAATTGTAATTACCAATCGCTTGCAAGAAGAAAAATAGTATTAGAAGCCTTACCAGAACGGGAAACTTGCATAACTACCGCGCACTATAGCGCGGTAATTGCTTAATCATGCAAATCGATATACTGATCAGTATATCGATTTGTAAGGCTGGAGAAAAAAGGGCTTAATTTTTTGGATCAGAGATTGCAAGAGAAAAGAAAAATGCTAAAATTTAAGAGATGAAACTGAATCCTTATCCCGGGTTCTTTATTGATATTGAGGGCCTGGATGGCAGCGGGGCGAATACGCAAGTTAAATTAGTAACAGAAGAGCTAAGGAAACTGGGACTCGAGCCTTATTTAACCAAGGAGCCGACCGATGGCCCGGTTGGCAAGTTGATACATGAGATCTTGAAAAAAGATCCTGCCTCTGTTTCGCCCACCGCCTTGCGCCTTCTTTTTGCGGCCGATGGCTGTTTCCACTTAGAAGACGTGGTTATCCCTCGCTTAGAGAAGGGCGGGACGGTCATTACTGATCGCTATGCCTGGTCCTCGGTCGCCTACGGTGCGGTTCATCTTCCCAAGGAGTGGCTGTTTGAACTTAACCGCGATTTTATCATGCCGGACTTAACGGTTTTTATTGATGTCTCACCCGAAGTTTGCCTGGAGCGGTTGGCGAAGGAGAGAGGCGGACTCGCGCTTTTCAAAGAGCAAGAAGAATTAGAGTTAGCCTGGGACACCTACCACTGGCTGGCGAATAAATACTGGTGGGCAGAGATTGCCGCCATTGACGGAGAGAGGGGAAAAGAGGCAATCACGACAGATATTATAAAATTAATTAAGGCCCAACCGAAGTTCAAAAAACTGATTAAAAAATAGAATTCCCTACAATGGAGGATAAAGAAATTTCTTCATTGATTCGCGCCGAGGAAGAGAGACAGGCAGAAACGCTGATGCTTGTTCCTTCGGAGAATTATACTTCGGCCCAAGTGCGGGAAGCCCTGGGGAGTGTTTTGACTAACAAATATGCCGAAGGGTATCCGGGCAAACGCTATTATCAAGGAAATGAGATTATCGACAAAATCGAGAATCTTGCCATCGAGCGAGCAAAGAAATTGTTCGACGTTCCCTTCGTCAACGTCCAGCCCTATTCCGGTTCGCCGGCCAACCTGGCCGTTTTAGGAGCAATTTGCCAGCCAGGAGCAAAAATTTTGTCTCAACATTTGTCCATGGGTGGGCATCTGTCTATGGGCCAAGAGGCGTCGATGACCTCTAAATATTACGAGGCCTCTTATTATGGCTTGACCAGGGAGGGTGATATTAATTGGCAGGAGTTGGAACAACAGGCCAAAAAATGTCGGCCCAAAATTATTTTTTGTGGGGGAACCGCTTTCACGAAAGTCTTTGATTTTGCCCGCTTTGGTCGGATTGCCGATGAGGCAGGGGCCTTTTTTGTAGCGGACATTGCCCATATCGCTGGCTTGGTTGCCGGCGGCGCTCATCCCTCGCCCAAAGACGATGCTCATGTAATTACCACTACCACTCACAAAACTTTACGAGGGCCAAGAGGGGCGATGATTATGGTGACGAAAAAAGGATTAGAAAAAGAGCCGGAGTTAGCGAAAAAAATTGACCGCGCCGTTTTCCCGGGGCTCCAAGGCGGACCGCACGAGAATCAGGTTGCGGCCTTGGCGGTAGCCCTAAAGGAGGCTAACACTCCGGCTTTTCAACGCTATACTCGGCAAATTGTTAAAAATTCTCATATTTTAGCCAGCGAATTAATAAGATATGGTTTTACTCTTATCGGCGGTGGAAGCGAAAATCACCTGATTTGGATCGATTTGACTAATAAAGGCCTGGATGGCTGGACGGCGGCCTGGGCCCTTGAAGCGGCGGGAATAATTTGCAATCGCCAGGTTATTCCCTTTGATTCTAACTCGCCTTATTATCCCTCCGGTCTACGCCTCGGAACGCCGGCGGTAACGACGCGGGGAATGGGGGAGAGGGAAATGGTTAAAGTCGGCCAACTGATTAATGAAGTGATCGAATGCGCCAGAAAAATGGATTTGCAAGATATTGGCAACCAGGACAAAGAGAAAGATCAAAAGGCAAGAAAAAGATTCAAGCAACAGGTTTTTAAACAGCCCCCGCTTTTACAAATCAAAATAGAAGTTAAGGAGCTCTGCCAAAAATTTCCAGTGCCTTAAGTTCTTTGTAAGATGGCCATTAATTCGGCTGTTTTTTCTTCCCCAATTTTGGCCCGGAGGTCTTTGTCCTCTTGAAGAGCCATCCTAATCTGTTCTGAAACGAGGCGTTTGCCCTGATTAGTTTGGCCGCCAAACTGGGTAAGCCATTTCCTTATCGTTGCTAAAGAATCTTCCCCTAAACAAGCTCGGTGATACAGAGCTTCAACCAGGTATGGTCCCGGGCTCTGATCGGTAATTGCTTTTGTTAAAATTATTCGGTTGTCGCTCCGGAAGTGCCCAAAAAAATATTTACCGATTCTTTGAGCGTAATCTTCGTAAACAGCCGCCGCTCCCTGGTTAACTGTCGCCCAAAGGGCGGGATTTGTCTTTTGCGTATGGAGGGCGATAAGATGGCGTAGGGCGGGATCAATCCCGTAACCAGCGGGTTGTCTATCTGCGTCATTCCAGCCAATAAGGTGCGTAGCGTGAAGTAAGGCCAATAACCCCCCAAAACTATCTTGCGGATAGTCTGCAAAGAAGGGGACACTTTTTGGCAGAATTGCCCGGAGATGCCCAACGCCAAACCGGCGGACTAAAGCAATTGCCCGACAAGCATCAGCCAGCTCTTTTCTTACTTCTCGGAAGGCACAACTGTCAACTACTTCCGTGCCTATTAGATTTAGCAATTCTGTTTCACGGCGGGCAAGTGCGTCTGGTCTGATTTCCTCGCCAGCCGTGGCTAATTCGCGGAGGCGGGATAAAACCACGGCGTTTGCCAGCGGATGGCCGCCGGTTAGCGCTTGTATTTCCCCGGCGACACCAGCCAACCCTGGAAAATTCGCCAGTCCGCACTGCTCTTGAGTAAGCTCGGGTGCGAAAGCTCCCAGTTTTTCCGTTGTTACTCGCCAGCGTACAGCAGGGCTTCTCCAATGTACCGGGACTTGACCGGCAAAGACGAAAAGGCAGCGGCCGCTTTGTGACAGATAAGGCAGAATGTATTCTCCCATCCAACCTATAACAGCCGGATTAGCTCTCTGGGTCGCATCAATAAATATCGCGACCGGAGTTTGCATTTCATATCGCCGGATATGATCCAAAAGGGCAGTTCCCAGTTTGCACCCTAGCCCATCCGCAAGTCGGGGATCATAGCCCACGCCATCTCGATAGCAAGCTATGGCTGTATCTAAAGTCGCTCGTTCGGCCGGCAGCATAGTTTTTGGCCGCGTTTCTGCCAGTTGTGTCGTTAAGTCTTCGACCAGAAGGCAAGGATCAGCGCTATAGGCAGATAATTTGCTTTCCCCTGAATTGAAATTAAACCAAGCGCGCGGAATCCCAAGGGTCGCACAAGCTTCCCTGAGCGATTCCAGATGAGTGGTTTTGCCAATTCCGGGAGCGCCTACGAATTCTTTTCCAGGTTTGTATGAAACTCTTTGGGGATTTTCGAGCAAGCCCACCATTTCGCTGGCAAATCTCGCCAATTCCGGACGGACGACTAAACCCCGCTCGCAAAAATTTGCTCGAACTGCTTGCTCGGTTACCGCGGAACGAGTTAAGGGGTTTCTTTCTTTTTCTAGCTCGACGGTTCTCATACTTGGGGCATTAGGGGAATAATAAGATTCTGTTCTTGTTCCTGCTTGAGGGATATCTAAGGGAAATCTAAGGGAAATTTAGGGGAGCAGTTCAAAGCCGATGCCGCGGAGAGTAACCAATCTTTTTTTATCTTTTAAATGAGTCATTTTTTTGCGGATCTGGCTGACGATTTGATCAAGAGCCCAATCGGAGTATTTCTCTTCCCAATTTTTGCGCCAGACCGCCTCGCCCGCCTGATCGCGAGAGATGCGCCTGCCCCTGCTGGCAAGAAGCGCGTCTAAAAGACGTTGTTCGCTGGGGGTTAGAAAATCATTAAAGGCAATTTGGGAAATCTCGGTGGCTGGCTCGCGTCTTGAGAGAAGATATTTGGTTAAAAACGGGCTAAAGAGCGAGAGCCGTTTTTCTTTTCGGATGATTATTCCTAGGTCGATGAGCGCTTTGGTCTCTTCTAGCAAAAATAGCTTATTGTCTCCCTTGCCTTGAGCGATTTCCTTAAGAATGATCTTTTGGTCATCGCTTAGGGCTTGAAGAATTCTATCAAGGGGACCGGTAATTTCGTCTAATTTTAGAAGAGACTCATGGTCGCTACCCAAATTTTGTTTTTCCTTAGTTAATAATGCTAAAGACTTAATAAGGGAAGCTAAACCGCCGCTAAGATTCGCAATAATTTTCTCTTCCTCCTCTTTGAATTGGCAACTCAAAATTTTTTCCCAAACCGCCAGATTAAACCTAATTTCTTCGGGTGCAAAAAGAGGAAAAATAACTTTGGCCTCTTCTAGAGGAATTTTAAAAAGAGGGAAAAGTTTGATTAGTTCGGTATCATCGCAAGGGCCGGGGAAGAGAAAAATAAAATTTAAGTTAGGTCGGTACTTTAGATAATTTTCCGCCAGCATTAGCTGAAAAGACGGGATGTTTCCTAAGAGTAAAGTGGAGTTGAGGACTACCGTCAAGGACTGTTTTTTTATGACTTTTAGCTTTTTCTCTGCCTCATTGATGAGAGTTTTTTCTCCTCCAGATAGAAGGGCAGCTACCAGGTCAAGATATAAGAATTGGCGACCCGACGAGATTTTCAAAATCCGGCGCAGGGCGGGATCTTCGCAGGCAAAACGAACCAGAGTGCTCTTGCCGCTCCCGGGTAAGCCGACAAGCTTCGCGGAGAGGTTTCTTTCAATTGAGGAAAAAAGGGAGCCTAGTCTTCTTTGAATACTCGCCGAAGATAGGGGCTGAATGAGCTTCATTGGGGCAAATTATAAGGCGAATCTTGAATAAATTCAATCAATCCTATATTATAGGGTAGTTATGACGGAGAAAGAACCTTGCGTCGTAGAAGATCAGCTTTTATCCGGCGTCGAGCCTTCTGCCTATGCTCGGGCTCGTCTCTGGCCGCTGGTTGGCGGAGAGAAAATTGTCGTCGGGTTTATCGAGGAGATAACCAAGATGAATGGTGTCGTTTATTTGGCTGGGGGGGCGGCACGGGTAACTGTAGCAGCGACATTGGGGTTGGCTCAGGCTCCAGGCGACGTCGATTTTATCGTCTGCGGACTTGACGATCTTGGGCGCTTAAGAGCGATAGCGGAGAGAGTTTGGGGAAAAGAACCTGATTACTTGATTGGCGGAGAGAGGCAGCCAGATGCAGTAGCCGCTACCACTGTTCAAGTCATAAAGCGCCCTCGTTACGACCAAGGGAAACGAGTAGCACCGGGACAGTCGGTAGCGGACTTGGTTTTGGTAAGGGGCGAAAACAACCAGCCAGACCCGAAAGCAACAATTAGAGGTCATTTAATTTCGCGCGGTGATCCCACTTACAACCGAATGGCTTACTGCTTAGAGGTAATGGATGATAGGGTTGTTTTGGGAGAGCTGATTGACCCTTGCGAAGGGAGAAGGGATCTTGAGGGATTAATGACCAAAACAACTGCTGAAAAGATTTCGGCCGGAAACGCTCTGCGCATTTTTCGCTTTCTAGTAATTACAGGCGAGAACGAAGAAGAGATTACTAAATTGGCTGAATTTTTAGCGGAAAACTCGGAGGCGCTAGTTGTTTATAGATATTCGGGGGAAACAGAGAGCGCTTGGCTTGTAAGAGCGGAAAAGTTAACTAGCAAAGCAAGAAAAACAGGACTTGGAGCGACGCGGGCGCGGAGATTTAACAGGATTAAGCCCGAGGAAGTAGTCAGAGAGTTGGCTAAAGCTTTTCAAAAAAATCCACAGAGGGCTTGGGATATCGGGATGAAAACTGGGCTTCTTGCTGTTTTATTTCCAGTACTGGGTTGTCTGTCCGAAAAAGAGCGGCAGGCGATAGACACAAACATTGCGAACATAGAGGCAGGGTGTGCTAACCAAAAGTGGTTCGAGGCCGTTTTTAAGCCGATTTATCAAGCGCCGGGGGAAGGGGTGACGGCCAAGGTATTAGAGCAACTTGCTTTCTATTTGCGTCCGAGGAATCCGAATGCCGTTTTACGCTATATCGCAGGGAAACAACCGCACCCTGATCTTCATGTATGGGCAATGGCAAATTTCTTACCCTTGGAGCTGGTGGGCATTCACACAAAAGAGTTGACAAAAAGACTCGGGGACTAGTCCCTATCGAAGCAAATTTCTTTCCGAAATTTCCAAATATTTTATGATAAGAATAATGCGGCCGCATTTCATTTATCATAATTTACTCGCGAAGAGATCTAGACCCTTAGGGTTTAAGTTTATTTCTTCGATTTCTTAGATGGGGTTTTCGGGGCGCTTGGAGATTTTGAGATATTGGAGGATTTCTTGGCCTTTCTTTTTGGTTTTGGAAGTCTGACTTCCTTTTTTTCGGCCGGGGTTTCCCTTACGCCCTTTTTAACTAAAAGCTTGGCCAGCCTCGATTTGAGGCGGGCGGCTTTGTTTTTATGAATAACGTTCTTTTTGGCAGCCCGATCAAGTTCGGAATAGGCTTTTTGGAGATTTTCCGGTGTCGGCTTTTGCCGCGCCAAACGAACCGCTTCCTTATAAGCGTCTCTTACTTTTTTATTAATGATAGTTCTGCGCCTGTCTCGTCTTAAGGCCTTTTTTGAACCTT
>VGLL01000007.1 GCA_016866735.1 Candidatus Shapirobacteria bacterium
ATGAAAACTGTCGGCCAGATTTTAAAAGAGCAGAGACTCATTCGCCAAATTAGTCTAACGGAAGTGGCGGAGGCAACTAAGATTAGGCAGGAATATCTCGAAGCACTGGAAAACGACGATTTTAATAGAGTTGGGCAACCGGCTTGGGCGAAGGGATTTATCAAAAACTATGCCGAATATCTGGGCCTGGATTCGGGGGCGATTTTAGCTTTTTTTAGAAGAGATTTTGGTTCTTCGGGTCAACCTAAGCCAGTAGTTGAAAGCCTGGCCCGCCCCTCGAGCCGGCTAAAACTTTCCTGGGACCCGCGCAAGACAGCGCTGGCCGCGATAATCCTTTTTATCCTCCTTTTTTTAGCCTATCTTTCCTGGCATCTTTTCGCCTTAAGGGAGTAGCTATAGATGGAGGCAGAAAGTTATAGTTGACAGGGGTACCCTCAAGAGTATACATTCAAGATATGGAAACGACCCAACTTCTTCTCATTCTTACTGTTAGCAGTTTGACCATCATGCTCTTGATTGTTGGTTCCCAGGTGGCCTTGATCTTAAGGGAGTTCCGCGAATCGGTTAAAAAGATGAATAAAATACTCGATGATGCGGGCGTTGTCTCTGAATCGGTGGCCAAGCCGATTGCCGGGCTCTCCGGATTTTTGACGGGAATAAAAAGCGGCGCAGATTTGATTAAACTTTTGACCTCTGGCAAACCCAAAAATTAAAAAATGGATCAGGATTCGCAAAAAAAAGACAATAATTTCCTGGCGGGTTTAGTTTTGGGAGGCGTGATCGGAGCAGCCTTGGCCTTGATTTTGGGGAAGGAAGAGGGAGAAGAGTGGCGCAAGGCGCTGAGAGAAAAAGCACAAGTCTTACTGGGGAATTTGGGGGAAATGAAGGAAACGGTTTCGGAGAAGGCAGAGGAAATAGCCACCGAAGTTAAAAAAGAAGTTAAGGAACAAGAAAAAGCCCACAAAGGCATCAGGCGTTTCTTTCAAAGAGCAGGCAAAAAGCTTTCCTAAATCTTTTTAGCCTTTTTTTTGACTCTAATTTTGCTATAAAATAAAGTTGCCGTGGAAAAGATATACCCCAAAAAATTGAAGGCAGGCGACGAAGTGCGAGTGATTGCGCCGGCGAAATCGATGGCGATTCTTTCGGAGGAAACCAAAGAGATGGCTAACAGGAGGTTTAGCGATTTGGGGTTGAAGCTTGGCTTTGGCGAGCACGTCGAGGAAATTGATGAATTTGGCTCAACTACCATCGCGGCGAGAATAGAAGATTTTCATCAAGCCTTTAGCGATCCCCAAGTAAAAGCAATTATTACGGTTATTGGCGGGTTTAATAGTAATCAGTTACTTAGATATATTGACTGGGAGCTAGTTCGCCGCAATCCCAAGATATTTTGCGGTTTTTCGGACACAACGGCCCTTAACAATGCCATTTTTGCCAAGACCGGCCTAGTCAATTATTCTGGCCCGCATTATTCGAGTTTTGGCCAAAAATTGTATTTTGACTATACGCTGGATTACTTTAAGAGGTGCTTATTTTCGGAAGAGCCGGTGGTGGTGAGCCCGAGCGAGGAGTGGAGCGACGATCTTTGGTATAAAGACCAAGGCGATAGGCATTTAATTAGGAACTCCGGCTGGTTGGTTGTTAACGAAGGGAAGGCCGAAGGGACAGCGCTAGGGGCGAACCTATGTACTTTCAATCTGCTTCAGGGAACAGAATATCTGCCTAATTTAAAAGGTGCAGTTTTGTTTCTCGAGGATGACGAGGAATCTAAGCCACACCATTTCGACCGCGACTTACAATCGGTTTTGCACTTGCCTAGCTTTTCAGGGGTAAAAGGGCTAGTCGTCGGTAGGTTTCAGAAAGCCAGTGAGGTTAGTGATGAAAAATTAATCAAGATAATTAAAACTAAACAAGAGCTTAAAAATATTCTCGTAATTGCTAATGTCGATTTTGGGCACACCGATCCCAAGATTACCTTTCCCGTGGGAGGCGAGGTTTCAATGGAGGTAAATTCAAGCGATCCCAAAATAACCATCATCAAACATTAGGCAGTTATTTTAGGGCTTAAAAGACTAGGGGGCGCAAGGCCAACTTCGTTGGAAATTAACAATTAGCGCATGCGCGCGCGTAGTCTAATTTAAAAGCCGCGACTCCTTTCTCCCCGACCGAATCAGTTAATTACCGCCCCTTGGCTATTATCCCAAGAACAATGCCTTTGTATTTTCCAATGTTAGCTTCTGCTGTTGCCTTCTTCTGCTTATGCTCTTCGCAACTTTTCTTAAACATATCGCTCATTCCAGGACACGTTACTCCGATAAACGCTTCTTGAGTATCTCGTTCCGAAACAGCGCTGTAATATCTTCCCAAATAGTATTCCAAGTCTTCGTAGTCTTGGGGGGCATAACATCTATTGCTGGCAAACTCGCCCTCCCTGATATTCTTCCTAATGCAGTTCGAATATACGGGTTGTGTCTTCTTGACTACGGGGGTAGGTTTTTTGGTTGGCATAGGCGTTGGAGAAGGAGCGGTGCTCGGCCTAGGCGTGGGAGTTGGAGTAGGACTAGGATTAGCAGCCTTTTTGAGATCGGCAGCAAATTCTCTAAAAGGTTTTACTAAAACCCTATCAAAGTCGCCCGAGACAACACCCTGATGTGCCCCAGCAATAGTAATGACTGTAAGAACAAGCAGAAGAGAACCGAGGGTCGTCCTTGCTCTGCTTAAAATCTTAGGCTCTAAGCCTGTCTTATAAGGAGATTCGCTCGGCATAAACTCAAGCAGCAGCCAGGCTGACTTCCTGTTTACCGGCTACATCTGTTTCAAATAGCTCTTCATCTTTAAAGCCAAAAAGATTAGCCGCTAAAAGATTAGGGAATGTATCTATCATTGTATTAAAGCCTAGTACTGTCTGATTGTATTTTTCTCGATAGTTTGCGATTAAATTTTCTGTCTCTTTAATATCTGCTCTTAATTGTTGATAATTCGTGGACGCTAAAAGATCAGGGTAATCTTCTGAAACTGCAAATAAAGACCTTAAGGTTGAAGTTAGCATGTTATCTGCAACAGCAGAATCTTTGGGGCTATGAGGTTTTTCCAAAGCTGCACGAGCCTCTGCGACATCAGAAAAAGTTGTTTTTTCGTGCTTAGCATATTCTCTGACAATTTCTGCCAGATTATCAATTAGCGAAGCCCGACGGCGTAGCTGCACATCAATATCAGCAAAATCTGCCTTAACTCTGTTTCGCCCGGAAACAAAAGAATTATACCTATTCCAAAGAAAGAGTAGAACAAAGGCAATAAGACCAGCTAAAATCCACAGAAGTAAAGTTATATTTAGATAAAAACCAAAAAAATTCATCTATGTACGAATATCCTAAAGTAAACTCATATAAAAGTCAATATGATGATAGCAGTATTAGTAACGAGAACTGAATTAGGACAAAACCTTGACAAAGTATCGCTTCCAGAGTATATTCGGGCTTAATGGTAAGCTCTTAGAGTTTATTGGCGATTACGACCAAAACAAAAGGCTCAAGAGCTTAAGCTGCAAAACGTCGGCGCAATATTTGAAGGAAACTAAGAATATCTCTTTGCAACGTATCGTTACCTAACAGATACCAGAGTCTGAATAAAACATAATAAGAGTATGCCCAAAATGAACAAAATTATCTCCTATCTCTTAGAGAAAAAAACCGAGGTCGGTTTATTGATATTCTCAACTCTTGCAGTAATTATTACCGTCCTCTTAATTTCAAATTTAAAATCTTCATATGATGTACGTAGTAGGGCGGCACGACCCCAGAATGACTTCATAGGCAACATAAAAATATACAATACGCAACTTACTCAACTCTCGAGGGCGAAGAAAAAAAACAAAAGTCTTATCACGGCACTCGCCTCTATGCGAAAGCGACTATTACTTGCAGAGATTAAAAAAAATCCCGGACAATTTCTTAACTACACTCTTCCTCTAAATACTCGAGAACTCCTTCGAAATGAGGTGAACGATAAAACTCTTTTTGAAAGGGATGAAGAATTAAAGGGGAGGCTTAATTTTATCGTTAAAGATAACTTCAAGGACATAGTGAGTGAAGTAGCCTTTCAGATAACTACCTCAACCAGGGAGGGATTAAAAAAGACATACACTGTTCATCCGACGCAATCTATTTCACTCGATTTTCTGAACCGAGAGGCAAGCATTCAAGGAGTAACTCTAGATTCGGAAATAACAGCAACACCAGGAAATATAAAAATAGACCAACCTGTTCCTCAAGGAGGTGAGATAAAAACGACTGGCAATTTGAAAATGGCGATTTTGATGTTTAATTTTTCAAATTACCGCTTAACTCCCTACACCAAACAAGACGTAGAATCAGTAGCCTTCACGGGACAAGAATCCGTCAACAGCTTCTATCAAGAAAATTCTTACGATAAAACAACCTTTCCGGGCAGTGTAAATGACGTCTATGGCTGGCTAGAAATTGACTCTACCAACGCAAGTTGCAACGACAATATATTTTATTGGGCTGAAAAGGCCACCTTTCTTGCCACTCAACAAGGATTTAATCCCTCAAACTATGATCATATTGCTTACCTTTTCCCTTATAGTGGAGACTGTCCTTGGGGAGGCATAGCCTTTCTCGGAGGAAATCAAATCTGGTTAAATGGAATGAGTATCGGTGACCACATAAGTTACCACACCTTCGTTCATGAATTAGGGCATAACTTTGGCCTGTTGCATGCAAACTCAATTAAATGTGGAAATAAAGCGATTAATACCTACGACCAGTGCCAGACAAAAGAATATTGGGATCTTTACTCGAGCATGGGAATTCAAGATTATCACTTTAATGCTGCCTTTAAAAAAGAGCTTGGGTACCTCGAGGAACCACAAGTAAAAGAGGTTGACGCTAGTGGAACCTACACACTGTCTCCTCTTGAAGTCGCCGAAGGGTTAAAAGCACTAAAAATTCTAAAACGCGACACTAATCAATATTATTTTCTCGAATACCGACAACCAGTACTTTATTTCGACCAAAGCATTCCAGAAACTGCCCAAAACGTGACCATCCGCATTTGGGACAAAAACCAACTCATTATAAACAACGTAGCAGGATCATTTCTAATTGACACAACGCCATTAACCGACAATGTAGACGAAGGATTATCCGACGGCAGCAGTTTTCAGGATGATATCAACAACATTTCGATAACGCAAATAAACCACAATTCTAGCTCAGCAACAGTCTCCGTTACCCTTCCTTCAATTACGTTTTCTCCAACAGCTACCCCAACGCCTGCTTTCGGAAAAGCAATTAAACTAAATACGGTTAACCCAGGATACGTCGAAATTCCCTCATCAACCAGAATTCTTATGGGGGGGAAATTCAGCATCGGTGTCTGGGTAAAACCTGATAACAATGTTATAAATGGTCCAAACAGAAGTAACCCCAGCTTTATACTCGCTAAGGAAGGGATTCCCAACGAGGCTTGGGGGTACAGCCTGGACATCGCCAACGGCAAGGTGGAATTTGGTGTAAACCTGAAAAAACCAGACGGGACCAGAGTGAGAAAAATGTTATTTGGAAAAAGTGTCCTTACTCCCGACACTTGGTATTTCATAAACGCGATAAAATCTGACAACAACTTAAGCCTTTTTGTCAACGGCGACATGCAGGAACAAAAATCGATTGGCAGCTCCGGAGAATCAATCACAGAAAAAGAGACCACTCCCTTAACAATAGGCTGCGCAAAGATAAGAGATTTCCCTTCTTGCTTAAGTCAATTTTCAGGAGAAATTGACGAGATTGTCCTCTACACTAACAATCCCTGGCTTGGGTATCCTGCGGCCCCTTTTTCTCTAACTACCTATCCTGCCGCATTGTGGCATCTTGACGGAAATGCACAAGATGCCACCGGGTATGGCCAAAATGGACAAATTAACGGTAATGTAGAATTTACTGACTCTAATCTTCGTCGCTAGACCCTAAAACAAAGACGCTAAGAATACTCCTTGTCTATTCTTCGAAAATTACTTCAAAAAATTCGGGGATTCCTTAATCTGTTTGGGCAAAGACAACAACGTAATTCTTGCCATATGCTTTGGCGCAATTAGGGCAGGTGGTGTAGGAAAAATACATTTTTTTCAATTCCTTACCCTTCTCTGCCACATATTCTTTCATCTTCTGTGCCCACTTTCCCGCATTCTGGTATGGCCCTTCGAAAACTTTAGTTAGAAATGTTCCCGAAAGCTTTGTCATCTACGCCCCTGGTACCTCTTTTGAAACATCAATGTAGATGTCAGGGCCCCAAAGTGATTTTTCATCAGTTAACATCTGTTGATAGGGAGCTTCGGCCTGAGCTTTCTTTATTAATTCCGTAGGGTTGGAAAAAGTTGCCTCGCTGACTTCACTTAGGATATAATCTTCTCGTGACCGCCAAAGAGCTAAGAGAAAAATATTTTCGGTTTTTTGAAGAAAGGGGGCATAAAAGAATCCCATCGGCTTCCCTTGTTCCCGAAAATGACCCCTCGGTTTTGTTTACGACTGCGGGGATGCACCCCTTAGTACCCTATCTTCTGGGCCAGCCTCACCCGCTGGGGAAGAGAATTGTTAGCGTTCAGAAGTGCTTGAGAACTGATGATATCGATAACGTAGGAGACGGTTTCCACCATACTTTTTTTGAAATGTTAGGCAACTGGTCCTTGGGAGATCCTGCCTCGCCTTGCGGCTTCGGTCAAGGCGGGTATTGGAAAAAAGAAGCGATAGAATGGAGTTACGAATTCCTTACTAAGATTCTAAATTTCGGGCACGATCAGCTTTCAGTTACTTGTTTTAGCGGAGATGGAGACGCCCCGAAAGATGAGGAGTCGGCGCGGGTCTGGGAGAGCCTAAATATTCCCCGAAAGAAGATTTATTTTTTCGGTAAAAAAGAAAATTGGTGGGGGCCAGTTGGCGCAACTGGTCCTTGTGGCCCCGATTCAGAAATGTTTATTGATACCGGAAAGCCAAAATGTTCTCCTCACTGCGACCCCAGTTGCCAATGCGGTAAATATATTGAGGTTTGGAACGATGTTTTTATGGAATATAACAAAACGGCTAACGGCCGATACGAACCATTAAAGCAAAAAAATGTGGATACGGGCATGGGTGTAGAGCGGGTAGTCGCACTAACTAGCGGTTACGGCGAAGATGATTATCAAACCGATTTGTTTATCCCAATTATTCGAATAATCGAACAAATGTCCGGGAAAAGCTATGAGGCGGAGGAAAATAAAAAACCAATAAGAATTATAGTTGATCATCTCCGCGCTGCGGTTTTTCTCGTAGCTAGCGGAGTAACTCCATCCAATAAAGAAAGAGGATATGTTTTGCGCCGCTTGATCAGGAGGGCGGCGGTAAAGATGATGCAGTTGAATGTTCCCGCAAAAGAGTTTATTCCCGAGGCTTGCCGACAGATAATTGAAATTTATAAAGACTCATACCTTTCGGAGAAAGATTCTTTCGAAATTCATCCAATAATCGGCGCCGAGGCAGATAGTTTCGTTCCCCTTCTCCATAGGGGCAATAAATTGCTGCGGACTAAACCAATCACGGGTCAGTTCTTATTTGATTTGCATCAAACATACGGTTTTCCTTTCGAGCTTTCTTGCGATTTATTATCCCAGTGGGGCAAGCCAATCGACCAAAAGATAAAAGAGGAGTTTGAAAAAGAGAGTCAAAGGCATCAACAAAAATCACGCGTCGCTTCGGCCGGGATGTTTAAGGGTGGTTTGGCCGATCATTCGGAACAGGTAACGAAGCTTCATACTGCCACTCACCTTTTGCAGGCGGCCTTGAGAAAAGTTGTCGGACCTCATATTTACCAGGCGGGATCGAATATTACCGCCGAGCGCCTTCGTTTTGACTTCCCTAATCAGGAGAAGTTAAGCGAGGATCAGTTGGCGCGGGCGGAGTCGTTAGTTAATGAGGTAATAAAGCAAAACTGGCCAATTTCCATGGAGATAATGGATTTTGCCAAAGCCAAAAAAGAGGGCGCCGGGACGGTGCCGGGAGAGAAATACCCAGAAAAAGTGAAAGTTTACAAAATAAACGATTTCTCCGCGGAGGTTTGTGGCGGGCCGCACGCTGACTTTACGGGGACTTTGGGAAGATTTAAGATTATCAAGGAGGAAGGGGCAGGATCCGGAACCCGCCGGATTTATGCCACCTTAAGCTAAAGATGGAAGAAAACGAGTTTTTTCTAGCGACAGCCATTGACGAAGAGGCGGTTGAGGCTGCAGTTTGGTCAATTGAAGAGGGAAAAGCGAGAGCGCTTGCCTTGGGCGAGACGACGGAGTGGGACGGGAAAACCGCTGACGATTTAGTCCGCAGCCTGGAACTTTCTCTCTCTTCGGCGATTGGTAAGATCGAAAAGGCGGGAGAGAAGCCACCCGAGAAAATCATTTTGGGATTGGCCGATTCCTTTGTCGAGCAGGGCAAGATCATACCGGAAAGATTGGCTCTACTCAAAGAGCTTTCCTTGCGGATGTCTCTTAAGCCCTTGGGTTTTGTCACGGCAAGCGAAGCGTTGGCGCATTTTTACACTACCACCGAGGGGGCGCCGCTTAATGGAATTCTCGTTGGTCTTGGGTTAACAAAAATCAGCTTGGTTCTTGTCTCCTTGGGGAAAGTAGTGAGCCAGGGAAATGTGGGCAGAAGCGACAATCTTGCTCTTGATGTCGAAGAGGGGCTGCTCCGCTTTCAGGGACCGGAAGGCCTCCCGGCTAGGATCATTCTTTATGCCCCTAGCGAGCGCATTAACCAAGCGGATCTGGAGAGCCAAAAGCAGGTTTTGCTTTCCTATCCGTGGCAAGACCCAGAAAGACGGCTACCATTCCTTCACTTTCCTAAGGTAGAAATCGGACCGGTTAATCTCTTGATGACCGCGGTCTGTTTGGCGGGCGGTGCTGAACTGGCGAAAACAACGGAAATCGTTGTTCCCGAAGAAAAGCCAGTGGCAGAAGAGGCAAGGCCGACTCTTGGCTTTATAAGGGGCAAAGACATTCTTCAGGCCGAAGTGGGTAGCGAGGAAGAAACATTGCCATTGCCAGCAGAGGAGGTAGCCGAAGAGCCCGCGCCAAAGGCGAAAACCGTGCCATTAAAAGAGACCAGCCGAAGACTAAAGGCCCTGCTGGGGATGGTTTTTGGCATACCCAGGGCCATTTTTGCTATTTTGACAAAAAGTGGTCTTGCCGTGCGTTTTCCCAAGCCAAGATTACCGGGTCCGTCTTTGGGATTCGGAATACTTATCCTACTAATTTTGGGATTAGTTTTTGGTCTTGGGTTTTTCTTTTTGCCTCAGGCAACGGTCGAAATTTTTGTCTTGCCAGAGGATTTGCAAAAGGAGCTGGCGGTAAAACTTGACCCCAATGTTTCGCATGTTGATGAAAAGGTAAAAGTTTTGCCAGCCAAAGAAGTCGAGGCCATCGTTTCTGGAGAGAAAACGATTTCGACCACAGGGAAAAAGTTAGTCGGCGATAAGGCCAAAGGCGAAATCGTTATTTATAATCGCACCGAAGCAAGAAAATTATTCCCTAAAGGGACAGTTTTGGTTGGCCCAGGGGCAGTGAAGTTTAGCCTGGATGACGAAGTCAGCGTCGCCTCAAGGCAGGCAGATCTGGCGAGCGGGGTTGACCGTTGGGGCGAAGCCAAGGGCGGAGCAACTGCTCTTGACATCGGGCCCACGGCCAACCTGGCCGCGGGCAGCCAGTTTTCCCTGGAGAGCTATACCTCCTCTTTATATCTGGCCAAGAACCCGGCGGCTTTCAGCGGTGGCACTAGCCGGCAAATTCAGGTGGTTTCGGAAAAAGATCGGGAGGGCTTAAGGGACGGGCTAGAAGAGGAATTACGGCAAAAAGCTCAAGAGGAAGTAAAGAAAAAGATGACCGCAGGAGAAAAGCTGGTTGAGGAATCCGTTTCCTTAAAAGTGACCCAAGAGGAGTTTAATCGTAGGGCTGGCGAGGAAGCTCAAGACTTGGGCCTCAAACTTACCGTCTCTGCCTTGGGGTTGGTTTTTCAAGAGAGGGATCTTCGCGATCTGGGGGAAAAGGTCTTTCTTTCCTTAGGAAAGAACCTTGTCTTTTCGTGGGACGAGGCAAAAATAGATTTCAAAATAGATAAAGTCAACGCCGACAGAAGCGTTTCGCTTACCGCCCGCCTTAGCGGGCAGCTCTTGCCCAACCTTGACGCAAAGGAGATTACCAGGAATTTGACCGGAAAAAGCTTCGAGTTTGCCAAGAACTACTTAGGCAGTTTGCCGAAAGTTTCTCACTTCAAGACCAAGGTCGCGCCGGCATTCTTTGCCCCTTTGGGAAGATTGCCCACCAGAGAAGAAAATATTAAAGTGACTATCAGCTCCAAATGACACCCTATATTTATCTTAAGGCCGAGAGGCGCCCAAAAGTGGTGATTTTGCGGCCGCAGATAATGGTTTTTCTGCCAGCGATGTTTATGATGGTGGGCATTTTCCTTTTGGCTAATGCGGTTTTGCCCATAATTTCCTACCAGCTCTTTATCTCTCCCCGTTTCTCCAGGCAGGAATTTGTCCGGCCAATTTCTCAAGAAGACCTGCTTCGGCAGCCTGCCGAAGTTTTTACCCCGGTGGTCTTGGGAGAAGAGGCGCCCTTTGAGTATATTGATTTTGCGAAATGGTTTCCTAGTGCCTCAAAGCCAGAAGGCCGGCCTTCGAAGATAACCCACTACACTATTTCTATCCCGAAGCTTGGGATAGAAAATGCCGTGGTTGAGATCAGCAGTCTGGACATAAAAAAAAGCCTGATCCAGTATCCGGGAACGGCCAATCCCGGGCAACCCGGAAATGCCATTATTTTTGGCCACTCAACCCTCCCTTTTCTTTTTAACCCGCAAAACTATATAACCATTTTTTCAACCTTGCCCAATCTTAAGGCGGGCGATGAAGTGTTGGCTAATTTTGACGGCATCATCTACCGGTATCGGGTCGAAGAGATGGTGGAGACTAAGCCGGAGGACATTTCTGTTCTGGAGCAGAGGTACGACGACTCCTACCTCACCCTAATAACCTGCGTTCCGCCCGGTTCGTACCTGCGGCGCCTAATTGTGCGCGCCAGACTATCTGTGATTTAGACTGATGAGAATTTTAGGAATTGATTTTGGGGCAAGTAAAATTGGTTTGGCCATCGGCGAGAACGGTCTGGTTGAGCCACTGGGAATTATCCAATTTTCCCACTACCAGTCACGAATAAAGGATATCTGCCAGAGAGAAGGGATTAAAAAAATCGTGGTCGGAATTTCCGAGGGCAAGAGTGGCCAGGAAGCGGAAAAATTTGCCAAGAGACTAGCCAAAACCGTTGGCTCGCCGGTGGAGACGACCGACGAAACCTTGACAACATACGAAGCAACGGCTAAGATGAAACAGGCGGGCAGAAAGTGGCGCGGTAAAGAAGACGCCTTAGCTGCCGCCTTAATTCTGGATAATTATTTTTCTCTAAGACATGTTTAAAAATATTATTGCCCCAGTACAAGCCTGGTTGCTTTCCCGGGGCCAGTGCGTCGGGTGCGGTGTTAGCCTCAAGAAGGGCAAGGGCGTCGACCGAGGCGACGGGACGGAGAAAGTGACCTGCCGGTGCGGCCGGATATACATCCTGGATAAGGCCTCCGGCAAGTATCGGCGAGCGCTTTTTGAGGAGGTTTAGGCTCACAACAGGGACTTCGATGAAGAAGGTTTTTTGGGCACTTGTTTTTTTTCTGGCCGCTTTTTTGGGCGGCCTTTTTTGGTGGCAGTGGGCGACTGGCGCAAATGTTAAATGTCAAATGCCAAATCTCAAATGTCAAGAAGAAATTTTTGTGATCGAAAAGGGCGAGGGCTTGAACTCAATTGCCGAAAGATTGCAAAAAGAGAGGTTAATCAGGAGCTCTCTGGCTTTTAAAATTTTAGTTTGGAAAGAGGGATTGGGCAAGAAGATTCAGGCAGGAGATTTTCGCTTAAGCGCGGGCATGACTCCCCTGGAGATTGGCAGAGAACTTACCCACGGAACGCTCGACAAGTGGTTTACGATCATTGAAGGGTGGCGGCGCGAGGAAATTGGGCAGAAACTGGCCGCTGATTTTGCGAATTTTAGCCATCAAGATTTTCTGGGAAAGACGCAGGATTTAGAAGGATATCTATTTCCCGATACTTATTTAATCCCAAAAGAGGCGACTGCCGGGGCGATGGCGGACATTTTCCTGAAAAACTTCAGGAAGAAAATCGATACCGGCCTAGAAGAGGCGATGAGTCGGCAAGGCTTAACGCTTGGGGAAACGCTAATTTTGGCTTCGATGGTTGAAAGAGAGGCCAGATATGAAGCCGACCGGCCGGTTGTGGCAGGAATTTTAATTAAGCGCTGGCAAAATAATTGGCCGCTGCAGGTTGATGCCACGGCGCAATACGCCGTGGCGACGGCCAAGTGTTTTAACAAAATACGCCGGGCCTGGGAGACAGAATGCAAGTGGTGGCCAAAGAGTTTAACCGGCGAAGATTTAAAAATAAGCTCTCCTTTTAATACTTATCTTCACCGAGGCTTGCCCAAGAGCCCGATTTGTAATCCTTCTCTTTCGGCCATCAGGGCCGTCGTTTTTCCGGTCGCCACTGATTACTGGTTTTATCTTACCGACCAAAATGGCCAGATGCATTATGCTAGAACCGATGCTGAACAGGCCGCCAATATTCGCCGCTATTTACGTGGCCAGCTTTAGGAAGAGAACCCATTTCTCCTGAATAAGTTACGATACATTTGAGACAATGACAAGGCCCTCGGGCTTAGAGACGAAAGAAAGCGTTTCCCCTGTGCCAACTCAGTTTACTCCGGCCGTTACCGAAACGCCTTCGGCGAAAAAAGAAGGCTGGCTCCCTAGCCTACTCAAGAAAATACTTTCCTTCTTTTAATCCGCCTCTTGACAAAGGAAAAATCTTGCCCTATAATGCCTTCAGTTTCTCTAATAAATTAAAAAACGGACCGAAGTGTCCGTTATTTTTGCATCTCGGTCTTTAAATGAGCTCAAAAGACACGCCGTCGCAAACTTATTGGGGCAAAGACTATTCGCACCTCCCTGCGCTTAACCTGTCGGCGATCCAGCGGCAGTCTTGGCAGTGGTTTTTAGAGAAAGGATTCACCTCGGCCTTTAAAGATATTTCTCCCATCGAAGACTTTACCGGCAAAAACTGGTTACTGGAACTCGAAAGTATCTATTGGGAAAAACCCCTTTTTGGTCCGGCCGAGTGCCGCGAGAAAAGGATTTCCTACGCGACTCCGCTAAGGGTTAATTGCCGATTGACGAATAAACAGACGGGTAAGATTACCCAGCAACCGGTTTTCTTTGCTGATGTTCCCCAGATGACTAGCGAGGGTACCTTTATTATCAACGGGATTGAGCGGGCGGTCGTGAGCCAGATTGTTCGTTCGCCGGGCGCCTATTTCACGGGCGAGATAGATCCCTCTTCTGGCCAGATGGTTTATATGGCAGAAATCAGGCCGATTCGGGGCTCCTGGTTAGAATTCTTCATTAGCCAAAACGGTATTGTTTCAGTACGGATTGATCGCCGACGGAAGTTTATTGCCACCACGGTTTTGAGGGCCGTTGCCGGCTTTAGCGATCAGGAATTACTTGATAGATTTGGCCCAGAAATAGCCTCAACGATTGAGTACGACCCGACTAAAACAAGAGAAGAGGCCTTGTTGGAAATTTATCGCAAGATGAGACCGGGAGAGCCGATTGTTTTGGAAAATGCCGAAACTTTCTTCAACCATTTGTTTTTTGACCCCCGTCGCTACGAGCTGGGGGAAATAGGCCGCTATAAAGCCAATAAAAGGCTGGGCCTGGCCCTGCCTAATACGCCGCAGAATTGGGTTTTAACGACCGAGGATTTCTCTGCTGTGGTCAAATACCTTTTCGGCCTGAAGAAGGGAAACGGTCGAATCGACGACATTGATCACCTAGCCAATCGAAGGGTGAGAATGGTGGGAGAACTGGTGCTGCAAACGGCGGTAAGACCAGGTCTTTTAAGGATTGAGAGGATGGTAAAAGAGAGGATGAGTTTGGTAGCGCCCACTCAAGAAGGAGTAATGCCGGTCAGCTTGCTTAATACTCGTCCCCTAGTTGTTGCCCTGAACGAATTTTTTCGCTCAAACCGGCTTTCCACTATCCTCGATCAGACCAATCCCCTCTCTGAAATTGACAACCTTAGGAGGTTATCGGTTACTGGTCCGGGCGGACTCACCAGAGAGCGGGCCTCTTTCTCGATTAGAGATGTTAGCTCTTCTCAGTACGGCAGGATTTGCCCGGTAAGGACCCCAGAAGGCCCAAATATTGGCCTCGTTACTTATCTTTCGCTCTACGCGCGGATAAACGAATATGGTTTTCTGGAGACTCCTTACCGTCGCGTAAAGAAGATCTCTAGGGGAAAGAAGGCACTGATGAAGGTAACGGATGAAGTAGTTTATCTTCCTGCTGACGACGAGGAAGAGTTTCATATCACCTCCACCGGAATAGAGATTGACAAAAACGATATCATCAGGGAAAAGTTAGTTCCGGTTAGGTATCATGGTGAATTTTTAGAGGCACCGGTGGAGAGAGTCCAACTAATAGATCTCGTGCCTCGCCAGGTAGTGGGTACCGCCGCCTCCCTGATTCCCTTCTTGGCCCACAATGAAGTAAACCGCGACCTAATGGGAGCCCACATGCAATGCCAGGCAGTTCCTTTAGTTAAAACCGAGTCGCCGTTCGTTGAGACAGGAATGGAAACATTAGTAGCAGAGTCGATGGGGCGAATTAGCCGAGCTAGGAACTCGGGAACAGTGGTCTATACCGACGCCGATAAAGTTATAGTGAAAACAGGGGAATCTAAACAAGAGAAAAAAGGGCAGCAAGAGGCTGATGAAAGTGGCGGAAATTTTACCGCCGCCGGTGATTTAGATACTTATTTTGTGAGTAAATTTAAACGAACAAATCCCTACGGAACTTGTTACTCCCAGCGACCGGTGGTTTCCCTTGGCCAAAAAGTTAAGCGGGGAGATTTAATTCTGGATGGTCCCTCTATCGCCGGCGGAAAGTTGTCACTAGGAAAGAATTTGGTGATTGCCTACTGCTCGTTTGAGGGATTAGGCTATGAGGACGCCCTGGTGATTTCCGACCGCTTGGTCAAAGAGGATGTCCTGACCTCAATCTCTATTGAGGAGCACGAAGCCCCAGTGGTTGACACTAAGCTTGGTCCCGAGGAGCTGACGAGGGATATTCCCAATGTTGCCGAGGCTGATCTGGCGAACTTGGCTGAAGACGGGATTGTCATTGTGGGCGCGGAAGTAGGACCGAATGACATTCTTGTCGGGAAAATTGCCCCCAAAGGAGAGACGGAGCTGACGGCTGAAGAGCGACTCCTGCGAGCGATTTTCGGCGAGAAGGCCCGCGAGGTGCGTGATACTTCCTTGCGCATGCCGCACGGAGAGTGGGGAACCGTGGTCGATGTTTCGGTTCTTGACCGAGAAAGGGGAGACGAGCTTGAGCCGGGTACCAATAAGAAGGTTTTAGTTAGGGTGGCGCAAATAAGAAAAGTTACCGAGGGAGACAAATTAGCTGGCCGCTATGGCAATAAAGGCGTAATCTCGCGCATCATCCCGGCAGCGGACATGCCTTATCTTGGGAATGGCGAGCCAGTGGACATTATTCTTTCCCCGATTTCTGTTTTGGCAAGAATGAATTTGGGGCAGCTGCTTGAGACCCAGCTCGGTTTGGCCGCCAAAATCTTGGGGACGAAATTTGCCATTCCCGCGCTGGAACGAATACCCGAGGAGAGAATCTTTGAGGCATTAAGAAAGGCGGGTCTACCTACTTCCGGAAAAACGAGGCTCTATGACGGTCGGACCGGCGAGCCTTTTGAGCAAGAGGTAACCGTGGGGATAGGGTATATCATGAAGCTGGTTCACATGGTCGAGGATAAGGTTCATGCTCGCTCGACTGGCCCATACTCGCTTGTGACCCAGCAACCTCTTGGCGGCAAGGCCCAGATGGGAGGACAGCGCTTAGGAGAGATGGAAGTCTGGGCCCTTGAGGCGCATAAGGCGATTTATACTCTCCAGGAGATGCTGACGATCAAAAGTGATGACGTGATTGGGCGAGCGCGGGCCTTTGAGGCAATCGTCAAGGGATCGCCGATACCAACGCCAATGGTCCCCGAATCGTTTAACGTTTTGGTCAAAGAGCTGGAGAGTCTCTGTCTTTCGGTCATTCCTAAGGGCGTAGTGGAGAGAGTAGAAGAACCAGAAGCAGCCGAGGTGAAAACGGAGGCGACCGAGCTTGCTAAGGCAGCCGGCGCCGAAGTTGTACCCGAAGAGGGGGCGCCCGCCGTAGCGGTGATTGAGGAAGGGGGAGAGATAACTTAAATGTTTAAGGATATCGTTGATTTTAAAAGCATCCAGATAAGGCTGTCATCGGCCGAGGAAATAAAATCACGTTCGTTCGGCGAAATAACGAAACCCGAGACGATCAATTATCGGACTTTGAAACCAGAAAAAGACGGTCTCTTTTGCGAGCGGATCTTTGGGCCGACTAAGGACTGGGAATGCTTCTGCGGCAAGTATAAAAAAATGCGTTATCGCGGCGTCATTTGCGACAAGTGTGGCGTTGAGGTTACCCGGTCGTCAGTCCGGCGGGAGCGACTGGGGCACATTGTTCTCGCCTCGCCGGTGGTTCACATTTGGTATTTTAAGTCTCCTTCCTCGCCGCTTTCCTTGCTTCTCGATCTTTCCCCGAAATTGCTTCAAGGAGTAATCTACCTGGCACGCTACCTTGTTACGGCCATCGATGAGGAAAAAAGAAAAAGCGCCCTTAAGCAATTAAGAGAGAACTTCGAAGAAGCCAAAAAGGGGCTAAGGGGGAATTATCAACAGAGGATTAAGACCGAGGAGGGGAGAGAGAAGTCGGAAAGGGCGAGGCTGGCGGAGACGGTTAAAGATAAGGAGCGGCGATCCTTAGCTGTTTCTGAACTGGAGCTCGGGATAAGGGAGGAAATCCAGAGGTTGAAAGAGGAGCTGAGCAAGGAGGAGGAAAGCTTAACCAAGACGCAAGAAGACTTGTATGAACGGGCAAGAAATCTTGGCTTCTTGAGCACTCTCTCTGAAGATGAAAGATCCAGGCTGGTTGAATACGGGGCGGACAGTTTTTTCAAAGTAGGGATGGGAGCAGAGGCGCTTGACGAGGTCATCGAAAAGATTGACCTGGACAAGTTAATAAAAGAACTTAAAAAGGAGGCCGAGGGGGCATCTGGGGCAAAGCACTTGAAGGCGACCAAAAGGCTCCGTCTTGTTTCTGGAATGAAAAAAGCCGGTGTTTCTCCGCGCTGGATGATTCTTAGGTTTTTACCGGTAATCCCCCCCGACCTCCGGCCAGTAGTGCAATTATCGGGCGGGAGATTCGCCACCAGCGACCTAAATGACCTTTATAGGCGCGTGATTAATCGCAGTAACCGGCTTAAGCACTTAATGGAGCTAGGCGCGCCGGAGATAATTCTCCGAAACGAAAAGAGAATGCTTCAGGAGGCGGTTGATAACCTGATTGACTCGGCGAAAGGGGGAACTTCAACCCGGCGAACACGGACACCAGCGTTGCGTTCTCTCTCTGACATGCTGCGCGGTAAACAAGGCAGGTTCCGCCAGAATCTTTTGGGAAAACGAGTGGATTATTCAGGCCGCAGCGTCATTGTGGTTGGGCCAGAGCTGACACTTGACCAATGCGGTCTTCCTAAAAAAATGGCCCTGGAAATGTTTAAGCCGTACGTGCTGCGGGAGATGATTCTTCTGGGGATTGCTCCCAATGTTAAAAGCGCCAAGAATATCCTAGAAAGGGAGCCTCCAGAAGTTTTTGAGATTCTGGAAAAAATTACCCGGGACCACCCCGTTCTTTTGAATCGGGCGCCCACCCTCCACAAATTGGGCATTCAGGCCTTTCTGCCAATTCTGGTTGAAGGGGCGGCAATCCGAATTCATCCCTGTATCTGCCCTGGTTTTGGCGCCGACTTTGATGGTGACCAAATGGCGGTCCATATTCCCCTTTCGGAGAATGCCTCACAAGAAGCAAGAGAGTTGATGATGGCCAGAAACAACCTGCTTAAACCAGCCGACGGTTCTCCGATTAGTATTCCGAACACCAAAGAAATGGCCTTAGGGGTATACTTCCTCACTTCCGAAGAGGGGAAGCCCCCGGCTGAGGAAAAGGTTCTTGCTTCTCTCGATGAGGCAATTTTTGCCTTTCAGACAAGAAATATCGGCCTTCGCCGACTGATTTCGGTAAGGATTGGTGAACGACTGGTGAGAACAACTGCCGGCAGAATTATTTTCAATGAGGTATTGCCGCCCGCCCTAAGATTTGTTAACGAGCCTGTGAACGGCTCGATGCTTAAAACTTTGTTCGATAAGGCCTTTAAGATTTTGGATCAGGACGGAATCGTTAAGCTCATTGACAATATCAAGAACCTTGGCTTTTGGGCCGGGACGCGCTCCGGCGTCTCCTTGTCGGTCTTCGACTGTAAGTTCTCTCTGGAAAAGCAAAAAATAGTTAAGGGAGCCGAAAACCAAATTGCGGAAATCGAAAGGAATTTTGAGAAGGGCCTGGTAACCATAGAGGAAAAAAGGAGATTGTCTAATGATGTTTGGCTCGAGACAGCCGAAAACCTTTTGGAGAAAACCTGGGAGGAGTACGAACCGGAAAATCCCGTGAGAATTCTGATTGAAGGGAAAGTGGGGCGAATTTCCAAGAACCAGCTTAAGCAGATCTCGGCAATGAGAGGACTGGTTACTGATCCTTTAGGCAAGATTGTGCCTTTGCCCACAAAGTCAAACTTCCGGGAAGGCCTATCGTCCTTCGAATTTGTGACCGGGGCCAGAGGCTCAAGAAAAGGCTTAATCGACACGGCGCTGAAGACCGCCGATGCCGGTTATCTAACTCGCAGGCTGGTGGATGTTGCCCATGAGGCAATTATTCGGGAAGAGGATTGTAAAACCGCCGAAGGGATTGAAATACTGCAGGCTGGTTCTGGCGGAAAATCTTTTTCTAGCCGCATCATCGGCCGAATCTTGGCGAAGGAAGTTATTTCCCCCAAGACCAAAAAGGTCATCTTGAAAAAAGGAAAGGAAATTAATAGCGAAGCGCTTGTTCTGATCGAGGACGAGAAGGTGGAAAGCGTCTTGGTGCGGTCGCCCCTAACCTGCCGAACAAAATTTGGTCTTTGCCAGGCGTGTTACGGCTGGGACCTTTCCACCAAGAAAATGGTTGAGATTGGGACACCGGCAGGAATTCTGGCGGCCCAGTCCATCGGGGAGCCGGGAACGCAACTAACTCTTAAAACTAAGCACACTGGTGGCGCCGTCGGATTGGATATTACCCAGGGTCTTCCCCGAGTCGAGGAACTGTTCGAAGTGCGTACCCCCAAGATCGTTTCTCCCCTGGCAGGTATAACCGGCAAAGTCGAGATTAACGAGACGGAGGACGGTTTCCGCCTAAAGATCAGAAGTAAAGACAAAGAGCTGGCCTATTTGGTTCCACCCATGGCGACCCTTAAGGTGGAAGACGGGGAGATGGTAAATGCCGGTGCCCAACTAATATCCGGCCCGATGGATATCAGGGAAATGATGGAGTTGCGGGGGCTTTTGGCGGCACAGCGCTATTTAGCGGACGAAATCGGGGCAGTTTATGAATCGCAAGGGATTCCTATTAACGAGCGACACTTTGAGGTAATTATTAAGATGATGAGCGAGAAAGTGCGGATTATCGATCCTGGCGCGACGCAACTTCTCCCCGGCGAATTGATCGATAAGAGGAAATTTGACGAGGAGAACCGGAAAGTTAGTGGCAAAAAGGCCCAAGCCGCCCAAGTCATCTTGGGAATTTCCCGAGCCTCCCTTTTAACTGATTCTTGGCTGTCGGCTGCCTCTTTTGAGAATACCACTAACGTTCTTACCGACGCCGCCATTTTCGGGCAGGAGGATAGTTTGCGCGGCCTTAAAGAAAATGTGATTATCGGCCGGCCGATACCGACTAGCCCCGAGCGTGCTCGACTTTCCCACTAAGAAATGATATTATTTTTTAAAATATGCCGACGATTTCCCAATTAGTCCGTAAAGGAAGAAAGGAACTTAAGCGAAAAGTTAAGGCCGCGGCCCTAAGGAAGTCGTTTTCCGCCGCAAAACGTCTTTCCCTCGAAATACCCAATCCGCAGAAACGGGGCGTTATCACTTTGGTCAAAACGATGACGCCAAGGAAGCCGAATTCTGCCCTAAGAAAGGTGGCCAGAGTGAGATTATCTAATCGCCAGGAAATAACTGCCTATATCCAGGGGGTTGGCCACCAGCTAGTAGAACATGGCGTGGTGATGGTGCGCGGCGGCCGGGTGAAGGATTTGCCGGGGGTTAAATATCATATCGTCCGGGGAAAGTATGACGATATTGGTGTCGTTGGCCGGAAAACTTCTCGTTCGAAATACGGGACGAAAAAAGGGGGCGTCACAAAGGAGGCGCGGCCGGTAGGAGCGCCCGCCGGCGAAGCGGCAACTCCGCCAGCCGAGCCAGCTGCAGCGCCTCCGCCCGCGGCCTAAATTTTATCTTAAATTAAATGCCAAGATCTGGTTCGATAGCCAAAAAAAGAAATTATTTACCCGACCCGGTTTTTGGAAGCGTTTTAGTGACGCGCTTAATTAACCGGATAATGCGTTCTGGCAAAAAAAGTGTTGCCCAAAAGGAGATTTATCAAGCGCTTCAATTGATTAAAGAGAGGGCAAAAGATGATCCCCTGACGGTTTTTAAGCAGGCGCTGGAAAATATTAAACCCCAGATGGAAGTTAGGTCGCGCCGCGTTGGCGGCGCCGCCTATCAGGTGCCTCGGCCGGTCAGACCAGAACGAAAGGAAAGTCTGGCTTTCCGTTGGTTAGTGAAAGCCGCCAATGACCGGTCGAATAAAGAGTATCATAGTTTTGCGGAAAAACTCGCGGCGGAAATTATGGACGCTTTTAATAACACCGGCAACGCCATTAAGAAAAAGACTGATACTCATCGTATGGCCGAAGCGAATAAAGCTTTCGCCCACTTTCGCTGGTAGCAAACGCCGCAGTCCTGCTTTAATCGCGCCATGAGCCCTCCGAATTGGAGGGCGAATGGCAAGATTTGTAGGACAAGGCGTTTGCTCACTTTCGCTGGTAGCCCCCCTTTTTAATCTATAAGCTACCCGACTTTTTTGTGAAATAAATTGTTTAGCGAAATAAAGTGTTTCTTGACACTCTAATTTCCCGAAGAGTATCATTTAAATATGAAGTTAATCGGCAAGATTTTGTTGGGAATAATTCTTCTTGTTGTTATCGCCGCGGTTTTGGTTCTTGGTTTCTTGGGATTTATTCCGGGTGTTTCCGCGCTATTTGGAGCAAATAAGCCGCGCGACTTGGGGGTAAAATATACCGAGGCTGACCTTCAAGAAATAAGAACTAAGACGCAAGTTAAATATCTGGTTTTGCCCGATACCCAGGAACCCATTTCAACCCGCCAGTTCTCCGGCAGTCGCGCTGTCACCGGCGATTTTAGTTCAGCCCAGCTGACCGCTACCTTGAACAACCAGCCCTGGAAACTTTGGCCCTATAAAAATGTTCAGCTAAAACTTAACGGTGATGGCTCCGGAGAAATTTCCGGGGCGTTAGTCAAAAACAGGGTGCCCGCCTATGCGGCATCCATCGGCGTTCCCCAAAAGGCAAGCGAGATGGCCATGAAATTTCTGCCGGGCGACACGGTGTTTTATGTCAAGATGAAAGCGGCGCTGGCAGATAATAAAGTTTCTCTTTTTGAGCCGGAGAGACTGGAAATCGGCAGACTGCCAGTGCCCCTTGGGCCAATACTGGCGTTAGGGAGATTCAGTCCTATTGGCGACGTTTTTGCTCAAGATATCGATGAGTTAACTGGTGAGCTGGCCAAGGTTTCCAACAAGGAAGCCCTGATTATTAGTTATATTAATAGCCGCTTGTCCTCTGCCTTTGGCAGTTTTTATGCCAAGAAAGCGTACGCGACTAAAGACAGTTTGCACTTTGAAGGCACCCTACCAGAAACTATTTCCTATACCCCTTAAGGTAACCTTATTTAATCGCTTTTTCCGGTGAGAATTTTGGCAACTTTTTCTTTA
>VGLL01000008.1 GCA_016866735.1 Candidatus Shapirobacteria bacterium
AGCCTAAAAAAGCCAAGAGAGATCGGGGCGGTTAAGGTGGGCGGCCGTTTTTTTGAGCTTTGTGATTTTGAGAAATTGCTTTTTCTTTGGGCAACCGAAAGGGATTTGCCAAAAGAAATTATTTATCAAACCTCGAGCGGCTTACCCGTCATGGAAATTGAGGGATTAATGCCGCCGGTTGTTATTCCGACCGCCTATACCGCCTACCGCTTCCTATTTGGCGAAGCGTCGGCCGATTACGCTAAAGTTTATTTTTATGCTGCCGACCTTATTTCGCTAAAAGAAAGATTTCCCGAAAGTAGGGGAGAGCCGAATATTTTTATCCTCAAGACCGACTCTTTTCTCCAAACTTACCGACTCACGCCACCCTTACCCCAAATCTTTGTTGATCTCTGGAACCTTCCCGATTGGTACGCCAAAGAATATCAAGAAGCGCTTTGGCAAAAAATGTTAGTGAAATTAGGCCGATGAACTTTTATCAGGAAATCATTACGCAAAAAAGCTGGCAGGTCTTAAAAAACCTCCAGGGGAAATTTGCTTTTACTCTTATTGGCGGCTGGGCCGTCTGGCTTTATACACACGCCTTAAAGTCAAAAGACATCGATATTATTGTTGGCTATGAAGCATTAGGCGAGCTGAAGAGGATATTTGAGGTTAGCAAGAATGGTCGCCTGAAGAAATATGAGGCAAAAGTTGCCGAAGTTGATCTGGATATTTATCTTCCCTTTTATTCCAATCCCGGCCTGCCCGCAGAGCTTATTCAAAAGTACGCCCGCAAAAGGGAAGGTTTCAGCGTGCCTCGTCCCGAGATTCTCTTAATCCTAAAGCAAAAAGTTTTTGAGGAAAGGAAAGCCTCGATTAAGGGGCAAAAGGACAAGCTCGATATTTTTAGCCTGTTAACTCTAGATTTAGATCTTCCTTTTTACCAAAAAGCATTAAAAGAAACTGGACAGGAAGAATTAATCAAAAAACTAAAGGACCTTTTCCAAGCCACAGTCAGGCTGAAGGAAATAAGCCTTAATGATTACCAGATGGCAAAATTAAAAGAGAGGGTCCTTAAAGGATTACTTTAACTCGACGCTAGCCCCTACTGCTTCTAGCTTTTTCTTGGCCTCTTCGGCGGTGGTTTTGTTGACACCATTAAGGATTTCCTTGGGACAAGCCTCGACTAAGTCTTTAGCCTCTTTTAAGCCTAAAGTCTGGTTAAGCTCCCGCACCGCCTTGATGACGGAAATCTTGTTGGCTCCTGCTGCGGCCAGAACAACGTTAAAGGTTGTTTGCCCTGCTTCGCCTTCGCCCGGCGCTTCTCCTGCCCCGCTAAGCGGGGTTGCGGCACCGGCTGGAGTGGTTGGGGCTGTCGGCGCTGCCATTGCAACTTGCGCCACCCCAAATTTTTCCTCCAGGGCCTTAACTAGATCCGCCAATTCCAAGACGGAAAGCTTCTCAATCTCCCCAATTAGTTTTGTCAGCTTTTCGGATACTTTCTTTTCTTCTTTTGGTTCATCAGCCATAATTTATCACCACCTTTCACCCTCCGTAGCCCTCCGATTTAGGAGGGCGAAGGATGGGTTTCCCTATTTTTTAAAGTTATAATTAATTTTTGCGGGTTAAACTTGAGGCTGTAAACAAGGCGGGGCAGGGGGGAGGCGAGTAAGCCAGTCAGCTGGGCCATCAGCTGTTCTCTAGTAGGCAAGGTGCTTAGGCGCGTAAGGGCGTTTTTATCAGTAAAAAGCTGGTTTAATAATCCCCACTTCAGGGAAGGGAGATTAGTGCTCTTAGCGAATCCGGCAATCGCTTTTAGAGCGCCCATTTCCTCGTCGGCTAGAATTACGGCGGTCGGTCCGGTAAAGTCAAAATTTTCTTTGGTAAGTTTCAGCTGTTCCATGGCCTTTTTGAGCAGGGTATTTTTGACCACAAAAAGATTACCGCCTACTTTTTTGATCTCCTCGCGCAGTTTTCTTAACTGCTCGACGGTTAAGCCTTTGTAGTCGGCCAGGATCATGGCCTTCGCCGCCTGTATTTTGGCGGCCAAATCCTCAACTAAAAAATATTTTTCTGCTTTCCTCATCCTTCGACTCCTTTCGTTCGCTCAAGATTAAAATAAAAAAGCCCCGGCTTTCCGAGGCAAATTTGCGAGCAATTTAGCTATATAGCTATGTAGCTACATAGACTCGAAACTACACTTGCCTCGGTAGGATTTATCCCTGAACCAGAACAAGTTCGGTTTAGGGCGACCTACGGTCTTTGGCTTGTTAATTTTATTTAATTGGATGTTTCGCCAACGCCGCCCTCGCTTTGGCAGCCAATACTGCCCTCGTGGCAGTGGCTGGTTTCGTGGCAGGCGCTGTTCTCGCGGCAGCCACCTCTTACGCTATCGCTCATAACCTTATTCTACAAAAGTATACCACCCCTGTCAACCCCCGCTAAATGCCACATACTGTATACCACATACCACATACTAAATACTCGTCACCCCTACTTTTATCCCCGGCCCCATAGTGGCCTTGATGACCAGTTTCTTGATGTTGCCGGCGCCGATGGCTTTAATAAGGGCCGCCAGATTTTCTTCCAGCTCTTTTTCTTTCTGGCTAATCTTACCGAAAACCACATGGATTAAGGGGAAATCTTTCTCTGTTTTGAAAGACAGGGAATTTTGGGAAAAATTTTTCCGCGCTTCCTCCGGTTTTTCCACGATCGTGCCGTTTTTGGGATTGGGCATCAGCCCTTTTGGCCCCAAAATTTTGGCCAAAGGAACAATTTTAGGCATTAAGGCCGGGGTAGCCAAGAGCACGCCAAAATCAATTTTACCCTTGGCAATTTGCTCCAGTATTTTTTCGTCGGCAATCACTACTTTTTTCGCCTTTCCGGCAAAATAAGGCAACTTTGCCTCGCCCGAGATACCCTTTTTCTTGGTATTGAAATGAGCCTCGGCACTACCGGAGAACTTAGCCAGCGAGGTTTCTTTTAAGAGTTTAATCGCTTCCAGGAGGGGATAAAGTTTATTTGGCTCTAATTTTGCCTGACTGGCCCGGTAAGCCTTGCTTCGGGCGCGGGGCTTTTTGACTACTGCGGCAGTCGTTTTTTTTACTTCTTCTTTCTGGGTCGCTTCAACCGGCGCTTCTTTTTCCGCTACAGGTTTTTGTTCTTTTTCGGCAGCCATAGACATGTCCACGACCCGTTGGCCGCCCTTCAAGCCGGCTATCTTGGCCGTTCTTTTAGTTTCTTGTCCGACTTCCGCAATTCTTTTTTTACCCATGTTCCTCCCTTCGGTCGTTCAAGCTTAAAACTCAAATCGCAAAACGTAAATCTATGTGTCGAATCCGTGAAGATTTAAGATTTGAGTTGTAGTTTTGACATTTAAGCTTTGAGATTTAACTTATCTTAATTCCCATGCTTCTCGCTGTTCCCTCAACGATTCTTTTGGCTGATTCTAAGTCTTGAGTGTTCAAGTCGGCCATTTTCTGCTTGGCAATCTCTTCAACTTGCTGCTTAGTTAGCACTCCAGCGCTTTCTCTGCCAGGAGTGGCACCGCCTTTTTCGAGGCTAAGGATCTTTTTAATCAGGGCGGCGACCGGCGGCAGCTTAGTGATAAAAGAGAAGGTGCGATCCTCATAGACGGTGATAACCGCCGGGATAATATCTCCCTTGAGGTCGGCCGTTTTCTCGTTATAGGCACGGACAAAGTCCATAATGGGCAAGCCGTGTTGGCCCAGGGCCGGGCCGACCGGGGGGGCGGGCGTGGCTTCGCCGGCAGGTAAATTCAGCTTGATAACGGTTTTGATTTTTTTTGCCATAAGTCGCTTAGGTTACTTAGATTTTCGCTATTTGCAAAAAGTCTAGCTCGACGGGTGTCTCTCGGCCGAAGATGCTGACCAGGACCTTAACCTTGCCTTTTTCTTCGTCAATTTCCTCAACCGTTCCCAGGAATTCAGAAAACGGGCCATCGATAATCCTGACTGCCTCGCCGGTAGAGAATTTGGCGCGGTACTTGGGCGCTTCCATGGCCATGAACTTTTCAATGGTTTGCACTTCCTCGTCAGAAATAGGAGTCGGCTTATTGCCGATGCCGACAAAGCCCGTGACCCCTTGGGTAGTGCGCACGGCCAGCCAGCTATTATCATCCAAAATCATCCGAATTAAAAGATAGCCGGGGAAGATTTTTTCAGTTGCCTCTTGTTTCTTACCTGCCTTAATGCGCACCACTTGTTGGGTAGGAATTAGAACCTCGAGAATTCGGTCCGCAAGATTCATCGTTTCCACCCGCTGACAGAGGGCATGGGTCACTTTGAGCTCATGGCCGGAGTAGGTGTGGACCACGTACCATCTGGCCTTCGGGTCAGTTGAGTTGGTGATAACAATATGGTTTTTTGACTGATCTTTTGGCTGATCGCTTGTTTGTTCGACTGCTTTTTTCATTTTTGCACAATTAAGCCCATTAATTTGGTAAAGATAAAATCGGCAACCCCGATAAAGACTCCTACCAGGACAGAAACAGAGATAACGACAGTCGTTAGCCTAACCGCCTCTTTTCTCGTTGGCCAGGTGACTTTTTCCAGCTCCGTTCTGGCTTCTTTTAGAAACTCAATCGGGTTTTTTGTCGCCATTTTACAAATAATATCATAGGCTTTTTTAGTTGGCAAGCCCTAGTTTTTGCGTCGAGGTTCAACCTCGAACGGGCGGTGGTATAGGCCCGTTTTGCTATCAACTTGACAAAGGCCGATTTTTCTGGCTTACTAATTATAATGCCAAGGCCTTATTCCATTTATTTTCCCGGCGCCCTCTTCCATATCACTGCTCGGGGGATAGAGAAAAGGAATATTTTTTTGGATAAGAGAGATTACGAGCGTTATTTGAAAAGAGTTGCTCAGGTCAAGAAAAAGTTTCCATTTAATCTTTATTCTTATTGCCTGATGCCAAACCATGTTCACCTTTTACTTGAGGTTAAAAAAGTTCCTCTCTCAAAAATCATGCAGGCACTGCAAACTGGCCAAACGATGTTTTTCAATAAGAAATATGCTCATCTTGGCCATGTTTTTGAAGGAAGGTATTTTTGGCTTCTTGTAGAAAAGGATCCTTATTTTCTTGAACTCATAAGATACATTAATCTTAATCCTGTTCGAGCCGGATTGGTAGACGAGGCGGAGGAATGGGAATATAGTAGTTATCGAGAAATTGTGGGTCTAAAAGAGAGGGAATTAGTTGAACGAGAAGAAATTTTGAGTAATTTTTCCCAAGATCAGGTGAAAGCGGTTGAGGAATTCAAGGATTTTATTAAGGGAGGATTAGAGGTTACCCAAGATGACCTTTTTGGAAATGTTGGTCGGGGTCAGTTTCTCGGCTCAAATAAATTTATCGCTCGGGTTGAAAGTCGAATGATAAAAGTGATAGGAGATCAGCGCGAACTATAGCCCCGTTCGAGGTTCAACCTCGAGCCACAAAACTAATGGGATGATTTTGGTGCCTTTTTGTCCCTTTCTTCCAACAAAAGAACGCGGAGATTTAAACGCTCAAGCCACCATACTGGTCCCTTGCCCTCGCCCCCCCCACGAACGAGAGGCTATAAGCCTTTATATCAGGATATTCCTTTTTAATTTGACGAGCGATTTCCAGGCTATGCATGCCTTGTTGCTCTAGCGCTTGCACCTCATGGAAAATAACTCTGTGCATTTGTATAATTTCTTCAGGGGGTAAAGCCGTAAGAGCTTCAAGTGAATGTCGATGCCGCGCGAGAGAATTTTCGTTTTGCTCTCTTACTAATGAACTAGGATCGTCTAGGTGCTCTTCGTAATAAGCGATGTTTTCCCTCTCAGATGCTATTGCGTTTGCTACACGATCATTAGTTAAGGTAAAGGCACTTTTCCCAATAATAGGCTCATCTTCGGTTGCCGTTTCCCTTTTTCCCTCTTCTCTTACCATAGTATCTTTCTAAAATCTGCCCGTAGCCTATCATGATCTCTTAATAAAATCAACTCGAGTATAATGTAAGTCAGTTTATGAATAAGCCCGATTTTCGTTATGAGAAAAAGGCTTGGCGGAGGGGATTTAAGTATGTGGCGGGAGTGGATGAGGTGGGAAGGGGAGCGTGGGCAGGACCGATCGTCGCTGGCGCGGTGGTCTTTGCGCCAGCTCCTCAAATTAAAAATTTAAAATTTAAAATTGAAAATTCAGAGGTCAAGATTGACGATTCAAAGAGACTAAGGCCCAGGGAGCGCGAGAAGGCGGCGTTATGGATTAAAGAGAATGCCCTGGCCTGGGACGTGACGGAGATTAGCGTTAGCGCGATCAATAAAGTTGGTATTGGTAAGGCAACAGCGAAAGCGATGAGGAAGACCCTTCATGATATTAAGGGCAAACCCCCCATTGCTACATTGCTACATGGTTACGTTGCTAATGATCTCTTTGTCCTCGTTGACGGCTTTCATGTCAAGTACCTGCCGGGCGGCCTGAAGCACCAGCAGGCGATTATCCATGGCGATCAAAAGTCAATTTCCATTGCCGCGGCCTCAATTATCGCCAAAGTTTATCGGGATAAGCTGATGCAAAGACTGTCAAAGAAATATCCTGCCTACGGGTGGGGTAAAAATAAGGGTTACGGCACAAAATTTCACCAGCAAGCTATAGTTAGATCCGGTGTGACAGTGTTGCACAGGAAGGAATTTGTCAAAGGAATTTTGAAAGACCATTGACTTTTTAGTTACTGATTGTTAACTTAAAACAATGACAAGTAGCAAAAGGAAAATTTTAGTGACGGGCGCGGGAGGATACATTGGGTCGGTGGCGACGGATCTTTTCTTAAAAAAGGAATTTGAGGTGGTGGGAATTGATAATTTTTCCACCGGCTATCGCCAGCCGCTAGAGCTGCTGCAAAAAAAGTTTGGTTCCAAGAGTTTCCGCTTCTACGAAGCTGATTTACGTGATGATCTTAGCCCGATCCTCAAGAAAGAAAAAGGAATTGAGGCCGTTGTCCATTATGCCGCTTCTTGCTCGGTTAACGAATCAATGGAAGATCCCCTGAAATACTTTTCTAACAATGTCTGCGGTTCGCAAAATCTCTTTCGACAGATATTGGAATACGGTATCAATAACTTAGTTTTTTCTTCCACTTGTGCCGTTTATGGCGAGGCCCAATACGTGCCTATTGATGAAAATCACCCGACTTTTCCGACTAATCCCTATGGCGAATCGAAGCGGATGATAGAAAAGATGATCGAGTGGCTGGGAAAGCTGAAAGATCTCCACTTTGTGATCTTGCGATACTTTAATGTTTGCGGGGCAAGTGATGATAGTGCCTTGGGTGATTCCAAGAGACCCTCGATGCTTTTAGTCCAAAATGCCGTTAGGGGCGCCCTTGACTTGGCCCCTTTTTCTCTAACATGCCCTAAAGTGGACACTCCAGATGGGACGCCAATCCGGGATTATCTTAACGTGGTGGATTTAAATAGCGCCCATCTTTTAGCCCTCGACTATCTTTTTTCTGGTGGCCAAAGCGAGATAATAAACCTGGGAACTGGTGCGGGCAGCTCGGTTTTAGAGATTGTCAACCAAGTTCAAGCGGTTTTAGGGAAGAAATTTTCGATTGGCAAAAGCGCTCCGCGGCAAGGCGAATATGCTAAGATGGTCGCCTCAATCGAGAAGGCAAAAAAGGTCTTAGGCTGGCAGCCCAAAAGAAGCCTGGAGCAAAGCATCCGCTCGCTTACCGCCTGGTACCAAAACCGCCCGCAAGGGTGGGAATATTAAAGGGCCGGGGAGGTTTACTTTGGCGAGGATTTTTAGTAAAATAAGTTCAAGATGGTTTGGCATTGGAGCGTGGATGTTAAAAAATTCCAAAAAGAAAACCCCCGGGCTTTTCGCCTGTGGCGGCTGGAACAGTTGATAAATTACGGCCCACAAGGAGAAAAACTTAGTAGAAAAGAGATTAGGAAATACTGGCGAGAGCTCAAGGAAAGAATTGATCCAGAAGAGAAAAGATTAATTGAGTTTTTCTTATGGCGAAAAGTATACTCACTCCCACCCAGAAAATTCTTCTGGGAGAAATAAGCGCCTATCTGCCCCTGACAAAACGATTTTATTTAACGGGCGGCACTGCCTTAGCGGAATTCTATTTTCAGCATCGTCTGTCTGAAGACTTGGATTTTTTCTCCGAAGAGGAATTCGACACGACTTATATCACCATCTTTTTAAGCAAAAATCAAAGAAAGATTGGCTTTAAGAAATTTGACATCGAGGAGAAACCTAATCGTTTTTTCTATTTTTTAGACTTTCCCGGTAAGGAAAAGATCAAGGTTGATTTTGCTTTCTATCCTTATCCAAGAATAAGAGCCGACCTTGGCAAAAAAGTTAATTCCTTGAGAATTGACTCTGTCTTTGATATTGCCGCCAACAAAGTCTTTACCCTCTTTCAACATCCAAGGCTACGGGATTATATTGACCTTTATTTTATTTTCCAGAATACGCCGGACTTTAATCTTGAGACCTTAGTTGCCTATGCCAGAAATAAATTTGATTTTGGAGTTGATAAAAAGACTTTGGCAAAGCACTTCTTGGGGGTTTTAGACCTGAATCAAGTAGATTTCCCTAAAATGCTTAAACCATTCAGTAGAAAAGAAATGGAAGATTTTTTTCTTAACTTAGCCAAAAGTCTTGAAAAGGAAATTTTTATGGAGTAGAATTTCTTTAGATGGAAGAAAGCCCTGTTCAAGATCAGTTAACCGAGATCCAAAATCGGTCGGCGAAGCCCCGGCTAAGGATCGCCCTATTTTCGCTTTTAGGATTAGCTTTAGTCGGAAGTTTAGCTTTCGCCGCAGTCAGGATCGGCGTTCCCGTTAGGCCTTGGGAGAAGGCTTGCAGCACAGAAGCCAAAATTTGTCCCGACGGCTCGGCAGTAGGAAGAACCGACCCCACTTGCGAATTTGCTCCGTGCCCGACTCAAGCCGTCCAAGACGAAGCGGCTAGCTGGAAGACATATAGTGACCCGGAGATTCTAAAATTTTCTATAAAATATCCCCCTGAATGGCAGATAGTTTTTGAACCTCACTTGGGTAAGAACAAACCCCTTTTTTTCTCCGCCGACCGAAATATTGAGAAGGGGGAACAAATTGGCAATTTATTTGTCTCAAGAATCGAAAAAAGACAAAATTTTGAAAGTTTAAGCAAGGAGTTTATTTTAACGGAGGGATATACTGTTTTTGACGAGGAAGAATTGATCATCGGCGGAGAACGAGCTTATAGAAAGTCTTTTCGTTATTCCTCCGGAGAAGTACCGATGAAACAAGTAAAAATTCTTCACGGCAGCTATGTTTATGAAATTCTCTATTACGTGCAACACAAAGACCGAAGTTCTGTTAACACTCCAAGCGATTGGCAGCTGGGCGATACTTTTAACCTCATGCTTTCCACTTTTAAATTCCTCGATCAATCGCAAACTGATGGAGCGGCTGGTTCGGAGATTTGCCAGGCGGATAACGATTGCGTTTTTGCTATTAGATTGGATAGATGTTGCGCTTGCCCCGAGGCAATCTCTCGCCAGGCTCTTAAAAATGATAAAAAGCTGGTAGAATACGAATTCGGAAAGGATTACTCTCAACCGCTCAAGGAAAAGTGTCGGCTTATTGCTTGCTCGCCATGTGCCCCTTTATGGAATGTTCTTTGTGATTCTGGCAACTGCAAAGGAGTTTATGAGGAGGAGGGAAAAGATTGCTATTCGATTTACAATGGCAAGGAAGGATTCGGTGGAACTTATGAACCAGGAGAAAGAGAGTGTTTTGTTCGCGACAAATCTCTTTGCCCGTGTTGGGACGGGATAAGGAACATTTGTATTCCCCAGCGGCATTGCCTTTAGGGCCCAGTCTCTAACTTCCTTTTTTAAAGAAATTGTTGAGCATGATGCTGGCATCAAGAGCATTAACTCGGCCGTCGCAGTTTAGATCGGCAGTTATTTCGGCGGTAGTCCAGTAGTGAACTAGGACTGCCCAGTCGAGAGAATTAATAAAGTTATCCAGTTTTCCCACGGGGGCAATATCACCTTTTTTCACTACGCACGCACTACGAGGAGTTGGGGTGGGAGAGAGAGCTGGGGTAGGAGTTGGGGTTCGAGTCGGTGTAGGCGATGGTGTTCTGGTAGGTGTAGGTGTGGGCGTACGAGTTGGTGTAGGTGTGGGCGTACGAGTTGGTGTAGGTGTGGGCGTGGCAGTCGGACGGGGAGTGGGAGAAGGCGGAATGCCATGTAGATAAACCAGCCAGGCAGGATCCCGCTCTAAATTTATCAGCCAGGCCCTAGGCCAAGTATGGTCTTGGATTATTAGATTGTCTTGATTGTCGAAATTAATTTCTCCCGCTGCCCCCATGGGCAGTTTTAAGTAAGCATCTGGTTTTTGGCCTTGGACAAATGTACCGTTGTCATTTTTTTTCAAAGGATCGTTATAAAACCAGAGTTGCCTTAGATGCCGTTCGTCGTGGATTCCATAATAACCGTCATTGCCGACAACCATCTGGTTTCGGCTGTTAAAAGCAAGGCTAACAGGAGAAAATGGCTCCTCAAGTTTATTAAAGACATCGCAGGTTCTTGGTTGGGTAAAGCTTTGGCTTACAAAAACTTTCTTGGCGGACAGACCAGGGAAGAGAGAGGTAGCATTTTTAATATCATCTGCCGCAAACATTGTAATCCGATCGTTTCCGTGACACTCGTAAGCATTTTCCACGACATATAAATTCGAAAAGTTATCAAACTCTATATAAGAGGGTCCGCATAAACTTTCAGCTGTCGGTGCTCTCCCGTCTTTTTCTTCTTGATCGTGATTGCATTTAGTTTCTGCCTTGTTTCTCTGGCCAATCACCATATCGACGAAAAGCTTGTTATTGAAGTCATTATAATTACTAATGCGGAGGAGGCGATGGTTTTTCCCATCTACTGCCCATACTTTCTTATTTTGCTTATCGAAAGCTAGGCCGCTTTCAAAATTGCTGTAGTCTATCTCTTGCTGGTCATCAGCCCAATAGAGTTTGACGAAATTAACTAGTGGCTGATCGTTTCCCCGAAAGGGTAGCTGATAGATGACGATTTTTCCAGAGGAGTTAGAAGTCCACAGGCGATTACCATCATCAATAGCATGTGTGCCTCTCCCCCCTAAGAAATTACCAACCTTAACAGTATCAGATGCCTGACCAACTACTAAATCGGCTTTTGCCCCAGTTGGTTTAGTTAAATAATCATTCCAGACTAGGTAGCGGTAGCGATCTCTGACGACTAGTTGGTTGGCAAAGATGAATGTTCCCACACTACCAGCCCACTTGTAGCCGCTGACACTATTACCGGAATCACCATCGAAAAGACCACCGTTGGTACTTGGCAGACATCCGTTAGTGATTTGGTAGGGGAGAGCATAACGAGCGATGCGATGATAGTTTTCGTCGGCGATATAGATGTTGTTGGCATTATCTAGGCTGATTGTTCCTGGCCAACATAAGTTAAAATTCTTGGAGATTTCTTGGTTGCATTGAGCGTAGAGGCCGCCATCGCAACCCATATGGTACTTGTCAATGGCGCCGATAACCTTGAGAATGTTCCCGTTTTGATCAAGAAGACTCACTCTGTTTAGTCCCCCAAGAGCTTCGTCGACCCAAACCTCGCCATTGGCATAGTCGCCTTGCTTGTAGGTATTGAAGGTAAGACCAGTAGCCCGGAAAACATAGTCATAGCCAGTGATAGGCCTATCCTGATTGGGCATGATTACCTTGGAGGCGGCCATCCCATTACTGAATGGTGGTGTAAAAACCAGGATTCTCGTACGAAATCCCCCGGGATAGGCATCAAGGACAAATAGGTCGCCTGTTTGGGGATGAATCCGGGCAAGAATGGGCGTGCACATTTTATTAAGTGGTGCCGTTTTAAGGTCAGAAGCAGGGCAATTACTGGAATCTGGCGCCCCAAAGTTGGCCTGGCCAAGGACCAAATTGGCTGCTTTTGTGTCTCTCGCAAAGCGCAAGACTCTATAGTTGAAAGTGTCAGCGACCCAAACATTGCCGTTCGTGTCAACGGAAACACCTCGAGCGGAGACATGATCGAAACCGCCTTCGCTTAAGTAAAGTGATTGATTATCTGGATTATCTTTTCCGTGGCCACGGTTGATCAGGTTAGAGTTAAAATCATCCTGACCCCAGACGAAATCAGCAATAGCATCACCTTTGCCGCCGGAAGTGTCTTGGCTAAAAGGTTGGTTAAATTTTAAGACTCGGTTGTTATAATCATCCGGAATGTATAGATTGCCCTGCCCGTCAACATCGATATTTTTCTTTCTCCAGTTTTCACCGGTATTGGTTACCCGCGGGAAGCCGGCGAAACAAAGAGTGCTGGAACTAGGGTGGGTATAAATTCCCAAATTATTATCTCCATTGCAAGTGGTACTCCAATCGTTTGACTGGCCAATGATCTTATCTGCTGCTTTATGAATATTAATAACGCAGGTTCCTCCAGAACAATCGGTATCATTTGTACATTTAGTGTTTGTTTGGTTACTACATGTTCCGAGGCTTTCAAAGCCTAGGATACGGTTATTACCCGAGTCGGCTACATAAATGCGGTTAGGTCGAACGCTTGTGTCAACAACGATGCCAGCTGCATGGAAGATTTTATTAGCGGTGACCGTATCCTCAGAAGCTTCTTTAAAATTGGGCTGGCCAAAAACCGTGAGAAAATTTATGGGTGTGCCGTAGAAATCAGTTGCCAGACTCTGGACCGCTTTTCTTCGGAGTTCCTGGCGATATTTTATTTTACTGGCGACGATGAATGATACGGTGAAGAAGAAGAGGATGGCGGAAATAAGAAAGATGTTTTTGTGGCTCAGAAGAGTCGATTTAGGAAACTTTTCTCTTTCCATAGTCTTTGTTGACAATGGCCCATATTGAAAGTAGTCTAGCTTGGCATAAAAGTCAATATGTCTTTCTTGACAAAGCTGCCTTCTGATGGATAAACTCAAGATAGCAATTGTATGATTTCCCCAGAGCTCTCGAGGAAAATACTTTTAAGTTTGATTTTGGCCTTGGGCATTTCTTTTTTGCTAGTGTGCTACGTTACCTATCCCAATACGCCCATGGTTCGGCCGGAATTTAGGCAGGGAATTGTTGATTCTCCGAAGCTTTTAGCTTCTCTGGTTGGACGAATAGCACCCAAAAAAACTCCGCCTTCTCTTCCTCCTCCGTGGAAATCGCCAGGAAGTGCTCCTTTACCGATCCCAACCCGCCTGCCGATAAATTATCCCAGCCCGACGCGAACTTTACCGCCGCCCGAAAGAGGAACCCCGACCCCTACTTTGGTAACTGAGCCGCCCCAGCCTTCGCCAACTCCAATTCCCACCGAACCAAGTTTGCCGCCAACAGCGACACCTCCGCCCGTAATTGGCAATCTTACCCAACAAGAGCAGGACATTGTTAGCCTTATTAATCAACGTCGTCAAGCGATGGGACTTGGTCAGCTAGCCGTAAATTTTCAGTTAGTGGCGGCCGCCCGGGGTCATAGCCGTGATATGGCCGAGCATGGTCTTTGCAGTCATAGCGGCAGCGATGGTTCTACTCCTCTTAGCCGGGCTCAAGCGGCTGGCTTTACCGGTCGTCTTTATGGCGAAACGGTTGGCTGCGGTTATCCTACGCCTCAAGCGATTGTTGATGGCTGGTGGGGGAGTCCGGGGCATAAGGCAGTTTTGACTAATTCAGGGGTTACTCTTATCGGTGTTGGCTGGTATAATCGATATCAGACAGCAATGGTGGGGAATTAAAATGTACATCGGCCCTTTTTATTTTCAAAAACGCGATTTTTTTATCATTTTGGCTGCTGGGCTTTTGTTTGCCGCCATTCGCTATGACTTTTCTTTTCCGCTTTTTAATCCTTACGATCTTTTAGTTCTTTCCGTTTTATTCCTTTTCGCTAAGGCTAGTATTCTTCCCGCCTATGACCCAATCGTCTTTATCACTTTTTTCGCTGGTCTCGTCCTTACCCTCTTTCTTCCTCTCTTCCAGGTTATTCTCTTTTTGGCCTTAGCCTTTATCCTTTTAAAAGTATTGCGTGTTTATTAATCCTTAGGAAAGTGATATACCCCTTCGCTTTCAGACGAGGGGGTAATACCTAACGGAGCTTTGATTCTCTAACGAAACTTGATTCCGATGACGGGATAATCATTTTTGAAAGCTACGGTAGGTATATACCAAAATTTGCAAAATCGAAGCAGAGTGGTATAAAATAAGGGTATGGCCAAAAGAAAAATCCCCAAAAAACTCCAAGGCGTTCTTTGGTCGGTGGATGTTAATCACTTGGACCTTGAGAAAGATAAGGGCTACATTATTCACCAAATATTTTCCTATGGAAGGTTGGAAGAGATTGCTTGGTTATTCAAAATTTTTCCGAAGGCAGAGATAATTAAAATTTTTACCACTCATCCCTATAAAGATTACGAAGCCTCGAGATTTAATTTTGTCAAAAACTATCTTTTGAATCTTAAAAATCAACAGTTGGACGAAAGACATTATGTCAAAAATATACCCCGAGATCTTAGATAAAAAACGGCAGGAGATTTTTTACCGGCTTATTTATTTCAAAAAATATGGTTATTTAGCCGGCGGGACCGCGCTTGCCTTACAGTTAAGACACAGAAAGTCGGCAGATTTCGACGTTTTTATTAAAAGCCCTGTCGGTAATTACCTTCGCCTCAAGACAAAGGAAATCTTTGGCAGAAGCGACTTTTATGTTAGCAATCAGGACCAAATAAGTTTTAAAACAAAAGATATGATTGATATTACTTTTTTTTGGTATTGTTACAAGCCTCTTTATCCTTTGGTGGAAACGAGTTCGATTAGCCTCGCCTCGGTTTATGATATTGCCGCCGATAAAGCTCATACGATTGGTAGAAGAGCGATGTGGCGTGATTATGTGGATCTCTTTTTTCTCTTAAAAGAAGAAGTTGTTAACCTCAAGAAAGTAGTGGGGTTAGCGAAAAAGAAGTTCGCCGGAGAGTTTAACGAGGCGCTATTTTTAGAGCAGTTATCCTATTTTGAGGATATGGAAGAATCGCCAATGGAGTTTATCAGAGATAAATATTCGGCTGCCGAAATTCAATCCTTTTTGGAAGAACAGGTTCGAGGTTATCTCAAAACGCTTAAGCTAGGATAAGTGGCCGGAATGATTTGTATCTATGTATTAATTAATACATAGAAGCGGAAGAAGCCTTTTATAAGAACTACCAGCCTTTTTGCCATAATCGTCCTGCCGAAAAGATAAAAAATGCTGTTCCTACTCCTGATTTCACCCACTTACTGGCTCTGGCAGATGTTTTTCGTCGCCAAATATGCAATTTCCTCTTGACATACTAATTATACTATGGTATTTTTAGTATGATATGGAGCAAACGATAACTACCAATTTACGGCTTCCTTATACCGACTGGTTGCAAATTAAGACCTTGGCGGCCGAGGCGGGCATGAGCACCAATGAATATCTCAAGTTATTGATTCAGGGATTAAACAACGTGCGCACCCTTACTTCTGGCTGGCTTAAACCGCAAAAGGGAACTTTAACTATCTGGGATTTACCTAAGTTAGCCAAGAAGAAGGATAAGCCGCTTGGCGTTTCGGCAGAGGATAAATTGATTTATGGCTAAAGCGCCCCAAAGCCCTGTTTTTATCGATACCAGTTTCTTTAAGGCGATTCTTGACGAAAAAGATGATTTTTACAAAGAAGCGCTGGGGATTTGGGAGAAACTTCGGGCAGAAAATGCCTCTCTTTTGACTTCCAATTATATTCTTGATGAGGTTTTTACCTTAATCCGCAAGCGAAGCGGGGTGGCGAAAGTGAAGGAATTTCGCGAGCTAGTGATTCAGAACGCTGCCAGTCTAAAGATTATACGCGTCACCGCTGCCGATGAGGCTAATGCCTGGAACTGGTTTTTAGAGGCTTGGCGCGATCTCTCCTTTACCGATTGTGTCTCGTTTGCCCTGATGGAAAGAGTGGGGCTAAAGCGGGTGGCGACTTTTGACCGCCACTTTTCTCAAGCCGGATTCAAAGTGGAAAAATAAGGTGGACCCGGGGGGAATCGGACCCCCTACTCCTCCATGCCATGGAGGCGTGTTACCGGTATACTACGGGCCCTATTTAGTTTTTCTAAGGGAGAATATACCAGTTTGGCTCTTGGAAATCAACCGCGAATAGGGAAGCGGGATTATGACGTTTTCTGGCTGGCCCAGGCGCTTAAGAACCTGGAGACATCAATGGCATTGACTAGGCCCTGATTCCACCGTTCTACCAAGATACCCCAATCCAGCGAGTTCAGCTTCTTATCGTGATTAAGATCAAAATCAGTGATGTCAGCCGCAGGGATTTCCTGAGAACCGCTCTTTAACGAGGAAGGAGAAGGAAGAGGGGCAGGGAGAGAATAGGTGCCGGGCGGAACAGAAGTGGTTCCTTGGGGCAGACAAAGACAAATGCCCGCACCGGCTATGGGCAAGCAATGTTTTGAGCAACAGAGAGACTTTTCGTCCGGACCGCCAACCCCCTCATAGTTCTCAACGCAAGGCCTTAATCCCCAGCCATAATCATATTTCGCCCCGCAGACCATCTTGAAGCCCCTTAGCGTAGCCGCCGCAGGGGAAAGAGCAGGGCAGCCTCCTTCGCCGGTGTTCACGCACCAGGTATTGGCAATGCGGTAGTTGTCGGGATAACTAAGGGTAACCGCCGCAGTGGCGTTAAGATAACTTTGCGGCAGATTAAGGCTGGTGGAGAAGGTGCCGCCGCTGATTATCTGGGGAGCGGGAGTGGCTTGACCAACTGGTTGGCCATTAGCGTCAGTGACAACGCTGGTAATAGAAAAGCCCGGGGCGGGAGGATCAGTTATGAGATTGCCATTTTGGTCCTTGATGCTGACTTTGCCCGAAAAGGGGCAGTCAATATTAAAAGAGAGGTTATTTGCCTTAACCAGAATACTGTTTTTAGTATCCTGTTCAATCAGGCTGTTATTGGCAAAGTCAAAACCGATGGTGGCTGCGCCAGGGCGAGAGAGAGCCTTGAAACGAAGGTTGGCTAGGGCGCCAGAGCCATTGTAGCCATCAAGAACAGCGGTGGTTTCCCAGTCAAAGGAACTGGCTCCGAATTCGATTCTACCGGTATCATTAGCCTTGGCGATGTTTGCCGGGCTATTGAGACTAAAATCGCCGTTGGCGTCACTTGGCGTGAATGTTTTCAAGTTGCCGGGAGATTGGGGGGTGACACTCACCAGTTGGAGCTTAGTCTTGTCAAAAGTAATGGCAAGATCGGCAGCGATCGCGGCTGCCCCGTCGGTGTTGAGGCTAACATAGGCATCAAATTCTTGTCCGACAGGTACTGCAGTCGTGCCGGGAGCAAGAGCGAGAGAAAGATTGGCGTTGGCTCCGATGGCCGCTTGGGTGGTCGCCTTTGGTTCGAGAGTAGCTTTCTCGGTCATGATCTGTCTTTGGGAAGTGAGAACCGTGCCGGCTACAAGCCCGCCGATAAGGAAAAGATAGGAAATCATTCCCCACCAGAAGTTCCCTTTTGCCCAGTATTTATTCATGTTTCTCATAGCAGTGCCCTCAACTCGGCAAAATCAGCGCCGTCAACAACACCGTCTTTGTTCAAGTCGGCCTCTTGGTCGGTAGTGCCATAGCGAGAGAGCATAATTTTCGCGTCCGCTCCGTTCACCTGGCCATCATTATTGAGGTCGCCAGGTAGTTGACCGAGCCCAACTAAGGCAGAACAAGTAAAGCGCTTATCACAGCATGGTTGGCCGGAAAGGCAGCCATCGCCATGCCCAGCGTAATCGCTGGATAGCCAATAGGCGCTTTGTGATTTCCCGGCAGTATTCCAAACGCAAAATTGGGTTCGATTCTCGGGGCCAAAGCCAGTGGTGGTACAAACAGGCTGAGAAGTGGGCTGACCACTAATTAGATTGCGGGCATTGATTTCCATGGGGGATTGGTAGCAGCTCGGCTCATTGGCATAGAGGGGATTTTGGCTTACTTTGACCACCAGACAATCATTCGCATTATGTTTTGTTCCGCCCAAGACTTGTACGCGGCAGCGCTCAAGGGGGCTGAAAGGCAGAGCGGGAGTCGGTCCGATTGGTTCGCAGCAACAGTTTCCATTACCAAGTCTGGTAGACCAAGTTTGGCAGGCTCCCCAGTTAGGATCAGCACAGACATAGCTTTGGAGGGGGCAAGCCACACTATTAATTCGGTAGGAACAGGCGATTGGTGTATTGCAGGCGGAACTGGCAGGCGACTGACAGGCAGTGGAACACTTCATTCCTTGAGCCGCACAAGCCGTAGGGCAGTTTTTTTGGGGATTATTGTAACCGATGCCCACGGGTATCCACTGGGCATTAGCAGCGGAAGCGACACCCGCCTCCGAAGCAGCGGCCACTCCCGCAGAGACAAAGGTTAATTTCGCAGCAATATCCTTGGAGAAAGTGGGCAGCCTCAGGAGTAGGCCCTTGTTTCCTGCGGTGATTTGGCGATCTTCGAGCGAGGCGCCCGTACTGGTATTAAAGATCTGGAGATGATAAGTACCGCCAGAAAGATCTGGTATTTCGAGCACGCCGCAGGAGACATCCGCGATGCCCAGGGGCGAGGCCTTCTTCCTAATCATCTCTACCCAGTCGCTATCGGTGTTTAAAGTCCAAATCATGAGCTTTTCTGACCCTTTCCGGAGCCCTAAGCTTAAAAGCTTATTATTAGGCGAGTAGGTCGCCGGCTTAAACCTCTCTGTATTTCTCAAGTCTTCACCTTCGAGAAAATCGGCCATGGTTTTATAAAACTGATAATTGTATCCCTGCTTGAGGGTTGGATCGATCAAGTTGTTGTGGGGTAGCCACCAGTAGAACGGAGCCACCGCAGCACCTTTCGCCATAAGTGTGGTCCAGACCGCCTGCCGTAACTCATCTACTTGATAGCAACATTTTCCAGATATATTGCAATTAGAATCATACTTACAGTTCCACGCGTAATCCGATCCGGCCGCTTCATTCGCGAGTAGGCCTATTTCGGTTAACCCAATTGGTTTATTGCCGCCGTCGAAATAATCGCGAGAGAACTTAGTTAGTTTATCGTAAAGCGTCATGACTCCTGTTTGGCCAGCTTCGCAACCTGCGTCAGGCTCTGTGCCCTCATGGCCATAAATAGTTCTGCAGCCATACCAGTGCCAGTTAGCGACATCAACGATAGAAAAGTTGCCTTTTACGGTGCTGCCCAAAGTGTCATATAGTCCGTGGTAGCTTAAGGTCAAAAGGCGCTTATGGGGTAGTGGCGTGACATCTTGGTCATTAAGGTAGTCATACATTTTCCTTAGCCAGTCTGTCTTTACTTGAGTTTCATTCCAGAACTCGTAAAAGAGGATGTTGCGGTTATAAAAGTAGCGGGCAGAAAGGTAGCGGAGTTTCCATTGGTAATACTTCTGGGCTTTGGCATCGGTCCAAAAGGCCGGAGACGAATTTTGGGGCAAGGGACCGCCATTAACTTCGTTATAAGGGTTCCACGGCCACTCATTGTAGATTCCGGTAGGTTTTGGCGCGGGAGTCCAGTCCTGGAAAAATCCCTGCCATTCAAATACGGGAATTACATAAATGTTTCTCTCTTTGGCAAAGTCAATTACATGGTCCAGCGCCCAAGCTTGCTTTTGGCGGTTGTCGTAATTGCCAAGACCGCCCTTGCCCCACTCAAAAGAGAAACCCCATCCATTTCCCGGCCCTAGTCTTAAGACATTCATTTTGTTGCTCTTCAGCTCCTCTAACTGTTCTTCGAAAATGTAAGTGCCGCGGCACCACCTGGTGTTGGCGGGGTCGCCAAAGGCGATCGACGACAAAACGTTATTGTTAGTGCCGATTCCATAGAAGAAATTACCCCTTGCGTCTTCAAGATAGTTTTTGTCCTGTGGCGATACCCGGATCGGACCGGGCAGGTTCGTATCACTAACCTGGAACGATCCTGTCGGTAATGTTATTTCCCCGGAACTATCTTTCATCTTTAACTGATAAGTCCACTCCCTGTCGCCGACCTCATCCGGAGAGAAGCGCAATCGCCATTCCCTGTCGCCCTGCACCAAACTTTCCATCGTGTTCCAGCTGCTCGAGGGGTACCAATAATAATCATTTTTTCCCTTATGCAGTAAAGAC
>VGLL01000009.1 GCA_016866735.1 Candidatus Shapirobacteria bacterium
GCAGAAGAAACCTTAAAAATTGAGTTTATCTTATCGCAAATTGCCAATGAGGAAAAAATTATCGTTGACCCAAAAGAGATTGAGGCATTTATTGCCGCAATAAAAGACGAAAAAGAAAGAGAGGCCCTAGAAACTCAAAAATATCTCATTGCCCAAATTATCCGCCGCAGAAAGACATTTGACTTTTTACTAAATTTTTGATATGCTTGTCCCATAATTACTTAATATAAATAAGTGTGGGAAAGATAAGTCAAAGAAAGAAATTTCCAGAACCAAGGGGTGCGGATGATTTTCTGGAAGCAATCAAAGACTTAGGTCCCGCTAATTACCCCCCCAAAAAGAACCAGGGCAGGGGAGAGATTACTCGGGGCGCGTCAGTCAATTTGGGCGGGTTTGCCGAGCAAGCCGAAGCGCTCGAGAAAAGATACCAGGAACGCTTTTATCTGCAAGCCGAAAGGATTAGGCGAGAAGAAAGGCTTGTTTACGACGGCAAGGAACGCCAAATTTTGTTACAGACCAAGGCACTACAGGAAGAGCTAAGTCAGCTGGCAAAGGCAACGGATAATCTCGGGAAGGAAGTTGAAATTGCCACTTTTCAGACGCCAGTTAGTCCTGGTATCTACCACGTTTCATTTTTTGAAAAGCTAAGGGCATTTATAAAAGTTTTTAAGAGCAAAATTGATAGCTCGGCCGCCTGGTTATCGGCTTTTAATGCCCGGGCGAAAAAGAAAAATTACTATTGGGGTCAAGTTAAGAAATCAGGCAGCAAATTCATGCTCTCCGCCGACCGCTACATGGCAACCCAGGCAGGATAATCTTTCCCTTTACATTTTTGCCTTAACTTAGTAATATTTATAATGTAGCTTGGGCACGTAGCTCAGTTGGTTAGAGCGTTTCGTTGACATCGAAAAGGTCGGAGGTTCGAATCCTCCCGGGCCCACCCATTCGCCCTCCGATTCGGAGGGCTCAGGGCAAGCACCTGACAGACAAAATGAAAAAAGAAGAGGAAAACCTAGAAATAATGAGGCATAGCGCCGAGCATGTTTTGACTCAGGCAATACTTGGGCTTTTCCCCGGAATAAAAATGGCCATGGGGCCGGCCACCGCTGAAGGATTCTATTTCGATTTTGATCCCGGAGAGATAAAGATATCAGAATCAGACTTTCCCAATATTGAAGGGGAAATAAAAAGGATTATTAAGGCAAATCTACCGATCAGAAAAGAGGAGATTTCTGTCGAAGAAGCACGAAAACTTTTTAAGGAAAACCAATATAAACAAGAGTGGCTTGATGGTATTGGGCGGCGAGGGGAGAAAGCGACTATTTATTGGACAGGTGGAGAATTTGTTGATCTCTGCGCCGGCCCGCATGTCGAATCTACGGGTAAAATAGGTCCTTTCAAACTATTGTCGATTGCTGGTGCCTACTGGCATGGGGATGAGAAAAATAAAATGCTCACGAGAATTTACGGAACATGCTTTCCGACACAAAAGGAACTTGATTACTATCTTTGGCAACAGGAAGAAGCCAAAAAACGAGATCACCGAAAATTAAATCAGTCGCTAAAGCTTTATTTTCTTTCCGATGAACTAGGCCAGGGGTTAGCTACTCTCCTACCCAATGGCGCAATTATTGCTGAAGAATTAGAAAAATGGGCTAAAGAAACAGAGAAAAAATGGGGCTACGATAGGGTGCTAACACCGCATATCGCCTCAGAAAATATTTTCAAAATATCAGGGCACGTTCCTTACTACTTAGAAAGTATGTATCCCCCTATGCACATGGCAGAAAAGGAACAAGCAGAAAAGGATGATTATTATCTAAAGCCAATGAATTGCGCTGGCCATCATCTTGTGTTTAAATCTGAGCCGAGAAGTTATCGCGATTTACCACTAAGGATTGCCGAGTATGGAGCCGTTTATCGTTACGAAAAAGCCGGAGAACTCCATGGCATTATGAGAATACGCGGGCCTATTCATCAAAATGATGCTCATATATTTTGTGCGGAAGATCAGGCCGAGGAGGAATTTAAGAATGTAATGGAACTTCACAAATACTATTACGAAAAACTGGGCTTAACGGAGAAAGACTATTACCTCTCCTTTGCCATAAGAGACCCAAAAAATAAAAAGAAATATCTAGGCAATGATGAGATTTGGGAAAAAGCAGAAAGTATCGCTTTAAAATATATAAAGAGAACTAAAATTCCCTACGAAATAGAATTGGGGGGGGCGGCTTTTTACGGACCAAAGATTGACTTTAATATTAAAACTGTGACGGGCAAGGTATTTTCCGCCTCAACAAATCAGCTCGATTTCTTCCTGCCACGCGCTTTTGGCCTAAAATATACCGACAAAGACGGGAAAGAGAAAGTACCGGTTTGCATTCACCGCGCCCCCCTAGGTGCCCATGTAAGATTTGTGGCTTTTCTAACGGAACATTTCGCCGGTGCGTTTCCGGTCTGGCTAGCTCCTGTTCAATCAATGGTCATTCCTATTGCAGACAGGCATGTTAATTATGCGCAATCAGTGAGCGCGAAACTTCAAGGCCAAGAAATCCGTGCCGAGCTTGACAACCGCGATGAAACTACCTCAGCCAAGATCAGAGATGCAGAAATGCAAAAGATACCCTACATTGTCGTTGTTGGCGATAGAGAGATTAAGGCAAATTCTGTTAATATAAGAGTTCGTGGCGAAAAGGTCTTGGGGGAAATGTCTCTCGAAAAATTTACTAATCTTATAAAAGAGGATATTGCAACCAAAAGGCAAATCTGATAAATTAAAGAAAACTTTTGAGTGCTTAAGAAATTTTATTGCATAAACCAGTATATTCAGGCAAAAGAGCTACGGGTTGTTGACGAAAAAGGGAAACAGGTTGGGATTTTGCCTCTCGAGAAGGCGCTTGAGCAAGCCCGGGAACAAGGAGTTGATTTAGTCGAGGTGGCAGCGGCGGCAAATCCGCCGGTAGCCAGGCTAATCGATTTCAAGAAGTTTATTTATCTAGAAAAGAAAAAAGCCCAGGGAGAGAAAAGGGGCGTAAAAACCAGCGAATTAAAAGAAATAAGGTTAACACCCTTTATTGGCAAGGCCGACCTTGACTTTCGCGTCAAGAAAGGAGAGGGTTACCTTAAAGAAGGCAACAGGCTTAAGGCAACGGTGTTCTTTACTGGCCGGCAGATTGCCCACAAAGAATTTGGCGTAGAAGTGCTTAAAAGGTATCTTGAGGCTCTGGCGGCCTGGGGTAAGCCTGAAGGAGAACCGAAATGGCTCGGAAAAACATTTTTTACTATTATTGTTCCGGAGAAAAAGGATAAAAATGCCAAAGTTCAAAACTAGAAAATCAATATTACGCAGATTCAGAATTACAAAAACCGGGAAAGTAATTTCGGGCTCAAGCTTTTCTAGGCATCTAAGGAAAGCGAAAAATAAATCGCAGATTAGGCGCCTGAAGAGAGGCTTTCGGGCGGAAGGGAAAATGGCCAAGAAAATAAAGAAAATTCTGGGAGGATAAGATGAGAGTAAAATCACCGCGGATTAAACGTCACAAGAAAATACTTAAGCTCGCTAAAGGCTACCGGATGACGAAGCACCGGCTTTATAAAGTGGCGAGAGAAGCTGTTCTCCATGCCGGGCAATACGCCTATGACGGCCGCAAACTAAGAAAGCGGGATTTTCGCCGGCTCTGGATTACCAGAATTAATGCCGCCCTCTCGGAAACAGGCGTAAACTATCAGGACTTTATTCACGGCCTGAAAGCGGCCAGAATTGACCTTGACCGGAAAATTCTCGCGGATCTTGCGGTTTCTGACCCAGAAGCGATTAAGGTAATTCTTGCTAAGCTTGATACTGCCACTTGACAAGCTACCGATAGTCTGTTAGAAAATAATAAAGGGAAAGCCCCCAGGAATGGGGGATTTTTAATGGCCAAAAGCAAGCTTTATGACTGCATCATCGTCGGCGCCGGCCCAGCCGGCCTCTTTGCGGCTTACGAGTTAACAAGAAAAAAGCCCTCTCTGAGTGTCGCTATTATTGAGCGAGGAGATTTAGTTGAGAATAGAGAGTCGAGGGAACTTATGAGTGGCGTGGGGGGAACAGGAGCTTTTTCTGACGGAAAACTGCATTTTACTCCCGTTCTTTCCCACGAGAAGATGTTCCACCTTTATAGCCCGGCGGAATATCAGTTATTTTTGGATGAAGTCGATAAGATTTTTCAATCTTTTGGTGTTAATGCGCCCCTCACGCCCACGCGAATGGAACAAGCCGACGAGCTGGTGGAAGAGTGCAGAAAAAAAGGCGTTAGACTTTTTGTTAGAAAGGCAAGACACGTTGGTTCCGACTTACTCCCAAAGATTATTCTAAAATTTCAAAAATATCTTGCCCGGAGGGGAGTTTGCTTCATAACAAACTCCGAGGCGGCTGATCTTATTATTAAAAATTCTTCTTGTTGCGGAGCGATTATTGCCGGCGGCACAAGTATAAACGCGAAAGCTGTTCTTTTAGCCCCCGGTAGGTATGGCGCCAAGTGGCTTCAGGAGATATGTACGAAAAATAAAATACCTTATACGTTCGACAAAATTGAGATCGGCGTACGCGTAGAGTTTCCCGCAGGTATAATGAAAAAATTTACGGACGTAATGTACGAGTCAATTTTTATGGTTTATACCCCAACTTTTGATGACGTTGTGAGAACCTTTTGTCCCTGCCCAAACGGCTATGTGGCCAGAGAAGATTACGATGGCTTTTTTAGTGTCAACGGCCATTCTAACTCAGATAATCAAGGACCGAACTCAAATTTCGCCTTAGTCTGCGAAGTAAGTTTAACTAAGCCCGTGGAGAATACAATTTCCTATGCCTTATCTATTGCTAAGCTGGCCTCAACTATTGGCGGAAACAGGCCGATACTTCAACGCTTGGCTGATTTTAAAAAAGGGCGGCGAAGTACCTGGGAAAGGATCAAGAAAAGCGACGTTTTACCCAGCTTCACCGAAGTTACGCCAGGAGATATCTCAATGGCCTTACCTTATAGAATAGTGGTGAATATAAAGGAAGCGTTGGATAATCTTGACCAGGTTATGCCGGGGCTAAACTCTGGCTCCACATTGCTTTACGCTCCAGAAATCAAGTTGCGGTCCTCCAAAATCGAAACCAGTAATAATTTAGAAACTAATATCGGAGGTTTATTTGTGGCCGGAGATGCGGCTGGCCTTTCTGGCAGTATTACGGGCGCTGCCGTCACCGGTCTTGTTGCCGGCAGGGGAATGTTAAATAAATTTAGCAAATAATATGTCCCTTTCAGAACTAACAGCAATTTCCCCCATCGATGGGCGCTATCGAAAAAATGTTATTGCCCTGGGTGACTATTTTTCTGAATTTGCATATATGCGTTATCGAATTTTGATCGAGGTCGAATACACGATAGCCCTACTCAATATTCTCAAAAGAAGAAAGCTGACCCTAAATGATAAGAAAAGATGGCGAGCGATATATCAGAAATTTAATAGCGAGGATGCCTTCAAAATTTCTGCCGCTGATTCTACCTGGGATACAACGAAACAGAAGGTCACCCGCCACGATTTTAAGTCAATCCAATATTATCTTAATGATAAGCTTCACAAATTAGGATATGGTGTTTATGTGCCATTTGTGCATTTTGGTCTAACCACCTACGATATTACCATTCCTGCTTATGGCTTAGCGCTTAAGGAAAGTCGGGATAAAATAATTTACCCGGCGGTTCTAAACCTATTATTAGTTCTGAAACAAAAAGCAAAAATTTGGGCGAACATTTTGCTATTGGGACGAACTCACGGGCAACCGGCGGTACCAACAACCATTGGAAAAGAAATAAAGAACTTTGAGGCCAGAGTTGAGAAAGTTCTCGAACAGATTAGGGAATTTCGATTCGAGGCCAAGCTTGATGGGGCAGTTGGAAATTTTAACGCCCTAGTTGCTGCCTATTCGGAAATCGATTGGATAAAATTCTCCGATAAATTTCTGCTGGCTTTGGGGTTAACCCCAAATCATGTTACCACCCAAATTTTGCCTTACGATAATTGGCTACAGTACTTTTCCGCGTTAAAACTCCTAAATAACGTTTTAATTGGTTTTTGCCAAGATGTTTGGCGGTATATTAGCGATGATTATTTAGTGCAGATTCCTAAATCCGACGAGACTGGATCTTCAACAATGCCGCAGAAAGTTAACCCGATTGATTTTGAAAATGCCGAGGGCAATTTGGGAGTCGCCAATAGTTTATTTGAATTCTATGAAAGAAAATTACCGATTAGCCGTTTGCAAAGAGATCTGTCCGACTCAACAGTGAAGCGGACTTTTGGGGTAGCCTTAGCCCACAGCCTATTTGCCTACCAAAATATTATTTCCGGGCTGGGAAAAATTACACCAAATGAAAAAAAAATTAACCAAGAGCTGGAGGGCCACTGGGAAATAATTACAGAGGGAATTCAAACAATTCTGCGCACCGAAGGCGTAGTAGATGCTTATGAAAAATTAAAAAAGCTTACCCGCGGCAAAAAGGTTACTAAAGGAATACTAGATAGATTTGTAAATAATCTCTCGGTTGATCCTAGAACAAAGGGTGTATTACGAAAACTCTCCCCACTTAATTACATTGGCTTAGCAAAGAAAATTGCAATGGAGAACACTAATGCTCATTAGCGTTTTTGGCGCCCAATGGGGCGATGAAGGAAAAGGCAAGATTGTTGATTTATTATCCGAAAATGCGGACTTTGTCGTTCGTTTTCACGGAGGGAACAACGCCGGCCACACCGTTGTAAATAAATTTGGAAAATTTCCTCTTCATCTTGTCCCTTCGGGAATTTGCAACCCAAAGGCAAGGTGCCTTATCACTAATGGCGTAATTCTTGATCTTGAGGTACTTCTAAAAGAGATTAAGCTATTAGACGATTCTGAAATCAAAATGAAGGGCCGCCTATTAATCTCTCCGCGTTGCCATCTAATTATGCCTTATCACAAAATTCTTGACAAACTTTATGAAGAGGCAAAAGGGAAAATAAAAACAGGAACAACTGGTAGGGGAATAGGACCTACTTATGCAGATAAGGTAAGTTATAACGGCATCAGGGTTTTTGATTTATTAAATCCCAACCTTTTTGCGCTAAAGTTAAAAACTCAGCTATTAATTAAAAATAGGATTATAAAATCGTTAGGTGGCGAGATCTTGCATTTTCAAAAAATATTTGATGAATTTAGCCACTACCGTATCGGAATTAAGCCCTATATTAATGAAACATTAACCATTCTCCAAAAGGCGGTCACCCAAGAAAAAAAAGTTTTATTTGAAGGGGCACACGGTTTTTTTCTAGATAATGACTGGGGGACGTATCCATTTTGCACGGCCTCTGCTATAGTTCCCGGCTCAATTAACTCAACGTGCGGATTACCTATAATTCCAGAAAGAATAATCGCCATCGCCAAGGCCTATACAACACGCGTGGGGGAGGGGCCATTTCCCACGGAGTTAAACAACAGCCTCGGAAATCTAATAAGAGAAAGAGGCAATGAATTTGGAACAACTACTGGCAGACCTAGGCGCTGCGGCTGGTTCGATGCAGAAATGGTGCGCTTTGCCTGCAAGATATGCGGAGCAAGCGAAGTAGCCTTGACAAAGTTAGACATATTGGACGACTTCAAGGAAATAAAAATTTGTACTGGCTATAACTTTAAGGGCAAAAGAGCAAATTACGCAGATGGGGACGCCAATTTTTTTGCAAAGGTTAAGCCTATCTACAAGATTTTACCAGGATGGAAGACTTCAACTGACACGATTAGAAACTGGGGAAGTTTACCTACGCGGGCTAAGATGTATATTCAGGAGTTAGAAAAACAAATCGGCACAAAGATTTCCTATATTTCTGTCGGCCCCGAAAGGGAAGCCATAATTAAAAAGTGACTACTTGACAGGAAGGCGATAGGGGAGTACAATGACCTCAAATTTAGCTAAAGGCTTTGAAGAGGAACGTATCCTGAGTTTATCGAAGGAGGATTCACCTCTGAGCCGTTTTCTGAAAGCCCGCCTTAGGGCGAGGCAAGTAGGCAAAACCGGGTTGCGCCCGTTAAAGCGATAGAGTTTGTGACATCCGTACAGAACTCGATTAATAAGGGTGATTAACTAGCTGTACGGCTAGTTTTTTTGTTTTAAACTAGTCAAAAATTGTTAATCACCAAATTAAGGTGGTACCGTGGTTCGGCAAGCTCACCATAAGCTTGCTTAACCGCCCTTAAGAAAGGGGCGGTTTTTTTATTTTTAAAAAGCCGAGGTAGCCAAGTCGGTCAAGGCACGGGTCTGAAAAACCTGGGATGATGGTTCGATTCCATCCCTCGGCACAATCAATTTGGAAATAAATTCTAGAAACAATAAAAGAAAGGGAGTAAAAAATGACTAATTATTGTGAACATGAAGCCAGAAGAAGACTTGGTTCATTGGAACCAAATCAAGCTCGTCTACGAACGGAGCTTAAGCAGCTGGACAAATCTAGTCCGGCTGCCGCTACAATACGAGCAGAAATTATGCGGAATAGATTAGGTCCTTGGGGCTTGAGGGCTTGCAATAAAATATTGTATGATTGTCATCAGGATGAAAGAGCGCGGCTTCAACTCCATGCAATACTCAAGAGGGGACTATAAGCCTGGTAGCACTTGTACTAATGTAAATAACAGCTATGCGTGAACAAATTTTGAATACTAAAAACGAGGCATTAAGCTTAATCATCAATGCCAAAGACAAGATTGAAATTGACCGTTTACGGATAGTCTTTCTTGGAAGAAAAGGGCGACTAGCCAAACTCACAAGTTCAATTCCACAGCTACCGGATAACGATAAAGCTCAAATTGGTAAGTTAATTAATGACGCCAAGAAAGCAATCGAAGATACGCTTGCAAGCCAAGGCGCCAAGATAAAAGCTACAAGGAGGCAAGACGAAAAGGAGGAGTGGCTTGACGTTACCGCCCCCGGAATTAGGCCAGAAATCGGCCACCTCAATCCGGTGACACGAATCATTTGGGAACTGACAGAAGCCTTTGAGAAGCTGGGCTACCAGATTGTTGAGACACCCGAGATTGTCAATGACTGGTATAACTTTGAGTCCCTCAACATTCCGCCCCACCACCCTTCGCGCGACTTGCAGGACACCTTCTGGATTACAGAAAACCTTTTGCCCAGAACTCACACCTCTTCAGCCCAAGTCATGCTCATGGAGAAACTAAAACCACCTTTTAAGATTGCCATACCCGGCTGGGTTTACCGCTGCGAAAGATCTGACGCAACTCACGAGTTCTATTTTACTCATTATGAGGGGTTTGCGGTCGGAAAGAACATTTCTTTTGCTGATCTTAAGGGCACCCTTTATTTTCTTCTCCGTTCTGTTTTGGGCAACGAAATCAAGCTGAAATTTCGGGCCAGTTACTTTCCCTATGTTGAGCCGTGTGCGGAAATATCCGGATCCTGTCCCCATTGCCAGGGCAAGGGCTGTTCTGCCTGCGGCGGGTCGGGTTGGCTCGAGCTTTTGGGTTCGGGTATGATACACCCGCAGGTATTAAAAAACGCCAAGATAAATCCCGAAATATACTCCGGCTTTGCTTTCTGCTTCGGGCCGCATCGCCTGGCAATGATTAAATATAAAGTTAATGATATGCGCATTTTTAATAATGCGAATTTAAGAATCTTGCAACAATTCTAGGCATAAATCTTATGCTTATTTCGTACCATTGGCTAAAAAAATTTATTCCCGGCCTCAAGGCCACCCCAGAGCAGGTAGCCGAGAAGATCACTCTCTCGCTTGTCGAGGTCGAGTCAATTACCAGGAGAGGCGAAGATGCCATCATAGACATTGAAAACAAGGGAATTACTAACCGCCCTGACTGTTTTTCCCACCTTGGCGTGGCAAGAGAAGTGGCCAGCTATTTTGACCTAAAACTCGACGATCCCCTGGGCAGACTGACGAAAACGCGCTTAAAACCAGCGACTAAACTACCATTAGCAGTGGAAGTCAAGGCAACTGATTTATGTCAGCGATATAATGCCGTCGTTTTAACTAATCTCACTGTCGCCCCTTCGCCCAGGTGGCTACAAGCAGGTTTAGAGAACTGCGGCATTAGGCCGATCAACAACGTGGTTGACATAACTAACTACGTGATGCTTGAACTTGGCCAACCCCTGCACGCGTTTGATTACGAGAAAGTGGAGAAGGGGAAAATTATAGTCCGACGGGCTCAGCCGAAAGAACAGATAACCACCCTGGACGGCGCCGGGAGAGATCTTAACGGGCAGGTTCTAATGATCGCCGATAGCAAAAAAGCCATTGGTATTGCCGGCATTATGGGTGGCAAGAACAGCGAGATTACTTTTCAAACTAGGACGATAGTCTTAGAAGCCGCTAATTTTAACGCTATTAATAACCGGCTTTCAGCAAAATTTCTTAAATTGCGTACCGAAGCCTCAACTCGCTTCGAGAAAGACCTAGAAAATAATTTAACGTATCCGGCCTTAATTAGGGCGACCCAATTATTGCAGGAGTTGGCAGGCGCAAAAGTCGTCTCTGACGTTATTGACCTTAAAACAAAACCCCTCTCTAAGCCAAAAGAAATCACTCTTTCGCTTTCCTGGCTTAATAACTTCTTGGGCCTTTCGTTAACCAGCGCAGAAGTCAAAGGAATCCTGCAAAGACTGTCGCTTGAATTAGAGATAAACAAAGACTCGATAATTATTACGGTGCCTTCCTACCGCAGAGACCTTTCACTTGAAGCGGATATTGCCGAGGAAGTAGCCCGGATTCTTGGGTATGATAGGATCCCCATCACTCTCCCGCAAGAGCAAATGGGGGCCGAGGGCTCACCACCTTTATTTTTCTGGCGAAGGAAGGTTAAGGAGACCTTGGTCGGCCTTGGATTTACCGAAATCCATACCTATTCTTTAATTGGTGAGGATATTATCAAGAAGGCTGGCTATACAATTGAAACGCACTCAAGGCTTAGAAATCCTTTGTCCGAAGACAGAATCTATCTCCGTCGCTCCCTAATTCCCGGCATTTTGGAAGTAATCGCCGAAAATGGGTCGGTAGAGAAACTCAAAATTTTTGAGTCGGCCAAAATTTTCCTGGATGAAAATAACGGAGATATTTTTGAAAACGAGGTCTTAATTGCTGCTAATTGCGGTGAAAAAAGTTTCCTTACCCTAAAGGGTCATTTCGAAGCATTAGCAGAAGCATTGGGAATTAACGATGTGGAATTTATACCGCTTGAGCACACCGACGGACCATGGCTTACCGGTCGCGTCGCCGAAATTAAAATAAGAGGCGAATTCGTAGGAGTTTTGGGCGAAATTTCGCCCCAGTTTCTAGAAAATTTTAGCATCGCTCAAAGAATAACTATTCTTAACATAGGCCTTGAGGCATTTCTGAATTTTGCCACTGTATTTAAAACATATACTCCCATACCCAAATATCCACCCATTATTGAAGACCTCGCTTTTAACGTGCCAGTATATACGCACGTAGGGCAGATGATTCAGTCAATTAAACAGGTAGACGGCCTAATTAATAATGTTGATTTACTTGATTCATTTGATCAAACAAGAACTTTCAGAATCACCTATCAACATCAGGAAAGAACCATGACCGATAGGGAGGTGGGAAAAATTAGAAAGGAAATTATCCAAAAAATGAAAATAAAATTCGCCGCCGAGTTAAAGCAACTTTAAGGCGTGGGCGTAGGAATGACCGTTGGCGTAAAAGTCGGGCTGGGCAAGGTTGTGGGCATAGGCGAAGGCGCAACCGTGGGAGTGGGGGAAGGGGCGGGAGACGGCTGCCAGTTCCAGGGAAGATTAACCCCTATTTTTATTTCCCTTTGTCCCTCGTTACCTATATTGTCTTTGGCCTTGACTCTAAGAGTGTAAGTGCCATCAACCAGTGAGATCTTTCGCTCGTAGGGAGGCGAGGATATTACTGCTTTTGATTCTCCGTTTGCGAAAATTTCCACCTGGGTGATATCGTTAGTAGAAATTGGTTCAGCTCTTACGTTAAAATTTGTCCCCACCTGTGTTTGGTCCTGCGGTTCTATGATTCTTACTTCTACTTGATTTTGGCTTTCGCAATATTCGGTCGGCGGATGATGGCGCGAGTCAGTCTGGCTGGTTATCCAGCGATCAATTCCTTCTTGCCATTTATTCAGGCCACCAGGAAAGGCGGTTGGGTCGCTCTCTCTGAAAATAAAGTACTCTTTCTCGTCATAATCACCACGAGAGATATCCACCGGAGTTGCCAGTTTCCCTGAGCCCTTGCAAACCTTGAGTTTGACGTGAACCGGATCTCCCTCCGTGTCAGAGGGCTCTGTTCCCCTAATAAAATATTCTACCCTTGAAGGAAAGCCATCGTGAGCACGATAGCCGGAAACACTATCCACCTCCGCGCTTACAATTCCCGAAGGAACAATGAAATCTTCGCTCTCCCTACCGCCGAGGCTTTCTAAAAGAATTTTCTTCCAGATTGGAGCTGCTCCTGACACCCCAGAATCAACCTTCTTCATCGGCGAATTATCGTTATTCCCCACCCAGACACCGACGGCAAGAGACGGTGTCCAACCGATAGTCCAGTTATCGCGCCGATCATTAGTCGTGCCCGTTTTGACCGCGACTTTATAGCCTGACACAACCAGCGCCGAGCGCTCCCCAAAAGTAAGTGTACGGGCCGAATTATCAGCCAAAATATCAGAAATTAAGAAGGCCTGTTCGGAACTCAAAACTCTCTTACCCGTTACTGGCCGGAATTCTTCAAGAACCTTCCCGTCTTTGTCCTCCACGCGAAGAATTGCTGTCGGTTCCGCCTTATAGCCACTGTTGGCAAAGGCGGCATAGGCAGAAGTAATTTCTAAGAGGCGTACCTCACCGCCACCTAACGTTACTGATAGCCCCAGGCGGTTTACGTTCTCCACTGTTGGGGCGAGCGTGCTAATTCCAAGATCAGAGGCTGTCGTCAGCATTTCCCTAATACCCACTTTTGCCAGCATTTTTACGGCAGTAATGTTTATCGAATTACCAAGAGCAAAGCGCATCTGAAGAGGGCCTCGTTCCTTGCCGTCGTAGTTCTCGGGCACGTATTCCGGCTTATCGCCACCAGGGAAGGAGGTTCGGGTATCCATCAGCAAGGTGGCGGGCGTATATGCCCTTTTCAGGGCGGTGACATAGGTAACTGGCTTAATGGCTGAACCGGGTTGGCGCAGGGCCAGGGCAGTGTTTACCTTGCCATCATAGTTTGGGTCATTGTAATCTTTCGAGCCAATCATCGCCAATATCTCACCAGTTTTGGCATCGATTACGACTGCAGCCCCATTGGTGATCTGCAGTTTCTCTGCTTTTTTAACTTCATCGCTTAAAACCGCCTGGGCTTTCTCTTGAAGATCTAAATTAAGGCTGGTTGTTACTTTTAAACCACCGCCTTCGACCAATGTCTCACCATATTTTTTAGTTAAAAGATCCCTAACGTACATAATGAAGTGGGGCGCCTTAAGGTTGGCTCCCGCCGAGGCAAATTTTACTTCCGTAAGCTCGGCCTTAATCTTTTTCTCCTGTTCCTGACTGATATAGCCATCCTCTTTCATTCTCCTTAAAACTTGCTCTGCTCTGCCAATAAAAGCTTTTGCGTTTGAGCCAAAAGGAGAGTAATAAGAAGGCCGCTGGGGCAAACCAGCCAGAATAACCGTCTCGGCGAGCGTTAAGTCTTTGGCTTCCTTGTCAAAGTATGTTTCCGCCGCCGCCTCAATACCCCAGGCGGTTCCGCCATAAGGAGTTTCATTCAAGTACATGGCCAAAATTTGGTCTTTGGTGTATTTGCGCTCAATTTGGAGCGCCAAAATAAATTCCTTAAGCTTTCTAATAAGGGTGCGCTCCGAGGACAATAAAACATTTTTCACTAGCTGTTGGGTTAGCGTTGAGCCGCCTTGAAGCCGCCGGTGGATGATGATGTTAAAGATTGCTCTGCCGATCCCCTTGGCGTCAAATCCTTGGTGGCGATAGAAATCCTTGTCCTCAATAGCGACAGTCGCATCCTTAAGGTATTTTGGGATCGCCTCAATTTTAACTGGAACGCGTCTTTGTCTCGAAAACACATCATAAAGCTGTTTGCCATTGCGGTCAAATATTTGAGTGGCAAAGCCCCCGCGGCGAATTACCTTATCGGGTTGCGGTAAACTTCTCGCCACAAGCGCAAACAGCACAAGGGAAAGAACAAGGCCAAGCGAAACGAGAAAGAAGAAAAGAGTGGTCAGTTTTGCCACAAAGTGGACATTGGTCCGCCGTGGTCGGCGGTATGACCGCCCCTCACTAAACTGCCTTAGCTGCCACATTCTTCTTTTCCAAAGCCTCCGCCAGGTCATATAAAAAAATTTTAAGACAACTCTTGACAAAAGGCAAATTCCGTGTTAATATCTTCTTCAATAATTCTAAAGGCGCTGAACCAGCGAAATAGGGATTAGGAGGTGACAGGAGAGAGTAGGCGAAGTAGCCTAGCCACAAGCTAGTCGAAGGGTGAAAGACCTACCGTACTCTTAAGACTGAATTACCCTGGGGAGCTTCCGCCAAAAAAGGCGAGACGGGTTCGCCCGTAACAGCGATATGGCATGTCGCCCTGAGCGTTGTCGAAGGAGCAGAGTGCCTAAGAGGTCAGGAGTTATCCGCCTCGGGCGGATTTTTTATTTATAACTTCTGGCAACAAGGGTGGTACCACGGTTCACTGCGTTCACCGTAAACTGGTAAGGCAGAGACCCGTCCCTTAACCACACTAAGCGTGGTTAGAGGACGGGTTTTTTGTTGGTTTATTTAACGGCACGGGTGGCAGAGTGGCCAATTGCAGCAGACTGTAAATCTGCCGGTCGTAAGACCTACGTGGGTTCGAATCCTACACCGTGCACTATGAAAAATAACAAACTAATAATTAATTTAGCAAGAAAAACCCTGAAAAAGGAGTTATTAAAGTGCCCGGAAGTAATTATTCACACCGATTTGGTAGAAAAGGGGGTACGAATACTAACTCATAGGGCTATTTCTGACCACCTAGCACTAGCAATCATCTTTCATGATATTTCCAACAGGCCAGGCGTAAAAGATCATCAACGATCCTCCTTTATTTTTGCTAAAAAATGGCTAAGAGAAAGTCAAATAGATACCACCCTATCAAATAAGGTTATGGGAATATTAGATGGTGAAGGGCCGGAATCGAAAATATTAAAGTCTGCAGACGCAATTGCTAACATAACTAGTCCGATAAATATCCCCCTTTTACTCTTTAGGAGTTGGCATAAGCTCGCCATTAAAAGCTTCAAGGGGGGAATTATTGAGGCAAGAAAAAAACTTCTTGCCAAGTCTAATAATGTGCCTAAAAGCCAAAGAGCTAAATTTTTTTCTAGAAAGCTAAAAGCTGATTTAGAATTTCTCGATAAATGCTTGCAATTTTTGGAGAAACCATGACACCAGAAAAACCAACATCTCCATCTCCGCCTGAATTGTTTAATCCATGGGAAAAAACAGAAATCATAAGAGAAGTTGTTGCTCGGTCCGGGTTAATTAGTGACGAAAGGCATTTTTTTCGAATATCGCCCGATTGCCCCCGCTTGTCTATAGAAACGATTCAAAAGGCATTAGAACTTAGGGGTGCCCTAGGAAATTTTTTTGCTTGTTTGGCCGACCTATCAAGAATGACTGAGCTTAGAGTAATCCCCAGAGAAACTAGAGAGATAATTTCAACAGCCTTACTGAGACCTCTTTCTCGGCCAGATCGTCGTATAGCCCGAAATGTTAGGCAAATTCCACTAATGTTCAGAGTTGACGCCATGATCGACACGCAGGGAGATCTTTTTATTGCCGAAATTGAGGGCGACAAAAAACATGGATTCGGTTTTGCCGCTTTGACTAAGGATATGGCAACAAAAAGTGGGAACGAAAACGGAAGAGACAAAAAATTTTTACCAGGAGTAGTCCCATTGCTTGAAAAACTAATGAATGAATTCCCCCAGCCAATAGCAATTATTATTGGCGACCTTGAAAGATTTTACAGACCAGAAATGGAATTCTTAAGACAGAAGTTAGATGAAAGAGGAATCCAAATAAATGTACTTTCCCCTTCCGAAATTGAAATAACACCTTCCGGGGAAGTTCGACACTTAAACAGTGGGGTAAGGATTCCAGCGTTTGTTGATATTCCAAATATGACAGACCGCAATAAAGAAAATCTACTGAAATTACTGTGGGAAAAAAGCGAATTAAAGTGTCTTATTCCACCCGCACCTATGTTTGGTCTAAAATCAGCTTTGGCATTATTATTTAATGAGAAAACAAAATCTTTTTTTTGCGGAAGCGAATTGAATTGCGAACCCCTGATAGCTCGAGTGCCAGAAACACATTTGCTGGCAGGTAAACCTGACGCTATTCCTGAAGGTTTTGTTTTAAAACGAACGTCTGGGAGCGGCACTAGCGGCGTTGCCTTGGGATCGTCCTCTGCAAAAGATAAAGCATTGTGGCAAAAGGCACTCAACGATGAAGATATTTTTGTTATACAGAGAAGAATTCCCCAAAAGCTTTTTACAATCAACCGAGAAGAGCTAAAATGTCCACAAGCTCTAGTAATGACTGAGCAATTTCTAAGATTGGCCTTGTTTTTTGTGGTTGTGGGCGGGCGAGTTCGCCTTGCAGATATCAGCGGTACCGCCAGAGAAACACCAGATGTTCACGGAAGTAGAGATTCAGTTTTATTGCCAATAGGTGTAAACTAAAGATTAATTTCTAGATACTACTATTTAGCCTTACAATAAAAGACATTGATAAGAAAACGATGTAAATTTTATAGCAAATAGCAGCAAACTAATTATGGTTAACGAACCAAGAACACTAAGGGAAAAAGTTAAAATGCTTATAGCTTCTGGCGAAATTGAGGCAGAGATTATAGATCATTCAGGCGGTGATGCCTTAACAAGCGAGGACGCGGCCAAAACACATGGCGTGCCTTTAACTCAAATAATAAAAGTTTTACTTTTCATTGATAAAAATGGCAGTAAGGCTATTGCCATTCTGCAGGGTAACAAGCGAGTCGACACAAAAAAGATCCCAGGATTAAGAAAACCACGAATTGCTTCGGCGGCAGAAATTGCAGAAATATTAAATACCGAGCCTGGAGGTATTGCACCAGTTGGCCTTCCGCCAGAGATACCTAAATTTATTGATAAAGAAGTAATTCAGGAAAAATCCGTTATAGGGTCGGGCGGGGATCGCTATACCGGATTAAAATTTGACCCAAGATTAATTATCTCTCAACCCAATACTCAAGTTCTTGATTTGAGCGAATAGAAAAGTTTATGTTAGAATAAACACAGCAATTTGAAACATAGCAATGATTAAGGCACATATCAAAGGTAAGGCAATTGCCTTTATTGATTATGCAAATGTTAAAAGTTGGCTCAGCCGCTTAGCGGTTACCCTTGATCTGAAAAAGCTTTTTGAGCTGCTTAAGCAGCAAGGCGTAGAGAGAATATGCTTCTATTACGGGACTGACCCGCAGAATCCATCTTCGTTTGCGTTCTTCCAAAAAATAAGAAGTTTTGGTTACGATATAACGACGAAGTCGGTAAAATATCATAAAATCTCCTTAAGGCAGCTTCTGCAGAAACCCATTAATCGCAGAATGCTTAAAAGCCTAGACCCCAAAATAAGGAAGGTCCTTCTCGAGGAAATCGAGAAATTAGATAGAAAAGGAATCTCCTTGCTAAGTCCAAAATGCAATATGGATGTAGAAATTAGCTTGGATATGTTTTTAGGTTTGGAGGACTACCAAACATTTGTGCTTTTTTCCGGTGATGGCGACTTTGAGGCCGCCTTGAAATTCCTAAGAAGTGAGGGGAAGAAGGTTATTGTAATCGCTAAAAGGCAATTCCTCGCTGGCAGTTTAATTAAAAACTGCGATGTATTCTTAAATTTTGATAAACTTATTAGAAGCGAGGGCTTAACAAAAAAAACAAGAACCTCGAAGATCGAGGCTCTTGAGTGAAAGTGAGTTTATTTTAGCATTAAGGAAAATATTTGTCAAGAGGGTTTATGGATAAAATTGATGAGGTTTTAAATAGGGGAGTAGAGAGGATATACCCTACAAAAGAAGCATTGGAAAAAGCTTTAAGATCGGGGAGAAGATTAAAGCTTTATCTTG
>VGLL01000010.1 GCA_016866735.1 Candidatus Shapirobacteria bacterium
TTGTTTTCGTCAAATCTCTTTTGACCCCATTTTGGGCTTGAACTTGGTCAAAAATTTGCGTGGCCGTATGCGCGCGGACACACAATTTTTGCCAATGTCCTTGTCAGTGCTGTGGTACGAAAAAATTCGAACCGCATATTTCGAGTCGTATTAGCTCGCCCCTGCGGGGCTCGCTTCTCGCTCCGGCTCGGCCAAAGGCCTTCGCCTTCCGCAAGTGCTGGCTCGAAATCTGCTTTTATGTTTTCAAAATGCAAAAATTTTTCGACAGCGATTAGCTGTCGCGCGTCCTAATTTAAATTTACTCTGTGAAGTTAAAAGTTCAATAGTTATATTATTCTTCCCGTGAGTTAAACGCACCTGATGCATATATTACTCTACGGGTTTTGGCATTAACTTCAGGTAAAACATACCAAGTTGGATCAAATTTTCTCCAATCGAACTCACCCCTAATCTCTGTACTATCATCATCTGTGCCACCTAATTTTTTTGCGTTATCAACTGCAACAAAATGTCCCTTTGTTAGCCAATCATAAGACGAACCATTATGTGCACTTGGCCAGTTTCCACCGCCCGTAGCTTTATATCCCATTTTTTCGACTGTTTGACTAACTACCAACGAACTTAGATTACTAAAAATATCTCCCTCAATGTCTTTTGATATATATTCTGAAAGTGTTTGAAGCATCTGTTCAAAGTCCTCCGCCTTTCCCTTAAATGCTTGTGAAATTCCAAGATCGTTTAGTATTTCTGTAACTCTATCGGCAATTAATATGTTTTCAGAAACTTTAATTTTTTGATCAAACAACTCAGTATCATTCCATGAAGAGACATGATATCTAATGATTTCCAAAAAACTCTTTCCCTTTCTTTCTTCCGGGTAACGTTCATTAGGAAAATATTTTTCAATAAGCAATTGAGATATTTTTTCAACATCCCAATTAGAATCAATAAATGCTTTTAAATTCTCGTCTTCAGAATAATTAGGAAAAAGTATAGATTTAAAACTACTTAACAAATCGATATTTGATCCAGTCACTTTTTCGGTATTTAATAAGTCATCCATAGTATAACCTTCACCTTTGAAAGTAGATGTTTTTTCACCAATGACATAAAGCGTGTTAAATGGCATTTTTCCTGGTTCTACTAATATGCTATTTGGAAATTTTAATGTTTCGCCGGGGTTTAATACCCACCAAGTATCCCATTCTTGATCAGATTCTGGCAAACCACTCTCCTGGACTACATCTTTCATAGGACTAATGAGCACATATGGTGCTGTATCCCATTTTCCCATCATATGGCTCACTACTTTGTGGTTTAAGGAGACATGAACAGTGTTTCTGACATACTCCCAGTTTGTTGCATCTCCAGTTGTTTTGACCTCATAACCGTTTTCTACTACGTTTGGTTTAAACTTAGTGGCATGGACACAAACTTGTTTCTCAATGTCCATAGGTTTACCTTTTTCCTCTGTAATTTCTCTTAATGCATCTAAATCTCGCATTTGTTCTAATTTGGAATTTATATAATTACCTGCTTCTTCACTACCTAAAATTGAAAGTGCAACAATAGCTTCTGCATCGCCACTTGCTAGTTTTTGGCTCCATTCTTTTTCGTTATCTGTAACACAATTAACAGCCATGAGTTTGTCCATTAAATCAAGTGCGCGACCAGAATAAATTCCAGACTTAACCTCCTCTAGTATTCTTATTAAATGTGGATCAGTTGCACCCAATTCTAATGCTAGTGAAATTACACCCTGAATATCTTTCGTTGCTAAATAAAGAGTTGGTAAATCTTCTGCACTTTCATCGGTTTTAATAATTTTATCTCTGTAAGACTGATAGCTGTCAGAACTAACATGTACGGGATCGGATCCCAATAAAACTACTTTAGATTTATTAACTGTTCCAAATTCTGGCAATTCCTCCTTTCCTCTAAAAGAGAAGGAGTATCCTTTGTAGTTGTATATTCGTCTTTTAAATCCTGCATTATCTATTTCGTTTCTTGGAGCTAAAAGATTTTCAGTTATTCCGGATCGTTCTGGAAATCTATCTATAAATACTTCAACTTCTGTAGTTTCTGCTTGTATTGCCATAATTCATTCTACCTTATTTTGCATGGTAATTTATAGATATGCTGGCTTTTCAGCCGAGCACAAGCGAAGCTCTACACCTGTAGCTTTGGTGTATCTTGTGCGAGGCATGAAAGGGCTTATAGCCCTTTGCCATGTTTTCTTTGTGTTAGAATAACACTGCAAAGCAGTGAAATTTGGCTCGCAAGCCAAATTTAAAATCGCGTCTTTGAAACAAGCGGAGGCGAGGCCGAAGGCCGAGCCGGAGCGAGAAGCGAGCCCCGCAGGGGCGAGCTAATACGACTCGAAATATGCGGTTCGAATTTTTTCGTACCACAGCACACAAGGAGATCAGAAGGGTATGCGCGGGCCGCGGATGGCCGCGCGGAGAACGCATCATGTGGAGGAATCGGGCAAAAAAGTTTATCGCAATTATTTTTCCTGCGCATAAATTGCCCGGCTTCGCTGCCATATTCAGCAAATATTGACCCGTCTTGATATACTTTCTTAAGAATCATGGCAAAAGAAAATGAACATAATACTATTCTGATCTTTGGAGGAAGTTCTGGACTGGGTTTGGAACTGGGAAAATTGCTAGCAACAAGAGACAACACTGTTTATGTGACAGGCAGGAGGGAACCAAAAGACCAACCACTGAGGTTTGTTTATCTCGATGTAGATCAATACACCGATCAATTAAGCGAGAAAATAGATAAAGCTTTGTCAAACATACAAGGATCGCTCGACTTGCTGGTACTTGCAGCCGGATTTTATCAGGAAGGCACTATAAGCCAACTATCCGATGCGGATATTAGAAAAATGATTAACGTAGGATTGACTGCGCCTATTGTTATCCTAAATAAAGTTTTAAACCGCCAGGAAAGATTGCCAGGAGTTATTGCGATAACCTCAACTTCGCAGTGGACGCCAAGAACATACGAACCAGTTTACACGGCCGTGAAAGCTGGCTTGGGAATGCTTGCTAATTCGGTATCACTTGATCCTCAGGTTGGAAAAGTTTTAGTTGCCGGACCAGCAGGAATGAAAACCAACTTTTGGCTTAACACAGAAAAAGATACAACCACAATGTTGGACCCAAGGTGGGTTGCAGAGCGAATTATTGAATTATATTCTGATGGCGCGTTTAAGTATAAATATGCGAGAATTCTACGAGAACCTCCTCGAGTTGAGATGGTTGAAGAAAGATAGAACTTAAGATGAAAGTTCTTTAATGAATTTTTCCCAATTTTGGCCCTTAGTTTTCACCTCTTGTTTTGTTCTTTCCGGGTAGAGCCGGAAAACGTCATAATAAGAAGTAAAATCAAAAATCTGGGGGTGCCCATTCTCAAGCATCAAATTCCAAATGTTCCATAATCTCTTGCCACCAACAGACTTTTCATATAGATTCATGTCAGGCATCCATTCCCAAGTACTTAACATTTTTAACAATCCCTTTCCCAATTTCGCTAAATCTCTTCTTAAAATTTGCGGTAATTCTTTAGCGACAATGGAATGACATTGTTTTGAATTTAACTTTTTTTGGAAGATGATGTTTATCAAATTACCGTCGAATTTTTTTCTTTGAAAGGAGCTTTCTACAACAAAATCCCTCAGGAATTTTTTACATACATTGTGGGCCAGGTTCGTATTCTTGAAATAATCTTTATTGTTAACTTCCGGAAAAATTCCTGCTGGCACCTTGATTACCTCAGTTTTATTAAATTCATAAACTGCCCATTCCCAACCATATCCTAAGAGTTTCGAACCTTTAAAGTATTTAAGATGTATTGAAGGGGACCCTGAGCCGTCAGCGATTTTTTTGATTGATTTCCAGAGCTTTTCCTCCTCCCTTATTAAATCGCCTAGACTTAGTTTTTTATCAATTGAATCTTGCATTCTCCACTTGTTCTTCTTAATTGAGGCCATTTGTGTTGGATATGTAATTAGATTGTACATGTAATTATTATATCAACTTTAGTGCTTTCCGCTTGAATAGTAGCTATCATATTGTTATATTCTAAGTAGTAATTTTTATGGAATTTTTGCGTCATTGTTTTGTCGTCGATGGCGGACCTTCGAGCCGAATTTTTTCGAGGCCGTCAGGCTGAGCCAGGAATGGCGCAGCGATTGGATGGCAGCAATCGCCGCACCCCTGGAAAACTTTCGAATTTGAATATATAAAAAACGCATAGGATGAAAAACGAAGTCTTGCCTCCCCTGGCGGAAAGAATTAGACCACATTCCCTTGAAGAATTTGCCGGACAAAAACATTTAGTGGGGCCGAACGGAATTCTAAGAAAACTTATTGAAAATGACCAACTCGTTTCTTTGATTCTTTGGGGTCCGCCGGGTTGCGGGAAGACCACCCTCGCCAAGATTATTGCCAATAACACCAAATCCTGCCTATTTCATTTTTCCGCTGTGACGGCCAGTTTAGATGATTTTCGCAAAGTAGTGGCGGAGGCCAAGGAGCGACTCTCGGCCTATGGCCAGAAAACGATTCTCTTCATGGACGAAATTCACCGGTTAAATAAGGCCCAACAAGACGCCTTTTTACCACACGTGGAAGACGGAACGATAATTCTAATCGGCGCCACTACCGAGAATCCCTCTTTTGAAGTAATCGGCCCACTACTTTCGCGCTCCCGAGTATTAGTGTTAAATCAGTTAGCGCATGATGACTTGCAAAAGATAATTGAGCGAGGAGAAAAAGAGCTAAAAGTTAGGATTAATAGTAAGGCCAGGGAGTTTTTAATCGAATCCTGTAACGGGGATGCAAGAATTGCCCTTAATGCCATAGAAATAGCGGCAAGTTTAGCGGGGGGCAAACGTAGCTTAGGTATAGGAAAAATCGAAGATGCGCTCCAGCGCAAATCTCTTACCTTTGACCGCAATGGCGAGGAACATTACAATACCATTAGCGCTTTCATTAAAAGCATGCGCGCCTCAAATGTTGATGCCGCCTTATATTATCTAGCACGCATGGTTGAAGCAGGAGAAGACCCGCTTTTTATCGCCAGGCGTATGGTTGTTTTTGCTAGCGAAGACATAGGCATGGCTCAGCCAACTGCGTTAGTCGTTGCCAATGAAGTATTTCAGGCCTGCCATGAAATTGGTTTTCCAGAATGCCAGGAGAACCTGGCCCATGGCGCAGTTTATCTGGCACTAGCCAGAAAGGATCGTTCGGCCGTTGATGCCTATTTTGAGGCCCTAAAAGATGTGAAGAAATACGGAAATCTTTCGATTCCCCTTAAGATCCTTAATGCCCCTACAAAATTTTTGAATACAAAAGACCTCTTACCCGAAAAGCTAAGGGGCAAGAGATACTATCACGGAAAAGAATAATGCTCTTGTTTTTCCCCGAATAACTTTGTTAAAATATAGTCGCCTAGAAGCGAGGCCAGAGCGACCGCTTGGCTCAACGGCAGAGCGCTTCGTTTACATCGAAGAGGTTGGTGGTTCAAATCCACCAGCGGTCACCCATTCGTCGCTTTGCTTTTCGTGAGTCGAAGGGCCGAGATAGTCAAGGTAGTCAAGACACGAGTCTGAAAAACTTGGGATGCGTGTGCAACTCACGCTCTCGGCACCATCCTGCGCTGAAGCTTCGGATGGCAAGCCCAACTAAAAGCGGGCCTGCCCGCCGAAGTTACACAGTAACGTAGGCGGGTGTGGTGTACCGGTAACACGGCTCCTTGCCAAGGAGCAGACAGAGGGTCCGATTCCCTTCACCCGCTCAAGTCGCCCGAGGCGAACTTGAGCGAGGCTCGCTCCGCCCTAAGGCGGGCGGCCCGCTCATCGCTAATGAGCGCAGTCTTCTGTTTAAATAGTTGGCCGGTAATACTTCATTGAGAGAGCGTTGGCGACGACACTTACCGAGGAGAAAGCCATTGCGGCTGCGGCAATGCTCGGATTTAAAAGCCAGCCGGTAAGCGGGTACAAAGTTCCCGCCGCTACCGGAATACCAATAATATTGTAAAAGAAAGCCCAAAAGAGACCCTGTTTGATCTTACTTAAAGTATATTTGCTCAAATCAATGGCCGTTACCACATCCCGTAGGTCATCCTTTAGCAGAATAACATCTCCAGTTTCTATAGCCACATCGGTGCCAGATCCAAGAGCAATTCCCAAATCAGCCTGAGCTAATGCGGGAGAATCATTTATTCCGTCCCCTACCATCGCCACAACCCTTCCTTCGCCTTGCAATTTTTTAATTTCGGCCGATTTTTCCTGGGGTAACACCTCGGCCAAAACCATGTCTATGCCAACCTGTCCGGCAATGGCTTGCCCAACTCTCCCATTATCTCCGGTAATGATCGCTACTTTTTTGCCCATTTGGTGAAGAATCTTAACTGCCTCCTTTGAATACTCTTTAAGAGTATCGGCAACGGCAATGATTCCCAAAATATCATTATCAATCGCCAAAATCATGGCTGTCTTACCCTGGTCTTCTAAAACAATCATTTTTTCTTCTATGGTATGGGTTTCAATCTGATTTTCCGCCATCAGTTTTCTGGTCCCAAAAAGTATTTTTCGCTTTTTAAGATAAGCGGAAACACCCTGCCCAACGATGGCTTGAAATCCTTTAACTGCGCTAAGGGTAAGACTTTCTTCTTTGGCTTTTATGACAATTGCCTCCGCCAGCGGATGCTCGGAATTCTTCTCCACCGAGGCGGCAAGTCGAAGAATTTGCAATTTTGAATTTTTAATTTCAATGATGTCAGTCACAGTCGGCTCTCCCTTTGTTAAAGTGCCGGTTTTGTCAAAAATTACCATATTAACATCGCGGGCAATTTCCAAGGCCTTGCCGCTTTTAATTAAAATGCCGTTTTTTGCCGCCAGTCCTGTTCCCATCATTACCGCAGTTGGCGTGGCCAAACCCAAAGCGCAAGGGCAAGCAATAATTAAAACGGCCACAAAAACCGTTAGGGCAAAAGCTAATGGTTGTCCCAGTAAAAGCCAAACAGCAAAGGCAAAAATGGCAATACCAATTACAGACGGGACAAAATAAAAAGAAACTTTATCGGCTAAAAGCTGAATCGGTGCCTTAGAACCCATTGCTTCTTCAACTATCTTTATAATTTGGGCCAGCATCGTGTCTTTGCCGACCCTTGTTACCTTAAAGACCAATCGGCCTGTTTGGTTGACTGTTCCGCCAATCAAGACACTGCCGACCGTTTTTTCCACGGGAACGCTTTCGCCTGTTATCATCTTCTCATCAACCCCGGAATAACCGTCAATTACTACTCCATCGGTTGGTATTTTCTCTCCAGGTTTCATGACGACAATATCGTCAACTTCTAATTCTGAAATGGGAATTTTCGCTTCAATCCATTCTCGAATTTTGAATTTTTCATTGTAATTCTTAATTTTAAATTTTTCATTTTTAATTTTGATTATTGTTGCTTCTCTCGGCTGAAGCCCGATCAATTTTTTGATCGCCTCGCTGGTTTTTCCTAAGGTTTCTGCTTCAAGATATTTCCCCAAAGAAATGAAAACTAAAATCAACGCCGCGCTTTCATAATATAGATGGGCCTCAAGTTTTCCGCCCAAAAATGTCAAAATGGTAATGGCCAAGCTGTAAAAATAAGCGAGGGACGTGCCAATAAAAATAAGCGAATCCATACTCGGGGCTAACCGCAGTAAATTTTTGAAACCGGAAGCCCAGATATTAAAAGAGGAAATGATAACAGCTGTTGCCAAAACAAGCTGAATGATAATGCCGTAATTTTCTCCCGCCATTAAGCGGGATGGTATCGGCAAACCGATCATTTCTCCCATAACCATGTAAACAATAGGTAAGCCGCTAAGAAGGGCAAAAATTAACCGTTTTCTCAGTTCTTTGATCTTATCGTTCTGTTCCTTTTTGTCGTTTCCTACTTTATATCCCAAGTTCTTGAGCAAACCGTTTATTTTTTCAGGAGTGGCAATTTTCTCCTCATATTCCAAATAAAGTTTCTCCGAGGCAAAGTTAACATTAACCGATAATACACCCTTCTCTTTTCTAAGGGCATTTTCAATATTTGCCGCGCAGGAGGCGCAGTGCATGCCGGAGATTTTCAGGACACCCTTCATCATGGGAGAATGGACGGCTTGAAGCTCTTAAAAATTTCTAGGCCCAGGATTTCGTCGTGGTTAGTGATCGTTGTCTCGTAAGTAATGCGGAAAATATTGGGTAATTCAAAAGCCACACCTTGAACACCCTTATTTTTCTTCAGTTCTTCAGTGATGAGTGAAGCATGACCCGAGCAGGGAATCTCGACTTTCAAGGCAATTTCTTTTATTTGATTTGGTGCAGACAGAGTACCAGCTGTTTGACGATTGAAATTTGCAGTTGCCGGAAAGATAAATAAGAAAAGGAAAAGATTAATTATCACGGTAAGGCCATAGAGAAGACCAAGGTATTGCCATTTTCTCTTTAGCCCGGCAAGAGACAAGATACCGTTTTTAGCCAGATAGAGTGAGGCTGAAAGCGTGGCAAATGCAAAGGAGAGAAGGATTAAAAAATAGAAAAAGTTTTTGTGCAAAAGAAGGGGTTTAAGGAAAACGGTAGCGGTCGTCGCCCCTATAATCGAGAGCAAAACAAAGAGAATACAAAATGTATGCGGTAAAATACCGGCCAAAATCCCTGACATCCAGAGCTTATCCTTTCCCTGCTTCATTTATTAAAAAGATTGGTAACTTTTAAAATTTCCTGGGTCATCTCTTGTTTCTTTTTTTCATTGGTCGTTCCCATCGCCTTCTTGAAACAAGTGTTCAGATGGTTCTCCATCAGCATTTGGTGAGCAGACTTTAGAAGGCCTAGCGCAGCTAAATTCTGTTGCATAACATTGATGCAATAACTACCTTCCTCGACCATTTTAATAATCTTGCCTAAGAGGCTGTGCGCTTTTCTAAAATTTATTAAGGCATCCTGCCTTTTGTCTTGGTTCATATACCTATACCCCAGGTGCAGGTAAATTTAACACCGGAAAAATCGTCTGTCAAGAGGCAATTCATATTGGAAAGTTAATTTGAAAATTAATTTAGAACGGAGTATGATTAAGACAGAAAATTCGGGGATTGGCGCAACGGTAGCGCGCACGGTTTGGGACCGTGAGGCTGTGAGTTCGAATCTCACATCCCCGACCCGAGAGGTGAAGTGCGGGATTAGTACAATGGTAGTATGCCACCCTTCCAAGGTGGAGACGCCAGTTCGAATCTGGTATCCCGCTCCCATTCACCCCAATTTTGAATTGGGGTTCAGGGTAAACTAGTTTACTCCGAACGAATGTGAGGAGCCCCTGTGGCTCAATGGACAGAGCAGGTCGGTTCTAACGACAAGGTTGGGGGTTCGACTCCCTCCAGGGGCACCCCGCTAAGCGGGGTGATTGAGACGCTTAGCGTCTCACATACTAAACGCGATAAAAGTCACGCTGAGCGTGAAATTTATCATAAATTCTATGTATTACGTCTATATTCTTTTAAGCAAGAAGGATGGCAAGCTTTATATCGGCTCATCTCCTGATCTCAAAAAACGTCTAGAAAAACACGAGAGAGGATTTGTTTTAGCCACCAAAAATCGATTACCGATAACATTAATTCACTATGAATCATTCTATTCAGAGCGAGACGCTAGGCGCCGAGAAATATTTCTAAAAGGCGGAAAAGGACATGACGAGCTAAAAATTCAACTTCAAGACTGTTTTAAAAAATTTAAATACAAATATTTTTAACTTCCCGCTGTAGCCGTGGAACAAGTTATTTACTATCCTTTCATAGGACTCCAGCTACTTCTAGCAATTTTCTTATTCTACTTTATCCTAGCCTCTTTTATGGGTGCGCCAGTAGCGCCATCAACAAATAATGCGGCTAAATCTATGATTAAATTAGCACGCATTAAAAAAGGCATGATTGTTTACGATCTTGGTTCAGGCACTGGCAAGTTGCTCTTTCTGGCAGCGGAAAAGGGGGCCAAGGCCTGCGGCTTTGAAATTAATCCTTTTTTAGTTTTGATTACTAATCTTCGGGCCCTTCTTTCTCCATACAGGGGGTTTGTTAGCGCACATTGGAAAAATCTGTGGAAAGCCGATCTTGCGCCGGCAGATGTTGTATTTACTTACCTTCTTCCAGATAAAATGAGTAAGCTTGAAGATAAAATTATTAGGGAGTGCAAGAAAAAAACAATTATCGTCGCTAATAGCTTTATTTTCAATAATTTACCCTGTATTCGCAAAGATACCAAGAATCACGTCTACGCCTTTGAGGTTCGCTGATTCCTTTATTCTTACCGCTTAAGCTCCTGCGAAACTTGCCATAAGCGCGCATTACCAGGAAACCTTCGCGTCCCCTCTTGGCAAAGTTTGCTTGCTTCTTCTAATGAATCAGTTTTGATTAGCAGGAAACATAAATTCTCGTAGGCTAAGTAATAATCGCCATTCTTAATTGATTTCTCATACAGTTCTTGAGCTTTTATTAAATCACCTTTTCGCTCATAAACTGCTCCCAGATTGCTATAGGAAGTCCACCATTTTGGCATAAGTTTAATTGAGCGCTCGAAGTAGGGTTTCGCCTCTTCGGTTTTGCCGACTCGAAAAAGCTCAACACCAAGGTTGTTTTGGAGATCAAAAGAATCTTTGGCATAAGCACTATCGTGCCGGAAAAGAGTTAGCCCATTCCTCCAGTTTGCATTCCGTATTACTGTGCGCGCAGAGAAAAGAAAAAGAATAATTAGTACCAGGTAAATAAGGCGCGCGGGTATTTTTTGCTTATATTCTGATACAACACTCAAAGTAAAACCTAAGAAACCAATTAGGGGAAAATAAAGCCAGCGCTCGGCGATGGTCATATCAAGTGGAAAAACATTCAAGACTATAAATATCGAGCAGAAGAACCACAGAAGGAAAAATCTCGCAGTTACCTTTTTAGCCTTAATTGCCAAAATAATGGTGACGATAAGAAAAAATAGCGTCAATGGCAAGGCAGCCAGAAATCGTAAATCACTAACGGTTCCTATCACCTGGTGCTGGGCAATAAAGAGATTTAGGGGGAAGAAAATTAATCTTAAATATGAGCAAAGCTCAAAAGGTATTGTTAATAGCCTTTGCAAAAGTGGAGCTTGAGAAATAGGTGAAAGATGGGGAGCGGATAAAGGAATGCCCGCGATTGCCAGCCGAAGAATTAGATAAAAGAGCGTGGCGAAAAACCCCAAAAGACCAAAATAAAACGCCCCGTCTTTGTCTTTCAATAAGAAATATAAGTAATGAGAAATCAAGGGGAGGGCAATAATAGCTGATTCTTTAGATAAAAGGGCAAGTAGGAATATTAAAGGTGATATTTTTTGCAAAAGCTCGTTACCCGTTGTTATAAAAATTAGAAGAAGAAAGAAAGTATAAAGCAACTCTTGGCTGCTGGCGGGATAAACGACGGCTTCAGTAAGGGCGGGGTGAACAGCGAATAGAAGGGCGCCGAAAAGAGCCGTTATCTTGGAAAAGAAACGGGTGAAAAAAAGAAAAATTAGGGTTGCGTTGGTAAGATGAAGCAGAATCTGCGCCAAGTGAAAGCCAAAGGGGTTTAGCTTCCATAAAGAAAAATTACCCATAAACCATAGGCTCATAATGGGTTTGTAATACCAGCCCGTCAGTCCTGCCCCGCCGCTGGAAAAGGTACTGCCAGAGAAAATTTGCGGTAAGTTCTGCCAACTTTTTATATAGGGATTGTTAACAATCTGTTCTTCATCATCCCAGACAAAAGCGTTAGGAAGCGAATTGGCGTATACGAGGAATCCGACAAACAGAATTAGAAAGATTAATCTCACTCTTCCGAGAGAGTCTAATTTCTTGATCACTTTCTAATTCTAGCATTAAAAAGCTGGATTTTATTCATATCTTAAAGCATCAATCGGATTGAGGCGGCTGGCTTTAGCGGCCGGCGCGACACCAAAGATAACGCCGACTAGTGCGGAAACGCCAAAGGCCAAAAAAATCGACCAAGGAGTCACGCTCGTGGTGAGAAATTGCCTTATTCCCAAAGAACCTAATATTCCCAGGGTTATCCCGCTTAGGCCGCCAAACAGGGAGAGAATAACTGCTTCGATCAAAAATTGAGTCAAAATAACTTGAGGAGTTGCCCCTACGGCTTTGCGCAGGCCAATTTCTCGAGTTCTCTCTGTTACCGAAACAAGCATGATATTCATAATGCCGATTCCGCCGACCAATAAAGAAATGGCGGCAATGCCACCCAAAGCCGCGGTTAGTACCCCCAAAATGCGGGAAATAACTCCGAGTATGCTTTTCGTGTCTATTACCGAGAATTGATCATCATCTAGGGTTTTACTTAAGATTTTCTCCACCTCCTCTTTAGTGGCTGCGATCGTGTCTGCTCCTTGAGACTGAATCCAGAAAGACTGCAGATATTGCATGTCAAACTGGCGCATGGCCGTGGTTGCGGGAATAAAAACCTGGTTATCCAGATCAATTCCGCCAAAAGCCCCTTTCTCTTCCAGAACGCCAGCCACGGCATATTGCTTGTCGGAAATTGTCACTTTCTTGCCCACCGGGCTTTCTTGGTCAAAAAGTTCTTGGGCGACTGTTTTGCCAAGGACAACTACCTTTTTAGCGGCATTATACTGCGAAAGGTTGAAAAATGAACCCTCGTCTATTCTTTGATTTCTCACTTCTTGATATTCCGGCCCGACGCCGGCCACCTGGGCAATTTTACTTTTTCCCCTGTAGCGGATGGTGCCGTTATTCTCGGTGTAGGCCATCACGGCTTTTATGGTTTTAGCGTTCCTTTTGATATCTTCAAGGTGGTCAATGGTGAATTTAGAAGCGCCCACTCCCGCCCCCGGCATGCCCCCGCTGCCTCCGCCACCAGTAGCAATCTCTAACTCACCAGGCATCACAAAAAGGGAGTCTCCCCCTAAATCTTCAAGCTGGTTGGTAATATAAGTGGATAAGCCGGTACCGATGGCAACAAGGAGAATCACCGAAGAAACACCGATAATAATTCCCAGCATGGTGAGTGCCGAGCGTACTTTGTTTGCCCGAAGGGCCGCCAGGGCCAGGCGTAGGTTTTCCCAGAATGTCATCTTAGTTAATTTTCAATTTTACCGTCTTTAATTTTCACAATCCTCTTAGTCCATTTAGCCACTTCCGGGTCATGAGTAACAATGATCAGGGTGTTGCCTTCTTTATTTAATTTGGTTAAAATCTCCATTATCTCTTTCGCGGTATGCGAGTCAACATTCCCCGTTGGCTCGTCGGCAAGGATAATTGCCGGCCTATTAACTAAAGCTCTTGCCAAAGCTACCCTCTGCTGCTCACCGCCAGAAAGCTGGTTAGGAAAATGATGAAGGCGCTCCTTGAGGCCAAGCGCAATCAAAGTTTCCGTGGCCCTTCTTTCCCGCTCTGCCGTTTTAATGCCCGCATAGATAAGCGGCAACTGCACATTATCGATAGCTTCCATCCGCGGGACGAGATTAAAACTTTGAAAAACAAAGCCTATTTTCGTGCTTCTAATCTTGGCCAGTTCTTTTTCCCCCAGACTGGAAACATTTTCGCCCTCTAGAATCACCTTTCCGCTGGTCGGGATATCTAGGCAACCGGCAATATGCATTAAGGTTGATTTCCCGCTTCCAGAAGGCCCCATGACGGAAAGAAAATCACCCTTCTTAATCACCAAGTCAACTCCATCCAGGGCTTTTACTGGCAAATCATCTATTTTGTAAATCTTGAAGACATTTTCCAACTTAAGGAGTGGTATTGACGACATTTTCTCCCTCTTTGACCTTGCTTAAGTCTTTGGCAATAATTCTGTCATTCTCACCTAATCCTTCAATAATCTCGCTTTCGTCATCGGTTTCAAGACCCACTTTTACTTCCTTTTTAGTCGCTTTTCCGCCAGTGACCAACCAGACATATTTCTTATCCTCCCTGGCAAATATCGCCGAGCCGGAAATGGCCAAAACACCCTCTCTTGTGGCGGTTACTACTCCTAAGTCGCCGTTCATGCCGACTTTAAACTTAAGATCTTCGTTTTGCGTCAGCGCGACCGTAACCGGATAGGCCGTTCCGCCGCCGGAAGTTCCCACGGCGGTAAAATTTATTTTTTCGATTTTGCCCCTGAATTCTTCATCAGGGTAGGCGTCCAAAGTAATGGTGGCTTCCTGGCCTAGTCTGATTTGACCTACATCCACCTCGTCAGCGTTGGCGCTAAAAACAACTGCACTCGGGTCTGTGACCGTAAAAGTAGCCGTCGCCGGGGTGATATTGACGCCGGCAACAGGAATATCAACTTGGGTAACGATGCCGTCAATGGGCGAATAAATAGTGGCAAATTTTACCGCAAGATCGGCAATCTCGTAATCTAAAACGGCTTTATTTAAATCGTATTGGGCTTTATCTAGTGTCCTTTGGATCGTATCGGTCACTAACTTTCGGTCTCTAGTCTCTTGGTAATCATCTTGAGTTTGCTCAAAGTCGCCACGTTCACCAAGATAGTCGTTGGCGTATTTTTGAAACCTTTTTTGCAGCTCTCTTTTATCTAATGAAGCAATTGCCTGCCATTTTTTTACCGTATCTCCCTCTTTAACTCGCACCCAAACCATTTCCCCAGAAGTTTGAAATTTAAGATTGACCTCTCTTTCCGAAGTAACCTTTCCGGACGCCGAAATCGTTTTGGTTAAGGTTTTGCGTTCAACCTTGGCAATTTTAAATTCCTCTTTCTTACTGCCTGGATTTCTAACCAGCAAAAACCCGCCCAGAAGAATCAGGGCGAGAATAAAAAAAACTTTTTTTTGCTTCAGCCTCGCTGGCATGGGAGTCTTAATATTATATACTTGAAATTATACACGTCAAAGCTTGTTTAAAACAAGAAGCATTGGTAAAATAAGGATGATGGTGGCATTAGCTCAATGGTAGAGCGCTGCCCTGTGGAGGCAGATGTTGCCGGTTCAAATCCGGTATGCCACCCAAAAGATGGAATTGCACCCCTGGGGTGAAATGCGCACACACCTGCGGAATTTCTAACTCTTTATATGCGATCCCTGATCGTTAGGAATTGGCGATCCGGGAAAGATAGGCAACTTTTAAAGAATTATCGATTTAATGCGCTTATTTACAAAGTGAAATAAACATGGCCAGGGCGGCGATGGCCATCCCTATAAAAGTAAGCCAGACGAAAAAGTTTGATAACCACCCGCTTTTATATTTTCCCATTATCTTTTCATTACCCGCCATAAGGGCAATAACTAGAATCAGGGGCACGGCGACAAGGCCATTTATTACGGCCGAGAAAACGAGTGCCCCAACAGGATCTATTCCCACAAGGTTAATTAAAAGCCCTACAAGGGTTGCGGCAATAATTAGGCCATAAAACCCGCCTGCTTGTCTAAGCTTGAGGTAAAGGCCCTCCCTCCAGGAGAATGCCTCTGACAAGGCGTATGAGGCTGACCCGGCCAATACCGGGATAGCTAAAAGCCCAAGCCCAATAATTCCGAAGGAAAAAAGAAGTTTCGCCAAAAAACCGGCGTGGGGAAAAGTGGCCACCAACGGTTCAAGGGCTTTCGCGGCATCAGCGGAAGAGGCAATGTTGGTAATTCCATTGGCATGTAACGTTGTCGCCGCCACCACGATAATAGACCAGGTCCCAAGCCCGGAGAAGCACATACCAAGGAAATTATCAAGCCGAAGATTTTGTATAAAGAAACGCCCGATACGCGGTTTTTTATCCCATCCAATTAAGTTGTTTTTTCGCTCTTCTTCTACTTCCTCCGAGGCCTGCCAAAAGAACATATACGGAGAAATTGTCGTACCGAGAACGGCCGTCATAATGAACAGAAACGGGAAAGTGAATTCAAGGTGGGGGATAAACGTAGCCTTAAGAATCGTCGCCCAGGGGGCCTGAATAATAAGAATTGTCAAAGGATAGGCGAGCAGGGACAAAGAAAACCACTTTAAAATATTGGCATAAAGCCGATAAGAGGTAAATATTTCAAGGGCCAAAATAAGAACCGTAAAGCCGATGGCCAAAACGGCAAAATTAATGGGAAAAATAAGCCGTGCTGCCGCCGCCATAGCCCCAAGGTCGGCGCCGATATTAATGACATTGGCCAAAAGAACAAGAGTAACTGCTGGGTAAAGAACTTTTTTTCCATAATGCTCTTTCACCACTGCGGCAATCCCCTTCCCTTTTACGGCACCTATTCTGGCGCAGGCCTCCTGAATAGCGCTTTGCAGCGGCAGTATAAAAAAAGCGGTCCACAGCTGGCCGTAGCCAAACTGCGCCCCCGCTTGCGTATAGGTAGCAATACCCGAGGGATCGTCGTCGGCCGCACCGGTTATCACCCCTGGACCAAGAGTTTTAAAAAACTTCCTGATAGAAATCATTAATAACTAAATTGTAATACTAAGGCGGCCCATATGCCAAATTTGCCTCGAGGCAAACTGCCACTCCCCCATGTTAATTAAAAGCTGTTATAATAACCTCTTGTGAGTGAGACATAATTCATTCTCGCACTTTGATAACTGAATAGAATTCAGAAATCGAGCTTAGCTCGATCAGAAATGGTTGGCTAATATCTTTAGGTTGCCAGAGATTTAATCGCTCTTAAGGATCGGCCATTCAAATGGTTGTAGAGAATTCCCAGAAGGTAAGCCAGACAGACAACGGAAAGATAACTGGCTACTTTGCATTGTCCTTTTACGGGTAAGGGATCAATAAGAAACAAATCTTTCAGTTGCGCAAACAGTCTTTCATTGTCTGCTCTTCGCCCATAAATGGCCTTACCTTGGGGACTATCAACAAATCTTTTAGCCCATTCTTTCTGCGCGATTTCTCGACGATTCTTAAACCTCCTTACTGGAGTAACCAATCTAAAGTCATTGCCTAAGGAAAAAGAGTAGTTCTCGTTAATATCGTAGGCCTTATCGCCTAAAGAGAACTTGATTCTTCTTCTTGCTCTTCTGGCTAGTGCGGTTGCTCTCTCCATTAAGGGAAGAAACAACTTAGAATCATGGAGGTTAGCGGAAGTGGTTATCCAAGCCAGCGGTGCCAAGGTTTTCCCGGGTAAGAGAACGGTTGAAGTTAAGTGGAGTTTGTAACCGAAAACCCAATCGCGGCTTTCGCTCCAACCCCATCTCGCGTCAGGATCGGTGGCTTTCTTCTCGGGATGATTTTTATGAGCCACTTTCCCCAAGGCCGCACATAAAGAACTATCAGTAGAGATAATTCTGATAGAGATAAGATGATATCTTAAGAGGATCTGGATAACCTGATTGGCAAAACAAACCGCTGGTTTATCAAGAACCACCAGTCGCCTTGACAAGGTGCGGTAACTGGGTATCTGTTCGGTAAAACCACAAGCTTTGGCCCAGTAAGAATGAGAAACTAAAAATCTGGCTAAGCTCCTGACAGACCGGAGACGGAAATAGACCATGACGATAAAGGCATTGACAATGTTCTTTGTCTGGTAGACATATGGTCTACCCCTGCTTCCTTCTCTTTGTCTCCAGGAAAACCCCGCGGTAAGAGAAACTAAGAGCTTAACAAGTTCGGGCAGAGAACCTAAAATATTAGTTGCCACCTCCTTTCTGTTTTTAGACTATAGAAACAGTCTAATTTAGGAGGTGGTCTTTGTGAAATCTATTCAGTTGTTAAAGAGCTAAGGGATTTATGTCCCAGTCATAATAACCTCTTATGGGAAAACAAAAATTTGTTTACTTTTTTGGCGAAGGGAGAGCGGAAGGTAACGCTTCAATGAGAGACCTTCTCGGCGGCAAGGGAGCTGGGCTCGCGGAAATGACTAA
>VGLL01000011.1 GCA_016866735.1 Candidatus Shapirobacteria bacterium
GAAAAATATTCAACGAGGATAGAAGCGATGCGAAGAGAAATCCAGCTCAAAAAGTGGTCAAGAGAGAAAAAAGAGGCTATAATTAAAGGCGATCTGGCCTTACTAAAAAAACTTTAGCTAAATTATCTCCTAGGCGTGAGAATATATTTATTAGAAGTAGATAATCCTAGATGGGATTGGTTTTATGAATAAAACAACATATATTCCAAGATGGAATCAAGAAGTTTTTGATATTGTTCAAAAATGTCTTGAGGAAGGTAAGAAAATAATTAAAAGAGATACCGATTTTGTTAGAATTCTGACTGGTTCGCGGTCCAAAAGAATTAGAGATCAAGGTTATCAAATAAATTTCTCTACCTATGGTCTCCTGAAAGGTTATCAAAGATATTATCTAAAAGCCGTAGTTAATCTTTTATTAAAAGAAAGAGTTAATGATTTGGCATCTTGTATAGTTTTGATTGGCAATGAAGGAAACGAAAGAAACATTGGAACTCTTCTCGAGTTTTTGTCACACGAAGATGGCAATGTTCGTCGTCTTACTTGCTCGGCTCTTGGCAAAATAGGTTCTTATATTGCTGAAAAACCCCTTATTGGTATGCTTTTCGATCCTGAGCCACAAGTAAGGCAATGTGCCATTAAGGCCTTAGGAAAAGTTGGCACAGAATATTCTTTGCCTATTCTTCGAAGGATAGTAATTAGTCAAAAGGAGAAAGATTATAATATCGCTGCCGCCAAAGAGGCAGTTACAAAAATTCAAAAAAGAAATGACAACTCAGAAAACAAAAACTAAAACGAATTCAGCCGAAGATTTTATTAAAAGAAAAAACGAATATTTTAAGAAAAACAGTGTTATTAAGGTCAAAGATATTGGCCGAAAGGGGGTTCGTTTTTTCTTCAGAGAAGCTTGGACTTTTATGCTCCAAAGTAATTTAAATGAAAAAGTCCTTTTTATTGAAAGATTAAGAAAAGAAGGTCTTGAGGGTAAAATTGCTCGCCGGTATCAATGGAAAAAAGGCGATATCGAATACAGAATTGGTTACTATATCGTTGGAAGAATCGGTCGGGCAAAAGGAAGATGGGTCTGGGGCCAATTTTGTCCTCTAATTCCCGCTGAGGATCTAAAAAAGTTATTAGAAAAAGCAAAAAAAGAAAAAACAATTACCTGAAAATGACTTTATCAGATAAATCTGTTCAAGAATTTAAAGACATTTTCAAAAAGGAATATGGTCAGGATTTAACTGATGCGGAAGCGAGAGAACAAGGCGAAAGGTTGGTTGGCTTTTTCGAGATTCTATATAAACAAGCTCAAATAGAACATCGCCGTAAACTCCGCCTGAAGAATGAAGGAATAAAAGGATTTTATCTTGAATCCACAGAAGGTCCTTATACCTGTGGTGTTTGTGGCGATAATTATCAAGGAAATAATATTTGGTGGAACACAAAAGGCTTAAGGTGCCGAGATTGTTGGAACAATATTAAGAAAAAGGTTACCCCAGCTCTTACTTACGACAACGATAATAAGATTTGGATTAAAGAGTGGCAATTACAGTACGACTATAATCTTCACCCAGCAACACGAAAAAAACTAAGAAGACAGGGATTATTAAACGGTAGAGATTTGAAAAGAGACGATGGGTTAATTTACTGCACCGTGTACCTTGTCAAAGAAAATCAAGAATTCCTCAAACAATATTCCAAGAAACCTAGGATGACAGTTAAGTTTGTAAATTCAAAATTAAAATCTAGAGATAATGAAAAATAAACCCACAAAACAACATTACGTCCCTCAATGTTATCTGAGGGCTTTTGCAACAAAGGAATCCATAAATAATAAAGAACCACTTATTTGGATTTTTCCAAAAGCAGAACGTAAAGGTAGGCTAGACAAAATCAAAAATGTTTTGTTTGCTAAGGACTTATATACTCTCGATATTGGCGGAAAAAAAGATTATTCGATTGAAACCAGTTTAGCGAACGTTGAAGCTGAATATACAAAAGTATATCGAGAAAAAATCGAAAAAAGACTCCCTTTAAGTAAAAGAGAACATATGGTTCTATGTGTTTTTATAACAGCGCTAATGCAGCGAACGTTAAGGCATAAAGATTCCGTAGAAGGCTTTTTATCTGAAGTAATTGAGAAAATGGAAAAACTTGACGAGGCGCATAATACCCATAGCAAAATCGTTGACGATTATAAAAAACTTAAAGCAAATAGTCACAAACTAGGTATTTTTAAAATACTTCCTGACTTAGCTGATGTTCTTATAAAGATGAATTTAGCATTCATGTGTACGGATGAAACTAGACCGGGATACATTACCTGCGATGATCCATGCATAATGTTCAACCCGGATCTCCAGTGGCAAAGATTCTACGGGTATGGACTCGCTCAAAAATCGATTGAATTAACCATTACTCTTTCTCCAACTACAATGGCAGTATTTAGTTGGCAAAATCTTCGTGGATACATCAAAACTACCAGTTCTAGAGTCCAAGATCACAATAGAATGGTTCGGCATCACGCCTATAAATATTTTCTTTTAAATGAGCCAAGGACTAACTTCATTTGGTTTAGTAAATACCCACTAAGTTTAAAGTTTATGTTTCGGGTACTAAAGCATAAAGTGGGTGAAATGATTTTTAGGATCAAATACCTATGGAAGATGAGAAATTACTAAAATATGGCGTTCATTTATTGGATGCTGGTAATAAAGACGAAGCCGTTAAGGTATTTTCTGTCTTGGCTAATTCAAAGGATGATGGGATGAAACTCCAAGCTTATGACGCTTTACTGTCTATCCTAGATCAAATAAAAGATTATAAAGTAATCATGATTTTATGTGATAACGGAATAAAGATTTCGCAAACTCAGAAAAGAATGGACAACTTAGCTTACTTCCAAATGAGAAAAGCTAGTGCGATGTCTATAAAAATAGGGGGCTGGAAATATATTCGCAAGATGTTTAAACTCTCGCCGGATTGGTTCGGTTTTTCAACAGAAGAGGAAGAAAAACGATATAGAGAATTGGATAAGAAAATAAAAGATAGCGAACAACAAGTAGATACTATTTGTTCAGAGTCTTTAAAAAACGCTAAATTGGCTAATAATAAAAAACTTCTTGGTATGATCTACCTTTACCGCTCTCCCATTTGGAAGAATAGATATTCTGATCTAAGAGTTGAGCAAATGACCAGAACTATTAGTTTTCTACCTCATGGCAGATTCCGAGACATGATGGAATACTCAAAAGTGGACCTAAAACGGATTGATCACTACGACCACGAGGCAATATCTGATTTAAAAACGGCAATAAGCATATTTAAAGAGATAGGAGACAACGATTCGGTTTCATTTTGTTTAAATAATTTGGCAAATCATTATCTACATTCTTACCGATATATTGAAACGTATATCACACTTATAAAGCTTGAGAAAAGTATAGAAAGGACTAAAGACCAGCAGCTTTTAAGAAATTATAAGGAATTAAAAAGTAGACTGTTTTCTTTTAACAAGAACGTCCCAAACTACGTTGAAGAATATAAAAATTATATGGCTGAGTGACATTATTTCACTTCATGGGCAGTCTTTCTATCTAACACCAAAACATAAAACAAAGGTATCTTGAAAAAATCCAATAACCAGACTGACTGGAAACTTTTTGGGACATAATTTACCCAATATGCAAAGGTATCTTCTTTAATCACTCGCCAAAAAGGTTGTTTTGCCATTACATCGAGTTTCTGCTCCTGTTCAACTTTTGGAGTAATCCATATTATTTTAATAATCCAGTCTTCAGGTAAGGTTGTGCTAAACTCATGAAAGAAAAGCCCTTTAATTATTTTCGTTACAACACGGTCGATTCTGATTTTATCGGTATCGCTAACTTTATACATGGTCATCTTACCTTTATATAATCCAGACTTCGTGTAAGCATCTATCAGCTTCATTTGACTGAACATTTTATGACCCAGAGCAGGCTTTCTTAATATGGAGCGGGAAATTTCACCATCCATTATTTTTTTTGCCACGGATGATCGCGCCATCAACATAGAAACGTAAAATTGTCTAAAGAAATCTTCATCTTTTTGAAATCCAGCATTACATACCTTACAAGAAGGAACGGTTATAAGAGGTTTGTCAGACTTATCTTTAAAAAATTGTTTTGAGGGAATATGTTCTTTAGTATTCGCTGTCTTACCGCAATAAATACATAACTGGTGTAAAGTCATATTATGAGTATATCAAACAATATCATTAAATTCCTTTTTATGTGTTCCATTTGTTCCACTTAGCCGTGATTTGGTACACTACTATAAGGATGAAAGGGTCCTAGACCGGCCCGCTCAGCCAAGAGACACCCCTAGCAATGACATGTTCATGATCCATGTAGAAGTATTAACAATATGTCTAATAGATTAGATCATAAGCGAATAGTAAGGCAGCGAGCACGCTTTAAGTGCGAGAACTGTGGTAAATTTGAATTCTCCCAATATGTACATATAGCCCCCGAAAGCGATAGTGGTGAATTTGATTTTAACAACCTTTTACATCTCTGCTACCAGTGTCACAGAGCCCTTGAACCAACACTTTCAAAAGGAAAACTTAAAACAGCACGCATTAACAGAATGAAGAAAATTAAGAATAGACCAAAAATTGATAGTCTTGTAGAGGGTCTATTTGATGAACTACACGCAGACACAGATTTAGTAGTCCGGTTGGGAGGTGGTATAACGTTCATAAATACTCCGAGAGTTTTTGAAGAAGATCCAAATAGATATCCAAACCCTTCATACTTAGATTTTATGTTTGTGGGCAGTTCTCTACAGATTGATGGAATGCTGAAAAACGAAAACCAACAGCCAATTATTACCTTTTCAGGCACTCGTTTCACTTTGTTCACGGGCGATTTTTGGGACGTTATTCGCCAACCAAGCAGATTAGAGATTATAAACGCTACGAAAAGAGTGAGTTTAAGCCTAGAGCAAAATGATGACCTAAGTATAACTATTCAAGGAAATTTATATTTGGGTAATTCTCAAGCTATTGTTTCGATACGAGAGCTTATACTAAATAAATATTCATACTTTATGGGTAATATTGTGGAGAACTGCAGGGTTGGGTTGCGTATAGGTTGATTAAAAAAATAAGTTATAGTATAAAAAGGTTCTAGACCAGTCTGTTCAGCCCGATGTGCGAAGCTATTCCGCAGCGAATGCGGAAAGTTTATGACCCATCTTATATGTTACCACCAGGGCATTTAGCGGTATCTTATATACTCGCTAAAGAGAGCGAGAAAAAGAGTAAGTCTCTTACTGCTCAGGGGATTGTTTTTATCGTCTTCTGCGGAATTATATTTGATCTTGATTTCTTTGTCCCTTATTTGTTTGGCTATCCTGGTGGGGCTCACCATTATTTTCCAACTCATACTCCACTCGCTGGAATAGTATATTTTTCCGTACTTTCTCTTATGTTTAAGAATAAATTCTCAAAAAAGACTTTTATTGTTGCGGGGATGGCAATGATTCTTCACCTTGTTTTTGATGACCTCAGCTATTGGCTCTGTTTATTAGGATTGGAAAGTAATGTAAGACCCCAAATATTTTGGCTGTACCCATTTGACCTAAGAAGAAATATAGAAATTCAACGAGCCTTAGACCTGTATTCGCAGCAGAAAATAACTAACAAAGACATCTTGTTGGGCTATATAGTTGGTGCTCCAAAGTTGTTTATAATCGAGATCTTTTCGACAATTGCAGCTACCTATATATTCCTACGAACAAAGCTTGCTAAGAACAAGTAACCAAGTTTAATTATAAATCAGAACTTAATGGTATAATTTCCTCATGATAGTAATTACGGGGGCAAGCGATGGTTTGGGGAGAGGTTTTCCTAAAAATATGGAAGTTTCGGAGATAGTTATTAACAGAAAATATGGAAACTAACAAAATTAGTTGCATTATTGTTCATGGGTGTCCTTCTGATGCGAGCGAAGAAAGTACGAGGGAATATGCCAAGCACTGGATGCCTTGGGTGAAGAAGGAGTTAAATTCACGGGGAATAAAAACAGTGATTTCTCTTATGCCGCGACCGTGGCTTCCCGATTACAAATCATTTAAGAAAGTATTTGAGAAATACAAAGTCACCAGTAATACAATTCTAATCGGACACAGTTGCGGGTGTGCATTTTTGGTCCGTTGGCTCGGAGAAACAAAGCGGAAGATAAAAAAGCTGATATTGGTTGCGCCCTGGAAAATTCCCGTTAAGGGCGATAAATTTAGAGAACAATTTTATACCTACCCGATTGACAAAACCATCAAAGAACGAATAACAAATATTGTGATGTTTACTTCAGATAACGAGGAGTTGGATGGAAAACGGAGTTTGGAAATTTTCCATAGAGCCCTGGGCGGGAAGATAATAGAGCTAAAGCACAAAGGCCACTACATATTAGAAGACATGGGCTCTGAAGAGTTTCCCGAACTAGTCGAAGAGCTGATACAATAGACTATTCCGCATCCGATATGGAACGCGTCTTGATTTTCGGTTTCTTTGCTGTTATATTGGATTTAAGATGAAAAACATTAACCAGAAAGACGACCAGTGGATAAGGAAAAATTTCGAGAGACTGGTGGAAAAATATCCGGGAAAATATATTGCTGTGGCGGCCGGAAAATATGTTCTTGGCCAAACCAGGCAAGAGGTGGAAGAAAAAATCACCCAAAAGGTTAAAAAAATTTTACCCTCGGTCTTGCAGATTCCTCACAAAGAGTCACTAGTATGCGCTCTTTAACCTTCCCTTACACGACCCACAAGGGGTTAGCAATTCCCTATATCCCATTGGCCCTGAAGATTGGCGCGACCTGGAGGCGGTTTTGGGCTTTCGTGGATACTGGCGCTACTTATAGCATTTTTAGAGTTTCGGAAATTGAAGACCTAAATTTCGACTACAAAAAAGGAAAATTAATAAATGTTCAAGTTGGCGACGGCGGACTTATTCCCGTGTATCTGCACCAGCTGGCGATTCGGCTCGGCGACTTTGAAATTCCCACGACCGTTGGTTTTTCGACCCGGCTAGGAGTTGAGTTCAATCTTTTAGGAAGAAAAGATATTTTTGAGGCTTTTGATGTTACTTTTAGCGATTCTCGTAGAGAAATTATTTTCACCGCTTATGCATGAAGCCATATCGCATTCAAGGCGGGGAATAGTTCTTTGCAAGCACTTGGCATATACTAACATCCCGAAGTTTCTACCTAAACCAACACCTGGTGTTGGCGGGATATAGAAGGCGGTGAAATATCGGGCGGAAAAACATTTTCACGGGTGGTACAATAAGAGGGTGAAAAAATTGGAGTGGCGGTATCATATCCCTCTTTTTTCTTCCTTTATCTGGAGAAATATTACTTTGGGCTTTTTGATAACGATATTTATATTATTGGGACTTCTATTTGTCATTAGCGGTTTCTCTTTACAAATTGATATCAGTCGGCAGGCGCCGGGTATCTATTTTGCCGGTGGCTTTATTGCTCTGATTATTTTTTTGACCCTGCTTGTTTTTGTATTACTTTTCTGGCGCGGATTTGATGTCGATTATGCTGTGGATAATAAAGGTTTATATCAAACCGTTAAGGGAACAAGCAGTAAGGTGCACCGCCTAGCCATAATTTTGGGGGTGTTGGGCCGTTCTCCCGTCGCAATTGGCGCCGGTTTAACCGCCAAGAGCGGGGAGGAAAGATTTATTTCCTGGCAGGAAGCACGCCTGATAAAAATTAATAAGAAGAAAAGATACATTTTTATCTCACGGGCTTTTCTGGGAATATACCCTATTGATATGTTCTGCACGGAAAGCAACTTTCCTGAAGTTCTTGCCTGTATTAAAAAATATATTTCCGGCCGGGCCTCGTTGCGTATTAAAGACTAGGGCGTTTCCGGGGTCATGGAGATAAAACCGCTACTGCGGTATAATAGTTAAAATGAACAAGCTAAGTAACAATAAAGGGAAGGAGGTGGAATTTATGACGATAAGACGGGGATTATTTATAAGCCTGATGGCCGGTTCTTTCCTACTTGGGTCGGCCCCGGCGGCATTAGCCCAAAGTCCAACTTTAGCGCCTTGGCGAGAACGGGTGCAGGAAAGAAGAGAAAATCGCGTCGAAAGGCGCTGCGACATAGTCAACAATCGCATTGATGCCCGAATCAGCCGCTACGAAGAACACGATGATGATGTCGAGGCCCGTATGGCCAGGGTTACCGAAAGAGCCAATGAGTTTATCAATCGTCTGGAGTCCAAAGGCTATGATGTATCCAAGGTGCGGAGCGATTTGCAAACCCTGGAGGGGATGAGAAATACCAGAAGAAGTCTCTATACGGCCTTCATTAACAAGCTTAAAGAGGCCAAGCAGTATGACTGCGGCGACTCGGAAGGGGCGTTCAAAACCGCCCTCGGAGAAGCCAGAACAGCACTGGCCAAATGGAGAGACCAGATTAGGGCCAACAGAGAATTTATCAGAAATACTCTGCGTCCTGATTTACAGGCTCTTAAGGGGCAAAATCCCGGCCCTACTGCAGCCCAATAACTGGGCTGTAGCCCGAAAGGAGCGCTTACGGGCACTTTGTTCTTGGCGCTCAATAGCAAAATGAATGGAGGTGATAAAAGATGACTAAATATTTACCTTATGCCATTATTGTAGTTTTAATTGTCGGGGCTGTGGTGTTTATGTCAGGCAGGTTGAATCCTGGACCCGGCACTCGGACTGCCCCGCAAGACGCAAAGGTCACGGCGAGCGCTGAAGCATCGCCTATACCCATATCTAAAGTTGATCAGAAAGATAAAGCGTCAGTGCCGGTGGCAATTGATGCCGAACTGAATCAAATAGACAAAGAAATTAGTGAAATTAAAGACACCAATCTTGATGCAAGCGGTTTATCTGACGAGCAGTTAGGCTTGTAGTAAATTTTGCCCAGGATGTGAGGGAAAAAGGCTGTTATTGCATGCTTCTCTTCGCCAAAGCCCAAACACCCTTGAAGCCCATTCCGCCTCCGATACGGGAAAATGAGGAGCTTTTTTGTAAGCGCTCGCTGCAGACTACGATCCCGAAGTCCCTACCTAAACTACCTAAACCAACACCAGGTGTTGGTAGGATAAAATATAAAACTATGCTTCGTGATATACTGTAACCATGAAACTTGTTACCTCCATTATCATTTGCCAACTGGCGGGGATAATCGGGAGTGTGTTTACGATGCCGGCGATAGGGAGTTGGTATGCTGGCCTTAAGAAGCCCTCGTTTAATCCGCCCAACTGGTTATTTGGCCCTGTTTGGGGCTTGCTCTATCTTTTGATGGGCATTTCTCTCTACCTAGTTTGGAGTAAAAAAGAGTTGGCGGGAGCAAAAACCGCCCTGACCTTTTTTGCCATCCAGTTTCTCCTTAACACTCTTTGGTCAATCATCTTTTTTGGATTGCGTCTGCCCTTAGCTGCTTTTTTAGAAATCCTTGTTCTTTGGCTTTTTATTCTCCTTACCATTCTTAAATTCTTTCCCCTTTCAAAAGTAGCTGCCTATCTTTTAATTCCCTATCTTTTCTGGGTCAGCTTCGCCAGCCTCCTCAATTTCTATATCGCTAGATTGAACTTTTGAATCTCCTTCGAGCTTTTGGTAAAATTACATTAGTAAAACATGAAAAACTGGTCTGTAGATGAGAGCTATCTTAAGAAGTTTCCCCGAAAATACAAGATTTGGAAGCTTGAGCAACAATTGAGTTACGGCCTAGATAAAGGCGAAAAAATTGATCGCGTCGAGCTCTTAAGGTATTGGCCGGTTATCCGTGACCGCCTTGATCCCAAAAGACGGGAATTTATCAAGTTTCTCTTATGGGGATAAAAACAGTCCTAAGCGATTTTCAAAAGAAGGCGCTTTCTCTATTCAAGAAAACTTCTCTGGCGCGTGAATTTTATTTGGCAGGCGGAACGGCTCTGGCTGAATATTATCTACACCACCGAAAGTCCGAAGATTTAGATTTTTTTACTCAAGAAGAACTCTCCCTGCCAAGCCTAAAGAAATTTGCCACTCAAATCGAATTGCTAGTTTCCCTAGATAAGGTGGAATACCAACATGGCTTTGGGCTATACACTTTTTTCTTTTACCCCAAAGGAGAGGTAGCCAAATACAAAATTGATTTTGGGCAATATCCTTTTGGCACGATTGAACCGCTGAAAAGCATAAATGGGTTATTGGTGGAAACTCTGTATGATATTGCCGTTGACAAAGCTCATACCCTTACTGTTCGACCGCGCTTACGGGATTTCATTGACCTGTACTTTATTTTGCAGAATAAGAAAGATTGGAATTTTCGCGAACTTGTCCAAAAAGGACAGGAGAAATTTGAGATAGTGGTTGACCCCTTGCAACTAGGGGAGAATCTTTTGCAAGTAAGCCAGTTAGCTGATATGCCGATTATGCTCAAGGAAGTGGATATGAAAAGCGTGAGGGAGCTCTTTCTTTCGGAGGCGAAAAAATTAAAGAGAGAAATTCTTAAGTAAGCCGGTGTGCGAAGCCATTCCACATCCGATGTGGGAAAATTAATCACTTGACAAATTTTACCAGAAAGTTTAGAATGTAATAAGTTAGAAAGTTAAACTTATAGAAATGGCGCCGCAAACCCAATTTATCCAGGAAGAATGGCTGAAAGTTTTGTCTAAAGGAATGATTACCATTCCTAAGGTTTGGCGTGAGGAATTAGGATTCGAGGAGGGCAAAATGGTCCAGGCCAAAAAAGTCGCCAACCAAGTGATTATTGAATCGATCGCGAAACCGGCTCCTTACCGAATTTATACTAAAGCCGAGCTAGAGCAGTTTTTAAAAGACGATCGTTTGCCTAAAAAGCTGGCTAAGCTAAAGGATGCTTAAAATATTTTTTGACGCTTCCGCTCTTTTTTCCGCTCTTTATTCGGCCACAGGAGGCTCTCGTCAACTGATTATCTTCGTAAAAATGGAGAAGATCATCGGCGTTACTTCCCAAACCGTGACCGAAGAACTAGAGGCCAATATCGCTAAATTTAAGAAAATTAGCGCTATATCGCTTCAGCGGCTTATTACCGATTACCGTCTTTTGGTAACGGAAAAGTTAACCGAATTGGAGATAGGGCCGTTTTTGGGTATGGTTCACCCTAAAGATGCCCATGTTATTGCGGGCGGTATTCTAACGGGGTGTAATTATCTTGTTACCTTGGATCGTAAACACCTGGATAACCCGTCTGTAAAGAAGAAAGTTGGGAAAATCGAAATTCTTTCGCCCAAAGAAATGCTGAAAGTAATTTACGGCCAGAAATGAGTGCCAAAAAGAATTGGTCGGGGTATGTAACGACGCATAGTTTTTCCCTCGACTTAGAAGAGGGAGTTTTTACTGGGGATGACCCTGAGCGGATTGCCCTTTCTCTTAAACAATCGGCGGAAGATAGCCTGCGGCGCAAGGCATCTCCGCTTCAATCGGCCATGTCCATGCTTAATTTTTACATTAATCGCGCCGGTAAAAATTTAAAGCCGGAAAGAAGAATGATTTTAGAGCAAGCAAGAGTAGAACTACGAAAGGCATTTCAAAGATGAAAATCGCTATTCCAAGTAACGAAGCCTTACCCCGGCTGCACGAAATCCAATGGCAGATACTAAAGCGCATGTCGTTTCGCCCCGAATCGCGCTTTAATGAAATAAAGCCAAAGGTGATGGACCCGAAGCGCTTCACTTACCATCTGAACAGATTAAAAAACCTAGATTTGGTTAGGCATGATTTTAGGAGAGGCGTTTATTTACTAACAGACAAAGCTAAGTTGCTAACTGCCTATTTCACTGATATACCAAGCTGGGGTAATTTGCCTCTGAACTCTGGAATTCTTCTGTATATTGAAAAAAGTAATAAAGTTTTGGTGGTCAAACGAGACCATCAGCCATTCCTGGGGTACGTTGGCCTTCCCTATTTTCTTACGCAGAACAATGAATTTGTTTATCAATCAGCGATGGAGGGTTTACGTGCCCTGGGACTAACCGGCAAGTTGAGCTTGCCGCTTATTATCGAAGTACTATTCAAAAATAATCGGGGAGAATTTATTCGCCACGCTTTTATGTTAACGTATTATTGCCGAAATCCCAAAGGTGAAGTTAGCAAGCGAAGTTACGAAGGGGAATTATCATGGATAGAACCGTCCGCGCTGCTCAAGATTAAGCTAGGATACGATAACTCCAAAGACGTCGTTGATTTTTTCTCCAAAAAACAGGCGAGAAGTGGAGTAACAATCATTTCCAAAGTCTATCATACCCCAATGTAGTTGTGTACCCAGTGCTAAGTGAATATTTATTCACTTGAGACAGTAAGCGCGTCCCAATATAATGGGGCGCATGTCTAAACTGGAGTTAACAGAAGAACAACAAAAATTGTTAAAGCAACTGGCTCTTAATTCCGCCAAGAAGGGTAACTTAGCTAACGCGGGATTAGTGTTGGAGGATGGGCGAACTATCGCTTCGGCCGAGAGCTGGGTGGTCTCCGGTTGTGATGCTACGGCACATTCCGAGCGAATGCTAGTAGAAATGGTTTGTAAGTTAAAACACTCCAATTACACGCCCGGTTTAACCATGGTAACGATTATTGAACCATGCTTGATGTGTCTTAGCGCTTGTGCCTGGGCAGGTTATAAGAGAGTGGCGTTTATTATTCCGGCAAGTAAGTATATCAAGACTATTCCTTGGGTAGCGGAGAATACCAAGGCAGATAAGAACCAAATCGCAAAAACATTTACCGAGCCAATAGAATTAATTCATCTTTCTCAATATGAAAATGAGTTTTCCAGGGTGTTCGAAAACCGGATGAGGAGATTTTTTTCCTGACGAGCCTCAAAGGAATTAAAAGCCGCAGGAAATTGCAAAAGGCGTCAACGGGATTCCGTCTCTAAGGTGTGAGGTAGAGGGGCTTGACTTTAAGGAGACTTATGGTATTCTACAAAAAGGCCTGATGATGAAGCTTATAATGAAGAAGATAATTTTTCTGAGTCTATTGTTATCGTTAGCTTTCCCCTTTGTTCTTACCTCGACCGCACAGGCTCTTCCCTTTGAGCCTAGGTTGCCTGGAGATATTCACATTACCCTTCCTACCTCGACTCCTACCCCTACGCCCACCATTTCCATTAAATTTAAGCCGCCGCTTTTTGAGAAGTTTGTGCCTATTATTTCTCCGACTAGCACTCCTACGCAAGCTCCTGGTGCGACTCTAACCCCAACTCAGGCAGTTGTTCCGACAGGAACATCTACTCCGTCGAGTACTGTCGCCCCGACCCAGATTCCCGAGATTACCGAGCCGGCCACTTCGGCTCCGCTTTCGTCAACATCAACCCCCAGTTCTAAGGGAGAAGCCGTCGGCGGAATCGGGCTGACAGGGGCAATTGGCCTGGGTATAATTTTCCTGCTCTTAGTGATTATTATTCTGCAGCTCTTTTTGGGAAAGAAGAGTCAGCCCACGCAAAAGGCCTAAGAGCTTCAACCTATTGGGTTTTGAGTTTCCGCTTGGCGCAAAAACTCATCTGCGTTTTTGATCAGAACTTCTCGCGGTTTGGCTCCTTCACCTGGGCCAACGATGCCCGCCGCTTCTAACTGGTCCAGAATTCGGGCGGCTCGGGCATAGCCTATCGAGAGACGGCGCTGGAGAAGAGAGGCCGAGGCGCGGTCATATTGGCAAACAATTCTTAGGGCTTCGTCGAAAAGATCGTCTTTTTCCTCTCCCGTGCCGGCGATGATTGCTTTTCCCGATCTAACAGGCATTTCCACCACCTCTTCCGTGTAGGCGGGGGTAACACCGCTTTTGCGCAAAAACTCGATTAGCCTTTGAATCTCCGGTTCAGAAACATAGGCCCCCTGGATTCTTGATGGCTTAGCCTGTCCGGGAGGGATGTAGAGCATGTCGCCCCGGCCAAGCAGCTTTTCTGCCCCGGGCGTATCGACAATTACCCTGGAGTCAATCATGGAAGAAACAGCAAAGGATATTCGGCAAGGAATATTAGCCTTAATTAGGCCCGTCAGAACATCAACCGAGGGCCTTTGTGTAGAAATGATAAGATGGATGCCGGTCGCCCGTGACATCTGGGCAATGCGACAGATTGAATCTTCTACCTCGGCGGGCGCAAAAAGAATAATGTCGGCTAGTTCGTCAATAATGATAACGATGTAAGGAAGAGCCTGAAATCCGGAAATTTCATTATAAGTGTCTATGTTTCTGGCGCCGACTTGAGCAAAGAGCTTATAACGGCGATCCATTTCAGACATAGCCCATTTTAGGGCGGAGACGACTTTTCCTACCTCGACGATAACGGGAGTAAGAAGGTGAGGAAGGCCGTTATATTGAGTCAGCTCGACTCTTTTGGGGTCGACTAAGATCAGTTTTACCTCGTTTGGTGTAGTACGAAAGAGAAAGTTGGCAATCCAGGAATTTAAAAGGACCGATTTTCCCGAGCCGGTTTGGCCGGCGATCAAAACGTGGGGCATTTTGGCAATATCGGCCACCTTGGGATTGCCGGAGACATCTAGTCCCAGGGCGACTGTCAGTTTCGACTTCGATTGCTTCATGGCCTCGCTTTCCAGCATTTGTTTTAGGGTGACAAATTCTAAGGAACGGTTAGGGAGTTCAAGCCCAACCAGAGAGCGGCCCGGGATAGGAGCTTCGATTCTGATTTGCCCGGTGGGGGCGGCCAGGGCCAGGGCAAGGTCATTGGCAAGAGCAGTAATTTTTGAGAGCTTTGTCCCTAGGGCGACCTCGATGGCATATTGAGTTACCGCTGGACCAAGGTTAACTTCGACCACGCGGGCCGAGATTCCGAAAGAGTCGAGGGTTTTTTCGATGATCGCGGCATTTCCCTTTAAGTCTCCCCGGTCAGCCTTTCCGCCGAAGCCGTCGGAGAGGAGAGAGAGGGGCGGATATTGCCAAACGGTAGGTTTTGCCCCGGGCAAGTTGCTGACGAGAACGGGCGCCAGTTCTTCGGGTCCCTTGAGGGGCGGTTTTTCCGGTTTGGAAGTCTGCGGTTCCTCTTCCAGCTTGAGGGGCGTTTTGTTTTGGGCAAACTTGGGCTTAGGCGCCCTGGCACTGATCAAAAGATTTTTGCACGAAACAATGAATTTAAAAATTAGGCTTATGATTTGATCAAAGGAAGTGTTAAATAATACCAAAAGTCCGATTAAAGTGCCGCCGGCAAGAATCAAAAAGGCGCCGAACGGACTGATAAGAATGGCAATTTCTGCCCAGATTTCCTCGCCCACAATTCCGCTTTTGGCCAAACCCAGGGCGCAGATAAACAGTAAAATTCCCCCCACCAGAACATTTGGCTGGTTTATCGGCGTTCTAAACCGAGTAAGCATTAGCCCGGCGACTAGCAGTAGAAAGGGCAAGAGAAAAATGCCGAAACCGAAGAGTCTGGTTAGGATCAGATTGAGTTTAATAAGGAGCGATCCTTGCTGGGAAAAAGAGATAATGACGAGAATTCCGAAGGCGATTAAAATCAGACTAGCGACAGAAAAAACAGTGGCCTTTTTCAGTCGGATCCGGTTAAGTTTTAACGACCGGCGGAACCAATTACGACGATATCTTGGCATGATTTAAGGAAATTATATCCTAAGTTAAAGGGAGAAGACAAGCTTGAGCCTTTTTTGGATTTCTTCTAGGCCGATAAGTTCCTTTTCGTCTTGATCTCGCCTTTTCCACTCGATTAAATTTTTTGTTTTTTCGCTAATGACTAGGCGCACGGGAATACCAATGAGGTCGGCATCCGCAAATTTTTCTCCAGCCGAAACATCTTCACGGTCATCATATAAAATCTCTACGCCTGCCTTTTCCAGCGCCCGGTAGATTTCTTCTCCCCTTTTCTTGATGGCCAAATTGCTAAATGGCTCAATGGTTATTAAGTGCGCCTGGCAAGGCGCTAACGCTGTTGGCCAGATTATTCCTTTTTGATCACAGTGTCCTTCGACGATACAGGCCATGGATCTTTCAATGCCAATGCCATAAGCGCCCATCCACAGCAATTTTTGCTGGCCACTTTTAGCGGTAAAGTATGCTTGCTGGGGCTTAGTGTAAAAATCGTCCTGCTTGAAACAGTGACCCCACTCAAAACCGATTTTCTTTCTTAATTTTCCCTTCTTACAACTAGCGCAGAGATCATCATCTTGGGCGTCAACAATATCGCCTAAAATGTCATATTTAAAATCACGATCATAATTAACGTCAATCGAGTCGGTCTCATCTTCCTTTTGCCCGCCAATGAAGTTTCTCACAGATTTTAAGCCTAAATCACCAATAAAGATGGTGCCTTTTACTCCCCAAGAGTGGACATAACCAGTTTTCGTTCCTAATTTTTCCAAATCTCTTTCCTCGGCCGGAGTTAGAGTAATTGCCCCTGCCGCTTTTTTTAATTTGACTTCATTAATATTCTGATCGCCCCTGATGGAACCAATAATGATTCGCCCTTTTTCGTCTTTATAGACCACATTTTTCAAATAGCGCCATAGGGGCTGGCTGTAATGCTTGACGTTATCATCCATCGTGCAAACCCACCTCGGTTGCTTAATGATTTTAAACGGCCTTAGTTCCTCTTTGGCATTTAGATCGACCCGCTCGAACTCGGCTCTCTCAATGTTGGCCGCGTAGCCGCAGTGGTCGCAAACAAAGTAATTTTGGTCGCCGTAAGGAGACTCCATTTGGAACTCATGAGAGAGACTGCCACCGATAGCGCCAGAGTCCGCTAAAACCGGAATTACCTTAAGATCGAGTTTTTCGGCGATTCTTAAATAAGCGTCGTAGAATTTTTGGTAGGTCTGGAGGGCTTGCTTTTCTGTCTCGCAGAAACTGTAAGCGTCTTTCATCATAAATTCGCGCACGCGCATAATACCGCCGCGGGGTCGCTTATCGTCACGGAATTTTTGGGAAAATTGATAAATCAAGATCGGTAGGTCTTTGTAGGAGGGCGAGAACATTTTTACGAGCTCAACCATCATTCCTTCG
>VGLL01000012.1 GCA_016866735.1 Candidatus Shapirobacteria bacterium
GACGATTTAGGCACACCGGGAAAAGACAACTATTTCGGTTACGGCCGGATTAACGCCTGCCGCGCCCTGGGAGGAACAAACTGCGGTACGAATCCGACAAGGACACCTACGCCAACCGCTACTCCTGGACTAACCTCTACTCCCACTCCCACCGTAACACCTGGTGGCCCAACCGCCACGCCTAGCCCAACGGCCACTCCTATCCCTGGTCAGATTAAGTCATTGACCTTTGAGGTAATGCTTCAGGGCATAAATTCGCAAAAGAGAGATAAAAATTACACCATTATCATTAAGGGACAAGGCAAGGAGGTTACCAGATCAATATACTTCTCCAGCAATAAGTTGGGGATCTATGCCGGCAAAATCGATCTCGCCGGGGAGAATCTTACCAACGGCGCTTTTGATATTTCCGCTAAAACGCCTTACTTTTTGCGCAAAAAATTTTCCTCGATTACCCTTTCGGCAGGCGATAATACAATAACGAAAGTGGGGGAACCGGATCTTTTAAAAGCCGGCGATATTGACAATTCCGGCGTAGTTAATGCTCTCGACGTCAGTCTGATAAAAAACGGTTACTCGCCCTTTAATCAAACAGCCGATGCAGCTGATTTAAATTTAGATGGGTATATTAACAGCCTTGATTATAGCTTAGTCCTCTCTAACTATGGCCGCCGCGACGATGAAGGCCCGCTCCCAACACCTACACCAACGCTGACGCCCATCCCAAGTATTACTCCAAGGCCAACAAGCACTCCTAGTCCTACGACTACCCCCAAGCCAACAGCAACCCCAACCCCAATGCCCACCAGTACGCCTAAACCAACCGCAACGCCTACGCCAGGATTATCCTCGGGCATTATCCTTTTCAATTCATCACAACAAACTCTTAAGGAATATCTGACTAATCTCTCTAAAAGGAGGGGTTGGTATCTTTTGTCCGTGAATACCAGCGATCCCAGGGAAGTAAAAAAGGAAATCCTGAAATTAACCACTAGTAATAATGCCATTCGTTATCTTCTTATCATTGGTTCAGAGAAGACAATCCCACTCCTTGATACTACGGGCCTAATTATGCCGTATATTCCCGGACCGGGAAGTTCTACATCGAATGCCGTCTTAGATAATTTTTATTATGGAGATATCGATGACGACTTATTAGTCGACTTAGCGGTTGGCAGAATCCCCACGGAAGACCTTAACAAAATAAAGGCCTACTTTTCTCAAGCTCCCCCAAGAGGAACGAGTGATATTTTTGCTTCCCATATGATTAATCAAATTTCTTTTAGGGAAAGTGTTTGTCTGCAAGAAAACCTCGGCATGAAAGTAACGCTAAACGGTACGAAAGAAGATCTCCTTGGGGCCTTAGATACCTCCTCGGTCTTCGGAATAGAAACCCACGGTGGGCCAGACTGGTGGAATTTAAAGGACGGCACCTTTTCGAGCCAAGATATCCCCAATTTGACTAATCATCCAGTTGTTATTTCCGCCTCCTGTGAAACGTCAGCGATTTTGGGTAAAAACTTCCTATGGAAAGGGGCATCTGCCTATCTTGGCTATTGGTTTATAAACGCTGGTTTTGAGCCCACTGTCCCAATCTATCGGAAACTCCGACTTGGTTTTCCTCTTGGAGAAGCTATCAAGGAGTCTATCAATCGTAATTTCGCTGATTTTGTTGTTCGTAACCATGATAACTTCGTGGGAGCAGACTACCCCTCTTTCCAAACCCTTTCAATAACCTCTGAAAAAGAAAAATTAAGAAATTCCTCTGGGAGAGCTTCTTTTGCCGCCGGAATACTCCTCTATGGCGATCCCTCTCTTAGTATTGGGAAAACACTTACTGAACCCAATATACTAGCAGAAAAAGCCAGCGAAATCACTCTTATACTTCCAGCCAACAAATACCTTTTGGGCAATAGTGATCCGACCGGAACACCCGTCACTTTCTGTTCCACAAACAAAAGTGACCTTAATCAGGCTTGGCTAAGTTACCTGCCTTCGGAAAATTCAGAAGGAAACATTTTTGCAGAACTTCCGCCGCTTGTTTTTCCGCTTGATTCGGGCTGGACTTCTATCTCAAGCGGCACATGGAAAATTAATAACCAGACTCCATTTACTATACCAAATAAAGTTTCTAATTATTTTGCTAGTTTAATTCGTGGGAGGTCACAAAATTTTCTCGTTCTGCATGACAAATTATTTCTCAAAGGCGGATTGGGGAAAGAACATAGTATAATCATCAACGCATCGAGATAAGAAAAGAATGAAAAAAAGTAATTATCTCTCGCTCATTCCTTTAATAATCCTTGTTTTAGTTCTTCCTGTTTCCGTCTTTCTTGTTGGCCAGAAATGGCTTATACCGCGCGCCGCCGGTCTGCCTAGCCCAATTATCTTGACACCTGCCAGTGGCGAATTTCCCGTCGAGGCGACTTTTTCTGCTAAGCTTTCTCTCAACACCGAGGGTGTACCAATTGAGGGCCTCGATCTGGTCATCGTTGCCCATAACCTCGATATTTCCGCCCAAAAAGCGCTTTTGCCAAACACGCTTTTCTACCAGAAAGAACCCGAAGTCTTTAGGGGTCTTCTGAAGCTATCAATTCTCGCCAAACCGGAGGCCCCTTTCTCTAATACCACCCCTTTGGATTTAGCCCTCTTGACCCTTCGGGGTCGAGTCTCTTGCCAAAACGCCAATCTTGCCGTGGACAAAAGTCTCTCCGTGGTTGCTTCTAGGGGACAAAGTATCATCGGCTTGCCCGAAACACCTAAATTCGTTATTAAAACACCGGCAGGGATTACTAATCCTGCCTTTACAAGCTCAGCGACGGCAAGCGCGGTCCTAAACCAAGATTTTTCCTATACGGCGACGGCAACCAATCCCAATAATGGCGTTTTGGCTTTCAAATATTATAACTTACCCGAATTTTTACTTGCCTCTGGTCCAAATCTCACTGGCAAGCCCGACAGGATGGGGACTTCCACCATTGATATCGAGGTTACCGACAGCAAGGGAGGCTCCGCCTGCCAATCTCTCAATCTGTCCGTCTATGACCCGACGCCGATTGAAATTACTAATATTCAAGCGGTCGCTAACTTTAACCAGGCTACCATCACCTGGAAAACCAACCGCGAGGCCACTACCCAAATCGAGTACGGAAAAACGGCTGCCTACGGAAGCTCGACAACGAAAGACGAAAACTTAGTTAAAAATCACGCGGTCAGCCTGAAAAATCTCGAACAATTAACCACTTATCATTTCCGGGTAAAATCTGCCGCCCCCGGTGCGAGCGAAGCGGTTTCCGGCAACCAGACCTTTACTACCACCGCCACGCCGACACAATCCTTGAACATTAAGTTCCAGTTCCAGGGGAAAAAAGCCAACCAAAATAACCACCAGCTAACCATCTGGGCTAAAGGAACGGGTTTCAAAAAACAACTAACCGGAACTCCCGACGGCACGCTAATTATTCCGATTAAGGGCGAATTGGCCAACCGAGAAACCCCCTATGAAATCCTTCTTAGAGGCTACCAAAATTTAGCCATCAAAAGGCAAATTCCCATTCATGACGGCCCCAACCCGCCCCAGGGATATTTGGAATTCAGCGACTTACCCTGCGGCGATATTGCCCCGTCCGGTAATACCGATAATATGGTCAACTCTCTGGATTGGGGCTATATGGCCACGGAATGGAATATTGATAAAGACAAGGGTTCAATCGCGGACATGAACGACGACCGCCGCGTTAATTCCCTCGACTATTCCCTCCTTATCTCTCGCTTCGGCTTAAAAGGAGACGAATAGTTGCCAAGCCACCTTAACAAATCTAGATTCCGCGGGCCTCCTTAAATCTTTCGGCCGGGGATCGCCCGCCCAAAACTTTATGGGGAAAGAAATTCCAAAGATCCTGAAAGAATTTAACCTCGGTAAACACCATTTCCTCCGGAATCCCAAGCTTACTTATTAAGTCAATATGGAAATCGGCAAAGTGATCCTTATATTTCTCCTGGTAGACAAAATCAACTAGCGCTCTAAAAGAAAGTTTCACTGGGTATTTCTTCCTCAAGCTTTTAAATTTCAGGGCAAGTTCCCTTCGCTTTTTTAACAACCCGCCTTTTTGCTGAAGATACCCCAAATCATTATCAGGTTTTTCCATTCCTTCTTTTGGGAGCCAAAAAGCTAAGGCATCTTTCGGGCTGAAAGCGGACCTTTGTTTAAGGAAAAATTTTTTGCTCCGCTCGGTATAAGTCACCGGCAAGAAAGCGGGATCGCTGCCTACAAAGTAATACTGTCCATTCACCTTGGCCAGGCGATTGAAAAAACAACCTCTTCTTTCCCCTAAGCCCAAAGAAAGCATAATCTCTGTCACCCTATATCTCTTGCCGGTTGGAAGGCTGTAAACTTCCACCCACTTGCCGGGATTCACTTTTTCTACTTCCACAAAGTCATAGACTTGCGTTTCGATGATTTGCTTAAGCTCGTCTAAAATTAACGCCGGCAACTGGTCAGGATTTCGGGCATAATAGTCCATCGCCCAAGTTATTCCTGACGGCAACCGGTAATCAAAAATAAACCACTCGTTGAAAAGAGGAGAAATTTCTTTTTCGTTGGGCATGCCTGGATATGGGTTGAGGCCAGCGAAAAACTCTCTTGACGCCTTTTCGAAATTTGCCCCGCTTCTGACCGCATAAGCAAGAATTTTGCCCAGTTTGAAATTAAGCACAGCGCTAATCGTAGCAGAATCGCCCTCTGTTTTCCACTATTTAATTTCGCCCACTCGCATTACTTGACACTTTTGATATGGCGCAGTAAGATAAGCGTGTTAAATAAAATATGAAAACCTATACTTTCCGGGCCATTATTGAGCCGGATGATCCGGGCGGTTACCATGGCTTTGTGCCCATTTTGAAGGGACTTCATACCTGTGGCGAAACAATCGAAGAAACAAAAGAAAATCTTAAGGACGCCATTAAATGCCACGTGGTTGGGCTATTAAAAGCAGGCGAGACTATTCCCCGGGAGGAAGAATCATTAGAAATCATTCAAACTTTTTCCGAACAAGAACTCAAAGGAAATCTTGCCTATGCCTAAGTTACCCGTAGTCAGAGCTTCAGAACTTCTGCGGGCACTCAAAAGACTTGGCTTTTATAAATTTCACCAATCGGGCAGTCATATCCAGCTTCGTCGTGCCGACGGAAGAAAAACGACTATTCCTTACCACCCGAGCAAAGAGATCAAAAAAGGAACCTTACGCGCCATCATCAATGACTTAGATCTCTCGGTTGACGAACTTATCAAGGTTCTTAAGAAATAGTTGGGCAAACAGACACCTTTGGATTCCTTAGGCTTCCTTAAATCTTTCGGCCGGGGATCGCCCGCCCAAAACTTTATGGGGAAAGAAATTCCAAATACTTCTTTTTTTTATCTCTGCTTCGGGCAAAAAAAAGGGGGGGGGATAGGGAGGAACAGCCTAGATGCTCAGACCAATTTATCTCCTCTTGCGGCAGCAAAGGGAATCAGCATTTCGTCGGGAGTTAGGCCACCATGTACTGCCAATAATTTAAATTTTTTACCCTTGAAATATTCAAACCACACCGTTTTATTGCCGTAAGGCAGGATTAGAATGTCGCCAACCCTACTTTTGAACTCTTTATGCAAGGCCCCTCGCCCAAACAATCCATCCTTGAGCATACATTCGGTCGTTACAACTTTTGCTTCCTCTTTTAAGATCCTCTTCAACAAATCAAGCGTCTCATTTATTTTTTGTGGTTTCACCGCGAGAAAAATATCTCGGGGGCTCCCCCAGGGAAAAATTTTATTGCCGCTGCGCCCTATACGAAGATTATCGACAACCGCACGATACTGATTAAGATAAACGGTCTTTTTGGGGTTGATATCTATTTGTCCGTGGTCAGATGTCACCAAAAGAGAAATTTCTTCGGCCTTTTTCCCGCACAGCTTCTGTAGTAACTCCTCCCGTAATAAATAGAAAAAATCATTTAATTCGGCAAGGTACTGCTCCGTGTGTAGGCCATAAGAATGTGCAATTGAGTCGATACCATCCCAATAAACAAAGAAATATGCTGGCGATGGCGTCTCAGCAATCGCATTTCGCAAATTTACCAGTAAATCGGAAGTATTGATAAATGTAACAGTCTTACTGCCCCTATTGGTGGCTCTCGCATAAACGCTTTTAGCATAACTTTCTCTCAAAAAAGTAAGCGAGGGAATTTTAAATTGCGATAAAACTTCATACACTGTTTTTTCATTAAATAAGATTTTGGGGTCAACACCGGCCTCGAGTAGCCTGTCCGTACCTTCGCCCTCTAGCGGCGAAAAACGCAAGGTTTTAATAATCCTGTCCAGCTCCTTAAAATAAACCCGGTATTCTGGCAGACCATGTTCTTGAGGTGTCAAACCGGTACTAATAGTGGCTAAGGTCGCCGCGGTGGTTGAGGGAAAAATAGTTGTCAGCGGAGCGACAACACCTTTTTTTGAAAATAGTCTAAGAAATTCGTATTTGTCGGCATATTGTAACCATTGTTTATAGCCAAATCCGTCGATAAGAAAAAGAACGATTTTCAGGGAATTCGTCTGCTGAACGTTGGCTTTATTTAAAATGCCGGATAACGGACTTTTTTCTTGCAGCCCAAATAAGTATAGAATGGAATGGGGAATACTTGAAAAACAATAATTGTGATAGAAGGGATAAATAAACGGCCCTTGTTGGCATTTCTCAATCTGCCTCTGGATATCTTTTAAAATCACAACGATTTATAATTATACCATGTTGTCAAATACTTTGGGAGACAAGAATAAAAACAAGGATTTGACAAATAATGATCTCTGTGTTAGAATGCCTCCTACAACATTATAGGCTATCATGATCAGATTCTCGAAACTAAAGAGCAAGGCTAGAATCACAAAAAAAGGTTTTTATATAGGCTTCTGCGGTATAGATGGATCTGGTAAATCAACCCAAGCGCTTCTTTTATGCCGCTGGCTAAGAGAGCAAGGAATTGATACTATTGTTTACGAAACGAAAGGAAATTTCTTCTCCGAAGTGGCAGAAACCCTTGCCCGAAAAAACAAATTAAAATCGGCAAGACAATATCTAGGAAATTCAAAATATCTAGCATGTTTGAGCTTTGAAATTTTAAGAGATAATATGACCAAAATTAGACCTTTCGCCGAAATTGGTACTACTGTTGTAACCTCTAGAACAGCCTTTGATTGGCTTGCTGGCGCAAAGGCGCGCGGCCACTCGATTTCCGAAATTATGAAAGCTGAACAAATAATGCTTTCTGCTGGCGAGCCAGACCTTGTTATTTGGCTGGATGTTTCACCAAAAGTTGCCCAAAAAAGAATTAGCCAAAGAGGCTATGATACGGCGAATATTAAATTCCTAACAAGATATCGCCGAGCCTTTGCGGCCGTGCTTAAGAACCATGAACACCACCGCGTTCAAGCAGACGGAAATATTGACGAAGTCCAAGGAGAGGTAAAAAAAATAGTGACAGAATTTCTCACTAAATTTGAAAACTCGTAAAAATTTTTATGAAAAGAATTATTATCGGCAATAAATTAGGTAAGGCACGAGTTGCCATTGGCGAAGGTTTAACCACCAAAATTAATATGATTGTCGGAGCCAACAACGATAATCAAGAAACAATCGGCCGTGAAAAGGCAAAAATTGATCTCGGCGCCAGATTAGGAGTCCACACGATTACTGACTTAAGTATGATCAGGCTGAAAAAACCGCTTTGGCAATATGTAAGGGAAAAGTATCCCCATATCGCTGTTAGTATGAATCCGCCCTATTTGCCTTTTGTCGAAAATGGCGGTAGAGTTGCGCCATCAAAATTATTTGAAGAAATTAAGCGGTATGTAGAAAAGGGTGGCGACTGCATGACGATGAATTTTGTCCCCGCTACCCTGGCCGATTTAAAAAAGCATGTTGAGGGGAGAGCAATTCCTATTACCAGTCGGCAAGGAGGAATCCTGGCAAAATTCATGATTCAATACGGTCAGGATAACCCTTACTACAAAATCTGGAGTGACTTACTCCCGTTACTAAAAAAATATCATATTACCGTGAATATCGGCTCAACTTTCAGGCCAGCCGGAATAGCTGAGGCTTATGACCCGGCGCACCAATGGGAAATAAAGGAGCAAATGAAAATGTATAAATTGCTAGACCAGGCTGGGATTCAGTCATTGGTAGAAATAATGAGTCATCAGCCCTTAGGCCAAATCGGCTCGGGAATTATCCATATACGCCGGCAATATGGGAGTTACGTTCCCTTTCAACTACTTGGCCCAACAGTTACTGATATCGCCAGTGGTCAGTATGACTACATTGCTTCCTTAATCGGGGCGGCTGAAGCCGCTCGTTATAATGCTGGCAAGGTTACGGTTATACCCGCCAATGAGCATGTTGGTTTTCCAACCTTAAAAGACTTAGAAATAGGAATAATCGGAACAAAGATAGCAGTTCATGCTGGCGATCTAACTAGATTACCAGAAGTGATGGCAGAAGATAAAAATATCTTGAAATTAAGAGCTGCGCACAAAAGTTGCAATCCCTACTTGGATGCCGCCGGTTGTAATAAGTGTGGTCCTTATTGCCCGTTGCTATTGGTTAAAGGCGATGAAGCACAAAACAGAAAAAAATAAGGGAAAACTTCCGTCGCCAATTCCTGAAGGTCAATACCGTTTTCATTTCCCTATTCCCGTATTTGCCGATCAAATAGTTACCCCTGCCGATTCCGCGGAAGAAATAGAGCAACGCCTGATCGATAGAAATATTTATTACCAGGTTTTTAACCGAAGCGAGCGAGAAGAATTGATTCTTCGCATTAAGTCGTTAGGCGCTATTCGGGAGTTTTTGCTACGGTGCATCAAAAAGGAAATAGGGCTACCGCCTCTTTCTGTCTCCGTTTATGGCAGCTATCCTTATATTCTTCATGATTACTTACCTAACGACATTGACATTTGTGTTGCCTTCCGCGGAAAGGGTTTCCAATACAATTTGGACCAAATCTCAATACCATCGCCTGAGCGCCGCCAGCTTCGGCTACCTGCTAAAAAAGTCAGTTTCTTCTTTTATGGAGAAAAAAATCTAACCGAAGGCTTACCCGCCGATGATACTATTACTGTGGGCGTCACTCATCGTAATGCCATCAAAGATCAATTGTCCGTAGCCTACTGGCGTAACATTGTTATTTGGGGTAAAGACTTCAATTCTATAAATGGTAACGAAAAAAATGCCCTAATTAGTATGGCGCAACTTCTAAATGGCTGCCGACAACGTTTATCAAATTATATCAATAAACGTGGTTCCGAAAGCAAGGAAATTTTGTTTGCCAAAATAGTTTCTCGCCTAATTGACATAAATGCCTTTCTTAATTTTTTCCTTCCCAATCGGGAAAATAAATTAGAAGAGCTTTTTATTTTACCCGGTCAAATCCAACGAAAGAGGACGATCCCGTTTGAAAAGATAGTAGAACTATATAGAGAAACTTGTTTGATATACAACCGAACTAAAAAATTTATTAATTCCCCCAAAATTAACTTAATAGTCTTTGTATGGCCCCTTGGGCCTCTTCGGTAGTAACCTGTCCAAGCTCCAATGACGCCGCAATTAGTTTAAGTATTATTCCATTTATTTGCGAATCCGAAACGAGAGAATCTGGCAAATGGCCAAGCACAGTTTCCCTAATACATTCCGGCGAACAGAAAAAAGGGCCACAGGATAAATCTCGCCTCTTGGCCTCGACAGTTTGCGGCCGGTTCGGTAGGCTCGGATGCAAATCACAACCCTCACCCGCGTGAGCGTGAGGACAAAGCTGGCCTGCCGGCTTATTCAACAAGCCAATCTCTAAGGCTTGACAACAAGCAAGACAAAGCCTTCCGTCAGGCAACTTGCAACCAGATTTTCCCCAGATATTCGTCTCCGCTCTCTCTACCATGATGCCTGTATTCTACTATAAAATAAGCCTCCGGTCTATAGCTCTTGATCTTTATAAATACAATCTCTATGCTCATAGTTAGATAAAGATGATTACCGCAAATAACCAATTCATCGCCAAAAAGGTTTTGGCGAGATTAGGCCAATATCAGATTAAACCTGACGAGAAACTGGGACAGCACTTTTTAATTGATGATGCCGTCATTAGGCAAATAGCAGTGACTGTCTTGCCGGAAAGGTTGGTTATTGAAGTGGGCGCGGGAGTTGGCCAGTTAACGGAGGTTCTGGCGGCCAGGGCCAAAAAGGTAATTGCCATTGAAATCGACCCGCGCTTTGAGCCTGCCTTGAAGGACGTTGCTAAAAGATTCCCCAATGTCGAAGTTGTCATCGCTGACGCTATAAAAATTGACTTTAAAAAATATGGTGTAACTCCGCACATTGTCTCTAGTCTTCCTTTTCACATCTCCGAACCCTTCTTCCAAAAACTGGCCGCTAATTCGATTAAGACAGCCACTCTACTGGTCGGGGATAGGCTAGCCAGAAAGATTGCCGCCCCCAATGGCAAGAGCCCAAACTTTGGTCTTTTAACCGTGCTCGTGCAGACATTCTTTAGGCAGAGAGTCTTGGGATTGGTAGCAAAGAAAAGTTTCTCTCCCGTGCCGCGCACCGACGCCACGCTTATTTCGTTAATCCCCAAAGAAGAGCAAGAAATAAGAGAAAACAAGCGCGATTTTCTTTTCCGCCGACTAATTTTGACTGCCGGCCAGAGCCCACTGATCAAAAATTCACTAAAAGAGGCGCTGATTGAGAAAGCCGGCCTCCTTACCCAAAATCGGGCAAGGGCACAAATCATGGCCATGGGTCTTCCAAATAAGATTCTAGAAAAACCGTTCCCGCAGCTAAATAACAGTGAATTAAGGTCGCTGTTTGTTGCTCTCTCTTGACCTTTCAAAAAATTGGTTTTATACTCTAATTATGAAGTGGGAAAATACGGTTCGGCAATTGATCATCTTTATTTTGGGAACGGTCGAGGTCTTTATTGGCCTGCGAGTTCTTCTTAGGCTTTTGGGGGCAAACCCCCTCGCTCCCCTGGCAAACTGGGTTTATCAAGTCAGCGGCTGGATTTTGTATCCGTTCGCCGGCATGTTTCCCTCCTGGCGCTTAACTCAAAGCAGTGTCTTAGAAACTTCTTCTCTTTTTGCCATGTTCTTTTACGCTGTCTCTGCCTATTTCGTCTTTGAGGCGCTCGCTATCTTTTTAGGCTGGACCCACGGTATTATGGATATTTTTGAGAAAAGGCCCTTAAGGTCGCCAAATCCACTAGGCCAAGAAACGAAACGAGAGGAACGGGAGACCAAACCTCTTTGAGCTTCTTTCCTTGACCATTGCTGCTTTATCGAACAGCCTGGCCCCAAAGTCAACTTTTTTCTCCTCGTACAGCGCATAAATTTTCTTCGCTTTTTCTTCCGCAAATTGTTGGTTCCCAAACAGGGAGGTCTGGAAACTTTTATTTTCTTTCAGTTCGCCCAGGTAACAGCCGGTCGCCCGGTATAAAATGTTTTGGCGGTAGATTTTGGTAAAACCCTCTTTAAGTTCTGTTCTTATCAAGAGGGGATAGGCAGACGCCTGGGGCAATTTAATCTTCGTGGCGTGATAATTAAAATCCTGCGTTTTTAAAAAAATGTTTACTTCACCGACGCGGTAGTTAAACCGGCGTGCCTTTTCAAAGGCTTTCTCGATTTGGTCAGAAAGCTTTGCCCAAAGAACCCCGGCGTCGCTAGTCGGCGGGCTAAAGGTCTGGCTTTTCATCATGCTCTTATAGGCAGCCTTGCGACCGCAATTCAGTTCATACACTTTTTCGCCACGCAGCTCCTGCCAGATCTCAAAGTATGGTTTGGAAAAATTCTTTTTAATAAAATCTTCTTTTTGACTGGCAAATTCGAGTGCCGTTTGAATTCCCAATTTATTAAGGTAGGCGGCGGTGTTTTCCCCGACACCCCAGATTTCCCTGACCGGAATCGGCTCGAGCAATTTTTCAAGCGAACGGCCGTCAACAATGGTCAAACCAGACGGTTTATTGGCCGAAGAGGCAAGCTTGGCCAAGGATTTGGTCACCGAAATGCCGACGGAAACAGTAATTCCCAGGGAACTCTCAATCTTATCCTTAACCATTTTACCAATCTTAGAATAGGAAGCGTTAAGCGGTCGCCGTAATCCCTTAAGATCGGCAAAACCCTCATCAATCGAGTATTCTTCTGCCTCACCGGTAAGGGAGCGTAGAATGGCAAACATCTTTTGGGAAAAAAGCTGGTAGGCCTCGTAATCAGAAGTTAAAATAAGACACCTGGGGCAAATATTTTTTATTTCGAAAATCCTCATCCCTCTTTTCACTCCCAATCTTTTGGCCTCGTAGGAAACCGCGGTGGCAATGCCTCTCTCGCAACCAGTCACGACAGGCTTGCCCTTAAGCTCGGGATTAGTGGCCTGCATTACGGAAGCGAAAAAGGCATCGCCGTCAAGATGCAAGATCACATTGGGCCAGGAATGAATTTGGAACATAATCCTAAATAATCTTCAAATTTTCAAATTATCAAATTATCAAAACAAGCCAAAAGGTCAAAAGCCAAAAGCTAAAAGCATTTTAAAATTGAATATTGAATGCTTTAATTTGCTTTGAACTTTTGAACTTTCGAATATTTAAACATTAGAATTTGTTTCGAATTTCGAATTTTATAGTTTCCTTGCCACTCCCTTTACTATTCCAAAAATTTGCAGTTCTTCTTGAGGATAAAAGGGTGGGTAAATGGGGTTGGCGGAAACCAGAACCGCTTTCTCTTTTTCTTTTTGCAAAATCTTTAACGTCCACTCGCTGTCGATACGCGCTAAAACCACATCGCCAGCGCTGGCTTGAGTTCTTTTCTCGACTACTACCAAATCGCCGGGTAAAATACCAATACCATTAAGAGAGTCGCTCCTCACTTTAAGGAGAAACGAAGATTCGGGATGGGCCACCAGATAATCCTCTAGTGACAAAAAATCCAGCTCTTCATCGGCCGCCGCCGGAAAACCAGCTTTGACAAAACCCAGTAAGGGCAAACTGAAAAGTTTTGGAGTAGGGGAGAGTTTGCGATTAATTTTGGCCACCAATCCCTCCTCCACCCATTTTTGGACAATTTTGTAAATGGCATTTTTAGAGACAAGGCCAAACAGCTTCAGCATTTCCGCATAAGAAGGAAAGCGCCGGTGCTTCGAATAAAATTCTTTCGCCTTCTCCAATCGCTGACTGTTGTCCATATTTTTATTTTAGTAAACATTCGTTCACCTTGTCAAGAGGTAAGGCAGTGCGCAACCCGCTTCATCCCGCAGATCCGCCTGAAATCGCGGTACGAGCCCTCCAAATCAGAAGGCGAGTACTAAGATTAGGTGGACCAAGTACTTATTTTTTCTCTTGACAACTTATGTATCATATATTAATATATGATACAAAGATGACCCATGTCTCTAGAAAAAAATTACCAAATAAAATTCTTCGCCAGATTCTCGATTCTTTCCTGTACGTGTTAACCGATATCAAAGACAAAGAGGCAATGGCCGAATTTCTCGACTCTTTTCTTTCCCCAACGGAAAAATTAATGCTCGCAAAAAGGCTGGCCATCGCTTTTCTTTTAACCGAAAGAGTAGAGGAGAGCAAAATTGCCGAGACCTTAAACGTTACCAGACCAACAGTGGCTAGAATGCAGCTATGGCTAGAAAACCATGGCTCTGGCTATCATTTTGCCATTGATAAAATCAAAAAACAGAAAATGCTTGAGGCGTTAAAAGATTTTGCGATTAAAGCGACGGCGAAAGCAATTGGCTGGGCTGGCGGCCGCTTCTAGCTCATGCACTTTCATCCTTTTCCGTGGTATTTTTCATGGATGGCACGGAGCTGGGGATTGGTAACGTGAGTGTAGATTTGCGTCGTGGCAATGTTTTTATGGCCGAGCATTTCCTGCACCGAACGGATATCTGCCCCGGCGGCTAAAAGATCAGTGGCGAACGAGTGCCTTATGCCGTGCGGCGTGATTTTCACCGGCAACTTCGCCTTGCGGCAGTATTTTTCTACCAGTCGCTGAATCGTCCGGCAAGTCAGGCGCTGTTTTGCGCCTTCGGTTTTGGAGAATTGTTTCATCTCCTCCTCGACATTCTCTTTCTTCTTCTTAAGGCGCACAAAGAGCGGTTCCCAGTCATCCGGTCGCATTTTAAGGTACCGGTCCAACCACTCGACCGCTTTCTCTGATAGAAAAACAATCCTCGAACGACCACCCTTACCGATCACCCCGAACTCTCGGCTATCTAGGTTCACCTGACTACGGCTTAGGGAAACAAGTTCCGAAACACGAAGGCCGGTAGAAAATAAAACCTCCAAAATCGCCTTGTCGCGCATGCCCACGGGAGTGGAAATATCCGGCTGACCCAGAAGTCTTTCTACTTGCTCACTAGTCAAAAACTTCAGCGAGCGGCTCTCTGCCCGGGGCAGATCAATTTTTTCTGGAGATAAAACCTCGTAATCGTTCTTGATCAGCCACTTTAGAAAAGACCGCAGGGCAATGACGTAGTAGTTCTGGGTTACTCTTTTCAAAGTTAAACCCGCCGGATCCGTAAAGTTGGCTAAAAAAACGCGATATTTTTTAACATCAGCAAGTGTTAAATCCTTAATGGTTTTTCCGGGGAGGGTAGAGGAGAACCAAGTAGAAAAACGGCCTAAATATGTCCTATAGTCTCTAAGCGTTAGCTTGGAGCAATTCCTTTCGATTTCTAAGTATTCTAAGAATTCCTTGATCAGATTTTCGGTTGGTTCCATTTAGGGGAAGTATGACGCAATTTAGAGGTTTTTGTCAACCTTGTGCGACATATTCTGAACTATCTGATCGATCTGCCGCCAGTTTTTGACAAAGGTCGCTTGGCCAATATCCTCGTTGATATTCCAGGGATACCTAAGCACCAATTTGGCCATCAACGATGGTGACTTTATGGCCTTAATTACCCTTGCTTCGTCCTCGATGAAAACGTGAAGATCCAGCTTTCTGGCAACGCTGCATTTGAATTTGGCCCGATCGTCGCCCCACAAATCACGAAAGATGACTTTATTTTTTGCCCAGCCTAAATTGTTCTTTTCCAACCACGCCAAAGTAACTGGCCGAAGATACTTAGGTCGTGCGGTAACAAACCAAATCTCGTGGCTCTGTTTATGCCATTTATTTAAGGTCTCCACCGCTCCCGGAAGCGGTTTAGCGCATTCGTAAATAAACGGGGTCGCAAAAACCGTCCGCGCAAAAGTTGGCCCACTCTTTACGGCCTTTATTCTCTCTAATTCCTCAACGTTAAATGCTACCAGCTCTTCAAATTTTATATCTAATCTAAACCTTCTTTTTAGCAAGCGACGGAACCAAAGATACAAGTCGTCAACATTGGCGTCAAGATCAACGCCGATCCGCAAAGCTCCCATAAGCATTTTTTAACAAAAACAGGGGAGTCATGTCAAATTTGAGGCAGAGACAAAAAGGGAGAAAATAACAAAAATAGAGGGCTTTACAAAGATTAAAAATAAAATAGCAAATATTAAAAATAGAAAATTTTACCCAAATAATTTAAACTCGATTTTGCTCCTCCTCCGGCAGGGAATACTGGAGTACGTCGCAAAAGTATTATTGTGCGTCATTGTATTGGGATCGCCTTCTCCGGCGCCATCCATCCATTTTTAAGTAAGGGCTATTTAGGGGGAAGAATGCGAAGGCAACTAATTTTTAGGGAAATTGAAGGCAGACCTCTCAATTTATTATTTGGCTAACATTAAAAATCACGGTGGTGAACTTTCACTCAGCGAGGTAAAGAGAATTGCTTTAGGAGAATAGAAGAGCAACCAAGCGACCTTAAAAATTGCGTTGCCGCAGCCTTGCTATAGAGTTATCCACATCAACCTGAGAAACCTGAGGTTTGAGCCCCGCTTAACGGGATGAATTAGCAGACTATATCAAACTATGTCAGCCTGTGAAAACTATCCTATAATTCTGTGAAAACTCTTAACTAAACTATAGGATAAACACCACCTACTGTTTCCCCTCTCCCCTCTTCCCCGCCTTTAGCGCCCTAAATGTTCAGTGTTTTATGTTCGCTCTTTAATGTTCAATGTTTTATCCGCCCCATCTTGTCGTTAGAGCAAGCGTTATTAACACTCCAATACCTACCACCAGGTATTCTCTGACAGTCCTTTGAAATAGTCTTTCCTGAAATTGTGCCTGGGCTAAGCCCAAGAGGACATAAAAGGTAGTCGCCAAAAAAAGCGAGCCAAGCGCCACCGGCACCGGCCAAAAAGAAATGACAATCCCCGCCTCGGCCAGACAAAAAGATAAAAAGGCGGAGTATAGAATCAGCCTCGAAGAAATTTTTTCTTCAAGATTGACAGACCAAAGACTTTGGAAGAAAAGCGGCAAGGAGGCAAAAAAAACTAAAAGCCCGTTTATCCAAAAGGGCAGACGGAAGGAAAGGATCACGTCGTTTAGAAAAAAAGCGCACGCTAAGGTCAACAAAAACCCCACC
>VGLL01000013.1 GCA_016866735.1 Candidatus Shapirobacteria bacterium
TCGCTGATAGTCTGCTTTCTTGTTTTGGGGTTTGGATACTTTATTTGGGTGTCCTTCTTGTCCAATATCAACGCCTAGATTTAGCGATGATAACAGGAATGGTTTTGGGCGGTGCCTTTTTAACTAAATCGCCGGCCCAGTTTTTTGCGGTTTTGCTGCCCACCACTTACTTATTAAGAATCAGTTTTTCCAAGAAGATTAAGCAAATCTGTCTAATTAGTCTAATTAAACAGGTTGCCCTTTGGTTGGTGATCTATTTTTTTGCCTTTGGAATTTTTAATATTCTTCGTCTAGGCCCCAATTTCCAGATGATCGCTCTTCGCAACAAGGACTATGTTTTCCCCCTAAATCATATCTTGACTAATCCTTTTGATCCTCTCCAATTCCACTTAAAAGAAATTTGGGAATGGCTGGGATCACTTTTAACCTGGCCGATATTTTTGATTTCTTTTTTTGGGATCTTGATAGGGTTTAGAAAATATAGAAGGGAAACAGTTTTATTGCTTGTCTGGCTCTTAATACCGCTTCTGGTTCAAGCAGAATATGCCAAAGTTTTTACCGCCCGCTATATCTTTTTCTCTGTTCCGCTCGTCTTGGTTTTTTCGGCAATTGGACTAGTTGCAATTTCCGAATTTTTATCCCGGAGGGTTGTGCATCATATATTAATATATGATGCATTAATGAGTGTTTTGCTTTTGGGCACGTTTGCTGTCGGAGCGTTAAAACTTGATTACCAGTTTTTGGCTAATCCCCAGGCGGCGCCTTTGCCAAGAAGAGAAAGATCGGGATATCTTGAGGAGTGGACGTCTGGCTACGGGATAAAAGAGGTAGCCAATTACCTTAGGGAGAAATCAAAATCGCAGAAAATCCTGGTTGGCACAGAAGGGTATTTCGGTACCTTGCCCGATGGCCTACAGATTTATTTGGAAAAAGCGCCAAATATCACTATTCTTGGGGTTGGATATCCGATCAGTAAGATTTCCGAAAAGCTGGAAAACTCACTAATCGATAGTCGGGTTTTTTTGCTAGCGAATAGCTCGAGAATAATTTTGGCTGGTGATGAATTGGAAAGAGTGAAACTGATAGCTTCGTATCCAAAAGCAATTAAGCCAAACGGGGAGCAGGAAAAACTCCTTTTCTATGAAGTACTACGCTAAGAAAATTTTTCCTATTCTGGCAGTTCTTGTCCTTAGTTTTTTTTCTTATCATAGTCTCTTGAAGCCAGGCTATTTCCCCATGCACGATGACATCCAAGTGATAAGGGTTTTGCAGATTGATAAGTGCTTAAAGGACGGTCAGTTTCCTTGTCGCTGGGTTCCTGATATGGGTTATGGTTATGGATACCCCCAATTTATTTACTACGGACCGCTTCCTTATTATGTGATGGAAGGTTTTCATTTAGAAGGATGGCAATTCATTGACGCCGTGAAGGCCGGGTTTGCGCTTAGCGTTGTTCTTTCGGGCCTGGCCATGTTTATTTTGGGCCGGTCCCTTTGGGGGAATTTGGGGGGATTAGTCAGCGCTATTTTTTACGTCTACGCCCCTTATCGGGCCTCTGATATATATAGCCGGGGAGCGGTAGGGGAGTTTTGGTCGTTTGTTTTCTTACCTTTGATTCTTTGGGCAATATTAGAATTTACCAAACAAGAAAAAGTTAAGTATCTTTTATATTTAGCCCTGGCATACGCAGGGCTATTAACCACTCATAATATTACTTCCCTGGCTTTCACGCCGGTGGCAGCGGTCTGGGGCGTACTCGTTCTTTTATGGTTCAAAAAAGTGCGCCTGTTGCCGAAGCTTGCCCTGGGTGCAGTTTTGGGTATTGGGCTGGCAGCCTTTTTTGTCTTGCCGGCGATCTTTGAGAAAGGTTATGTCCATGTCGAAACGATGACCTATGGCTATTTTAATTATTTGGCCCATTTTGTTTCTTTAAGGCAAATGTTTTTTTCCACCCATTGGGGTTACGGCTCAAGCGAATTAGGGCCGTACGATGACCTTTCCTTTATGATTGGCTTCTTCCATTGGCTTTGTGCCCTTTTGGCAGTTATCGTCTCTTTTTTTTACCGGAGGAAGAACCCCTTTTTCTTTTTCGTATCCCTTTTTGTTTTGGCAGTCTTTTTGGGAGCGGCCTTTATGGCTCACCAAAGATCAGTCTTTATCTGGAACGCCCTGCCCATCCTGGCCTATTTCCAGTTTCCCTGGAGATTTTTGACAATAGTTGCTTTTGCGGGCTCGATCCTACCGGGCTTGCTAGTGGCTAAGATTAACGCGAGGGGCACCGCCCTTGCCCTTGGTTTTGTTTTGCTTTTTGGAGTCATTTATTTGAATGTCCAGTATTTTCGACCTGGAGGGTGGTTCGATATTTCTGATAAAGAAAAACTTTCCGGCCAATTATGGGAGAAGCAATTGACAACCAGCATTTTTGATTATCTGCCAAAATTTGCCACCATGCCGCCGACCCAAAAGGCCTCTGACCGCCCGGAAATAGTCGAAGGGCAAGCAGAGATAACAAGCTATGAAAAGGGAACGAATTGGCAAAAAGGCGAGATTAAAGTGATTTCAAATGGAGCAACTATTAGACTGCCTCTTTTTTATTTCCCGGGATTCAAGGCCTATCTTAACGGCAAGGAAATAAAAATTGACTATCATAACTACTTAGGGCTAATTACGCTGCAAATACCCGAAGGCGACCAAAGAATTTTCGTCAGTCTGGAAAGAACACCGGCCCGGTGGCTAGGTGATCTTGTTAGTCTGGTCAGTTTTATTCTTGTGGGTGCTTTCTTTTTAAAGCCAAAGAGGCTAAAACTAAGAAGAAGATGAATTGCCTTAAAAGTCCAAAGAGCTTATTTAATAAGGAGATTTTTTGGTTCTTATTGATTCTGCTGATTTGCCTGCCCGCTGGTCTTAACATTCTTCAGCCGGGGTATTTCTCGATGCATGACGATGTTCAGGTTATGCGCCTTTTCCAGATGGAAAAGTGCCTGCGGGACGGTCAAATTCCTTGCCGCTTGGTTTCTGATATGGGGGCTGGCTATGGGCATCCTCTATATAACTATCACCCTGTTTTTGCGTACTATCTGGGTATGGTTTTTCGTCTTTTTGGTGCGAGCTTGATGGATGTCTCAAAGATATTGTTTTTCTTGACGTACTTTTTATCGGCTCTCTTTATTTATTATCTAATAAGGGAATTCTTTGGCAGAACCTCCGGAATTGTAGGATCAGTTTTCTTTCTTTATGCTCCGTATCATGCCGTTGATGTCTACGTTAGGGGAGCGATGACCGAGTCATGGGGAATAGTCTTTTTTCCGCTGATCTTTCTTTCTTTATATAAATTTATTAAGGAGTCGGGGCCTAAATGGTTTATCCTCTCAATCCTTTCGTTAACCGGCCTTTTTCTCTCACACAATATTATGACCTTGCTCTTTGCGCCAATTTCTCTGGCCTGGGCTATTTACTGGCTTATTGTTTTAAAACGATGGAAAGATCTTAGATTGCCCTTGGCAGTTTTATTGATCTTTCTCTGGGCAGGAGGATTGGCCGCCTTTTTTCTAATTCCGGCCTTTTTTGAGCAATCGTTGGTAAAAATTGACAGCTTAATTTCTGACTACTATAACTTTCGTTATCATTTCACGACTGTGCGCCAGCTGCTTATTGATCGGTCCTTTGGCTATGGCCCCTCGCGTCCCGGGCCAATTGATGGTCTTTCCTTTCAGCTTGGTTGGCCGCACTGGCCGGTGGCTTTGTTCGGCGGGCTGACCGGCTTGTGGTTATTAATAAGAAGAAGATCTGCACCAGTGTTGGCTATGCTGTTTTTGTTTTGCTACTGGTTAGGGGCGGTAGCTATGACTCACTCAAAGTCGAGTTTCATCTGGGAAAGGCTAAGTATTCTCTCCTTCGTGCAGTTTCCTTGGCGATTTTTGGGTATCGCCATGTTTGCGGGGGCCTTTTTGGCCGGGGGAACGATTTCCTTTTTGGAAAAGAAGCTTCTGTGGCCCGTTTCGGCCCTATTGATAGCCTTGGTAGTTATGCTAAATCTTGGGTATTTCCGGCCCGAGAAGCACTTTTACGATGCTAGCGATCAGAAAATTCTTTCCGGCGAAAGCTGGAAGACGCAATCAATGGCGACCTTATTGGACTATATCCCTAGCCAGGTCAAGGAGTACCCTATAGATCTTGCCCCTGCCAATCCTTGGTCAACTTCGGGTGAAGCCAGGATTACCGAGTTTCGTCGCCGATCGGATTTTTGGCGCTTTACCATCGTCGCAAGTAGCGACCAGGCAGTGGTCACCGTTCCTGTTTTTGATTTCCCCAAGTGGCAAGTCCTAATCGATCAAAATTCTGTTTCCCACACTAGCGATAACGCCCTTGGCCTGATTTCTGTCGAAGTGCCGAAGGGCAACCATACCGTCGTTGGCTGGTTTGAGAATACGAGATTGCGTCTTATCGCTAATGCCTTAACAATTTTTTCTTTTTTGATCTTAATTTTGTATGTTGTTTACGTTGATGAAAAAAGCAAAAGAGTGGCTTAAAGGGGATCTCTTTTGGATCTTGCTAGTTTTAGCTGCTTCGGTCTTGGCAATCTTACCCTTTTTTAGAGCAGGCTTCTACACGTTTTCCGATGAGCCGCACATCGCCAATTTGTACGAAATGACCAGGGGGTTTGCCGCGGGGCAGTTTCCGCCTCGCTGGGCCCCTGATATGAGTTTCAATTACGGTTACCCGCTTTTCAATTTTTATTATCCCTTGCCGTTTTATTTAGGCGCTTTATTTCATTTTATTTGTAAAACCAGCCTGATTTGGTCCTTAAAGCTCGTTTTTCTCTTAAGCGTGCCTCTTTCGGGGATCGTTTTTTACTTTCTACTAAGGAAATTTTTCCGTCAGCAAGCTTCTTTTTCCGGGGCAATCTTGTATATGTTTACTCCCTACCGAGCAGTTGACCTTTATGTCCGAGGAGCAGTCGGCGAAATGTGGGCATTCGTTCTTATCCCGTTGGTTTTTTTAGCGTTTTGGAACCTAATGGAGAAAGCCCGTAAGCAAAATTTGGTCTTTGCTGCTTTAAGTCTCGCAGGATTAATTTTGGCCCATAACCTAACCGCCATTATTATCGTGCCCATACTGATAACTTTTTGTCTTGTGTTTTCTTGCCTTAAAGATAAGCCGTTAAGAAGCATGATCTGGTCTATCGGGGGGGTCTTGGGCGGCTTATCAATTTCTGCCTTTTACTGGTTGCCGGCGATTTTGGAGAAAAAATATATCCAGTCGGGGACACCCTTTAATCCTTTTGATCACTTTCCCTTTATTAAACAGCTAATTTTGCCCTCCTGGGGCTATGGAGCCTCTGTTTGGGGCCCAAACGATCAAATGTCGTTTCAAGTCGGAGTGGTCAATTTATTGGTGTTGGTCTTATCGATAGCCTTTATCTTTATTGCTCGAAAGAAAATGAACAAAGAAAAAATATTTCTTGGAATTTTTATATTAGTGCTTTTTGGCGGCTCGCTTTTTTTGATGAATATCCGCTCTTGGTTTATCTGGAAAGCTTTCCCCCTGGGCAGTTATATTCAGTTTCCCTGGCGCCTGTTGATGCTGACCACCTTCTCTACCGCTTTTCTGACCGGGTATTTAGAGACGCTTAAAAATAAAACTGCGGCGAGGACCCTGTTGGTTTTAGTGCCTTTTTTGGCGATCCTTTTAACTTTTAATTACTTCCGGCCGGCGAAAATAATGGAAGTCAACGATGATTATTATCTTAACCGTTTTTTTATTAACCGCTTGTCGGCTGGCGAGCGATCCGACTTATCGAGAGACTATCTTAACTATAGCGAGGACTATTTGCCTCTTACTATTTGGACCAAGAAGAGACCCGACTCCTTACCGAAGGAGAAAATAGCGATAGAGCCTGGAGTTATTAATTACCAGGCCATCTCGCCGATAAAGTATCTTGCCGAGGCAAAAACTAGCGAGCCGGCCAGAGTATATTTCCATAATTATTATTTCCCGGGATGGGTGGCGACGATAGGCGGCAGGCCCGCGCAGATTGATATTAATGATCCCCACGGTAATATGGTGGTTGAAGTCCCAGCCGGAACGCACCAGGTATTGTTTGTTTTTGCCGAAACGCCTATTAGAAAAGCAGGCAATTGGTTAAGTCTCCTCTCAATTATCGTTTGTGGGCTGCTTTGTCTTAGAGTTAACTTTTCGACCCGGCGGGTTAAAACCATGGTAAAATAGGCTTAATAAAATTTTTTAATAGCGTGTGCGAAAAAATAATCAGGCTTATACGGGGAAATTACCTATTCCTTATCGTTATTTCTATTGCCCTCTTTCTTCGCTTTTTTGATTATCCCAATCGGTATATCTTGAATCAAGATCAGGGGCGGGATGCCTCCATTGCGCTCTACTGTATCAGGAATAATATCTTGCCGCTGATAGGTTCCCCCTCCTCGGCTGGTCCTTTTAATTTTGGCCCCTACTATTTTTGGATAATAATGCTTTTTCAAAAAATATTCCCCTTTTTCTTGGGTCCGTGGTTTGGTTTTACCCTACTGGCGACTATTGCAGTATACTTTTATTTCAAAATAGGCAAAGTCGCCCTTGGCGACTTTGGGGCATTTGTCTGTGGACTGATTGCCGCTTCCTCCCCTGCGCTAGTAAAAGTCTCAACCGATATGTTAAACACCGTGATTATCGTTTTCAGTAGCTCCGCTGCCTTTTTCTTTTTGGCGCTCTTTACCAAAAACTTTAGATTAATACACCTGTTTTTACTAAGCGCGTTTGTGGGGTTATCAATAAATTTTCATTTTCAGTCGATGGGGTTGTTAGTAATTATTCTTTTCGCTTGCCTTATTAATAACTCCAATTTTTTTGAAAAAACTAAATATGCATTAGTCGGCTTTCTTGGGCTAGCAATTACTTTTACGCCCTTACTAATATTCAATTTCTGGCATCATAATATTTGGGTAAAAAGCGTTTATGAATACTATACCGTGGGTGTTAAAAAATTCTACGTGCCGGTCAGGTGGCTGACCGAAATAAGAGATTTTTGGCCACAACTTTATGGCAAGGTAATTTTTGGCATACCATACCTTGGTTATTTGATTCTAATTATGGCAATATTTTCGTTGTTCCTAGGCGGCACAAAGAGAAGAATTGGCCTTTTTTGGATTGTCCTTGGAGTATCGTTTGTTTTTCAGGTGGTTCTAATGAGATTTTATAGGGGCCCACGTTCAGAAGAGTATCTTATTGCCTTTTATCCATTTATTATTCTAATTTATTGTTGGGTCGTCTCGGTCGTCTATCAATATAAAAGGTATCTTGGGGTTACTATCCTCTTTTTCGGGGTTGCGGTTTCTCTGCATTCAAATTATTTGAATATTAACGAACATCCAAGCCAGGCAAAATTAGTTAGGCAAATTATGGCCGAAGCAGATAATAACCGTAATAGCAATGTATCTGTATATCGATACGGAGAATCTGATATGATAGCCATGCCCGTTTTTTACTTGTTGTATTATGAAAATCGCATCAGCGATGACGGAGAGAGACTGGGGCTTTGCGATGGCAATAAGTTCCAATGCCCAGACGGCGAAAGTATGAATAAGCAAAATTACAAAGTTTATTACCTTGACAAAGATTCAAACATATCCGGGTTTTCCGAGATAACACCAAAATGGGTATATGAAATATTAATGGTAAATTATAGAAAGGGATGATGTGGCGGATTTTCTTGAGATCGATCTAGAAACGGTTAAAAAACGGGCAGTGAGAGGCGTGTTAGCGCTGACTGGACGGACATTTTTGCTGCAGATAATTTCCTTTTTTGGCTTCTTTCTCTTAACAGTTTTTTTGGGTCGGGGGGAAATTGGTCTATTTTTTGCTGTTTCTGAACTGGTAGCAATTTTAGGGTATTTTTCTGATATTGGCTTGGCCGCCGCTTTAATCCAGAAGAAGGGAAAGCCGGAAATAAAAGATATCCGCAGTACCTTTACCATTCAACAAATTTTAGTTTTGATGTTGGTTGTTTTAATTTTTATTTTTACTCCCTGGCTAAGAAACTTTTATAATATTTCCCAAGAAGGCATTTATCTTCTTTGGGCGTTAACCTTAAGTTTCTTTTTAGCCTCATTAAAGACAATCCCCTCGGTTCTTTTAGAGAGACAGCTTCGTTTTGATCTTTTGGTGGTAGTAGAAATCGTCGAAACCCTGCTTTTCTATATCATAGCGGTCGCGCTAGCCTGGCGAGGACTCGGAGTGATAAGTTACGCTTGGGCCGTTTTGATCCGAGGACTGGCCGGTGTAGTTTTGATTTACCTACTTTCCCCTTGGCAAATCGGCTTTGCTTTTGAGACTGGCTCGCTGAAACACTTGCTTAAGTTTGGCGTTCCCTATCAGGCGAATACCTTTCTTGCCGTTATCAAGGATCGCTTGATGAATGTCTTCTTGTGGAAGATTATCGGCGCCGAGGGCGTTGGCATTTTGGGATGGGCCCAAAAATGGGCCCAGATGCCCTTGCGCTTGGCAATGGATGCGGTAATGAAGGTAACTTTCCCTGCTTATGCGCGAATGCAAGAAGATAAAAGAGAGCTGTCATTAGCGATCGAGAAAACCTTATTTTTCCTTAGTTTAGTGACTTTTCCCATGCTTGCAGGAATGTTAGTTTTAGCCAAGCCCCTAGTCCAATTGATACCTCGGTACGGGAAATGGGAAATCGCCTTAATCGCCTTATACTTTTTCATTATCAATAGTTTGTGGGGCGCGGTAACAACACCGCTGACTAACGCCCTTACCGCCATTGGTAAGATTAAAACGGTTTTTAAGCTAATGGTAATGTGGACAATTTTAACCTGGATCGTCTATCCCGTTTTGGCGATTAGATTTGGCTTTAATGGCGTGGCTTTTGGAGCCGCCGTTGTCGCCACCAGTTCAATCATCGCTATTTGGGTTATCAAGAAAGAAATAAAATTTAAATTCTTATCCTCAATTATGGCTCCTTTAATCGCCAGTCTAATAATGGGCTCTTTAGTTTTACTTTTAAGATCGATTTTGGCTAAGAGTATTTTTGGGATTGTGATGCTTACAGCCTTAGGGGGCATAGTTTATTTTACCCTGATCTTTCTCATAACCGGGAAAAAGTTTATCGACGATATTAAAGGAATCCTTTATGCTCTTAAGACTCGTTAAGATAGTCCTCATCGCTACATTGCTATATAACTACGTAGCTATAGTGCCTTCCGTTTTTGCTGCCAGTAATTCCTTTGCCACCATCGTTAATCCGGTTCGGGGAGGAGAATTTTGGGGATTATCCGATCAGCAACCGCAAGACGCGGTTATTAGTCAATATAAACTAATCAATGGTAATGGCCTGGTAGCTACTTGGCTCTTGCGGTTTGATGCCCTTGAGAATTCTCAAATTATGCAATTCTTCCAAGAAATAGACAAAAGTCAGGAATCGGGAATTTTTTTGGAGATAACGCCTTCTTTGGCCAGGACGGCAGGAGTGCCCTATAAAGAGAAAGGGGTTTTCTGGCATGATGCCGATCGGGTGTTTCTTTCGGGATACAAAATTGAAGATCGGAAGAAATTAATTGACGCCGTCTTTGACGCTTTTTTGGGAAAATTTGGTTTTTATCCCAAATCAGTGGGCGCTTGGCATGTTGATGCCCATTCGGCTTCCTATATGAGTGAGAAATACGGGATTTCTGGCGTTTTGATCTGCGCTGATCAATTTTCTACTGATAACTATCAAATTTGGGGAGGCTGGTGGGGAGCACCCTACTACCCGTCAGCATTGAATATATTGATGCCGGCCCAAACACCAAAAAATAAGATAGATACAGTTATTTTTTGGTGGGCGGCAAGGGATCCAGATTTAGCCTATGCCGGTTCAAGTGGTTTTAGCGTCCAGGCAAATGATTACACTGCTCATGACTTAGGAACTGATTATTTTAGGAAGCTTCTGGATATTTATCTTCAGAACAAGGAGAACAAATTCAACCAAATTACGATCGGGATAGAAAATGATTATTCTCTAAAGATTTACGGTAAAGAGTATCAAGCTCAAATTGAGGAGGTTAAGAAACGCGAAGGCAACGGAGAAATTAAAGTTTTAACAATGAAGGAATTCTCTCGTTGGTACCGCCAAGAATTTAAGGAAATTTCTCCGTCGCACGTGATTGGCCGCTGGATGATGACCCCCCAATACCGAGTTAGCCTCATTGAGAAAGGGGGAAAAAAATATATTAGAGACTTAAGAATTTATAATGAAAAATGGCCGGAAAGTAATTTTTTGACGGCGAATCCCTGGGAATCACTTTCTTTAAATAACCCCTATAAAATTGATTCCCTTAGATTTTCCAATCAGCTAAAGGAAGTTAACGACTTAAATAATACGAGGAACATTATAAAAGAATTTGGTACACAAAATATTCCTTTTGAGGCGAATAATTTTTTCTTATCATTTTTTTATCTTTTTTGTTTTTTAGGGTTAATTCGGCTCTTTAATAAGAATTTTTCGGTTTTGGCCATATTAATCGTTGGTTCATTAGGTCTTTCTTTAACTATGATTAAAAGCGGATTAATTTATCCTTTCGGGATGGGATTCTGGGGACCGAATGGACACGACGGAATTTGGCATATTGCCTTAATTAATCAACTTGCTCAGGGTCGGCTCTCTCATCCGACTTTTGCCAACTTTAATTTATTAAACTATCACTTTGGCTTTGATTTATTAGCGGCTTTAATTCATAAAGTAACCACGATCCCCGTTATTAATCTCTATTTCCAGGTTCTCCCTGTAATTTTCTCTCTACTCACAGGAATCTTAGTTTATTCACTGGTTAAGAGATGGATAAAGTCGGAATCGGCAGCCCTGCTCTCAACTTTTTTTGTCTATTTTGGCGGTAGCTGGGGATGGGTAATTGACTGGCTCAAAAATAAAAGCTTCGGTGGCGAATCCGTTTTTTGGGCCAATCAAGCCGTCTCTTCTTTAATTAACCCCCCCTATGCCCTATCGATCATTGTTCTGCTTGGCAGTCTTATTCTTTTTCTAGAATATCTCGAAAAGCCGACTCAAAAGCGGCTGCTTGCCCTAAGCTTGCTTTTTGGGGTTCTGATCCAAATCAAAGTATATGCGGGCGTGATTGTTTTAGGGAGCTTAGGGGTTTTGGGGGTGATAGGGATAATGAGGGAGAAAAATGGGACAGTTTTGCGGTTGTTTTTAGGTTCTGCGGCTGTTAGCCTCTTAGTTTTCTTACCATTTAACCGTGGAGCCGGCTCTCTTATAATCCTTTCTCCGTTATGGTTTCCCCACACAATGCTGGCGTTTGGTGATCGACTGGGCTGGATTCGACTGGAGAATGCCAGACAAGCGTATTTGGCGACAGATCAGTGGGTAAAGTGGGTATTAGCTGAAGGATTAGCGCTTTTAATCTTTATTTTGGGGAATTTGGGGACAAGGGTTTTGGGATTTGGTTGGCTAATCTCGCGGTGTAGGGGTGATAGGGGTGATAGGGATTATGAGGGAAATAAGGGAAAGATTGCTGTTTTATTGGTATTAATCCTACTAATTTCTCTTACTCTTACTCTTGCGCTTGTGCAGAAAGGTAATCCCTGGAACACAATCCAGTTTTTCTACTATTTTCAGTTTTTTATGGGGATCTTGACTGGGGTTTGGCTGGCCAGATTTCTGGTGCTTTTGAAAAACAAATTAGTCAAATTAGGCTTATTGGTCATACTGGTTATTTTAACAGTACCGACGGCGCTAGGAACGCTTTTTTATAACTACTTGCCCTCAAGGCCGCCAGCCAGAATAAGTTTTGAGGAATTGGAGGCTCTTGACTTTTTAAAGCAACAATCAGAAGGGGTAGTTTTAACCTATCCGCATGAATCTTCCTGGAGAGAAAAATTTACCGAGCCTAAGCCCCTTTATGCCTATGAGACAACCGCTTATGTCTCTGCATTTTCTGGTATGCAAACATTTTTAGAGGACGAAATGAATTTGGAAATTTCCGGCTACGATTGGCGACCAAAAAGGGAACGGGAAATAAGATTTTATGCCATCGACAACAAAGAATGGGCCAAAAGCTTTTTGCGGGACAATAAGATTAAATATATCTACTTGGTAAAAGGCCAAAAGATGAATTTAGGTTTAGGTGACATCAATGCCGAGAAGATATTTGAGAATGGCGAGGTGGTAATTTTTAATTTGGTCGAAAATAAATAATGAAATTTTTCACTATAAGTTTTTTTTTGATCATTTTGGCCTGTTTTTTTCGTTTTTATAGATTAGATCAGACTTTTAACGTAATTTTCGACACGGCACGGGATCTGGAAGTCTCCAGGCAAATTATCATGGAGAAAAAGTTAACTCTTTTGGGCCCACCGACTTCGTTTGGCCAGTGGAGCGAGAGAGAAACGTACTTCGGCCCACTTCATTACTATCTAATTTCCCTTCCGCTTTGGATTTTTTGCATGAATCCCCTTGCCCCCCTTTTATTTACGGGAGTACTTAATCTTATTTCCACAATCATTATTTTTTTGGCCATAAGGGACTTGGTCAAGGAGCGATTCCTTTCGCTTTTAATCTTCTCTTTTTTCGCTCTCTCTCCGACACTTATATTTTATTCAAGGTTTATCTGGAACCCCAATTTTTTACCTTTTTTTATCAGTCTCGATATTCTCTTTTTCTGGCTGTTTATAAAACACGATAAGAAGATTTTTCTTTTAATTGCCAGTATATTTTCCGGAATGTCTTTCCAGCTTCATTACATTACGCTGCCTTTGTTATTCGCATCGATTTTGACTATTTGCTTATTCTATAGAACCGACCTAAGAGAGAAAATTACCTCCAGTCTTGTCTCGCTGACAGGCTTTTCGCTTGGTATTTTTCCTCTTTTGCTTTTTGAGTTAAGACACGATTTTTTTATAACCAACTCATTTCTTAGCCAGCTTCGATCCCCCGTGCACACTTTCCCCTTACGCTTAGACATAGCGGTAATATATTTTTTTACCATGATTGGCAGGCTTTTTGGCGTTCTTGAGTATTCAATAAATTCAATGAGAGATAAAAATATTGCTCTTGGATTATTACCATTTATCTTTAACTTGGCCCTTTTCGTTTTTTTATTGACCAGATTGAAAAAGATGAGCCAAAAACTGAAAATGATAATTATTTTTCTTATTTTGGATATTATAATGGGCTTATTGCTTGCTGGTATTTGGAGTAATCAGCCTAGTCCCAGAATAGAGGATAGATATTTCTTGTCTCTAATTTTTCCATATTTTATGGTTCTGGGCGTGGCGATTTCTAAAATGTCTTATGAACTCGTAATCAAAGCCTGGATGAAGGGTACCGGATTGGCCATCTTAATGCTTGCTTTTTTTCTTGTCTTGAGGAGGGATTGGGCAATCGTGAACGAGAAAGTTGGAATAAATGAGTACCAGGTTAATTACCATGGTGCGGAACAAATTGCCCAAATTATAAGCCAGGATGTAAAAGCAAATGGGCTACAAGGAAATTATAATATCGCCAATATTGTAGATGGTAATTCCCGAGCTACTTATTATCGCTATTTCCTTCATATTGATCAAGCTCCGCCTCTTGGAGTCGAAGATTATCCTTCGGCAAAAGTGCTTTATATTATTAGCAAGAAAGACAGTCAAGCGACTATAAATTCCTCTGTTTGGGAAGTCAGTTCCTCGCCGGCCAAGTATCCCCTAAAGGAATGGAATGGGCCCGATGGAACAACGATCTATAAACTTGGGACTAATAGAAACTAAGAAAAACTCGATTTTTCTAGTATAAAAGTAGTAAAATTGACCCAGATGATTAAGATCTCGGTTGTAGTTAACACCTGGAATGAGGAGAAGAATATCGGGCGATGCTTAGACTCGGTGAGGGAATTTGCCGACGAGATTGTAGTTTGCGACATGGAATCGACCGACAGAACGGTCGAAATTGCCAAAAAGTTTGGGGCGAAAATTTACAGTCATAAATTAACTAACTATGTCGAACCGGCAAGGAATTTTGCCCTTCGCCAAGCTTGGGGTAAACACATCTTAGTCATTGACGCGGACGAAACATTGACGGAAAGTTTGGCGAGTCAACTTAAAAGGATTGCCAAACAAAATGAGGCAGATTATGTTGAGATTCCCCGCAAAAATATTATTTTTGGGAAGTGGATACTCCATTCCCGCTGGTGGCCGGACTACAACATACGATTTTTTAAGAAAGGGAAAGTTAACTGGAGCGATAAGATTCATACCCCGCCGGAAACTCAAGGCTTGGGGAGAAGGCTTGAAGCAGAGGAAAAAAACGCCCTTATTCATTACCATTATGAAACGGTATCTCAATTTATTGAGCGGTTAAATCGCTATTCGGCAATTCAAGCGGAAAATCTGATCGCTGGTGGCTATAAATTCATTTGGAGTGATTTAATAAGAAAGCCGGCGGATGAATTTTTAAGCCGTTTTTTTGCTGGGCAGGGATACAAGGATGGGCTACACGGTTTGGTTCTGGCGACCTTACAGGCTTTTTCCGAGTTTGTTTTATATCTG
>VGLL01000014.1 GCA_016866735.1 Candidatus Shapirobacteria bacterium
TCAAAAACAGCTGATCTAGTCTTGGGACAAACAACCTTCAACACCAAAACTGCCGTTTGCTCTTCGAACCCAACGACAACGCCGCTTAACACGATGTGCTCCCCCGCTCTGGCTCGCGTCAATCCGCAGACAGGAGAGCTTTTTATTATGGATGAACATCCTACCTATGCTTCAAGAATTTTGGTTTTTGCGCCGCCGTTTACTAACGGCGCTTCGGCCGCAACCTCTATTGTTCCTAGGGACAAAGCCGTCTGCGGTATTTCAGATTATGCCTTCAGGGCCTCTGATTTTGCCTTCAATCCGCCCAATTCCCCATACTCTGGTGACATCTGGGTTACTGACGATAAGGGCGGGCAAAATAGGATTCTCTTGCTTAACCGGACCGGCGACATCATAAAAGTAATCGGGGCAATCGGCAGTAATTATATGGGCTGTAGTGGCTGGGGCGAGGGATGCCCGGCCGGCGGCGGCTGGTGCGATCAAAGCGCTAACCACCCTCTTAATCTCTGCTGGCCCGGACCGCTGGCCTTTGACAGCGCCAATAATCTCTATATTGGCGATGAAACAAGACAACAGATAACCAGATTTGCCCTGCCCTACAATACCACCCAGTTGGGTTCGCAAGTCTGCCTGCCCGCCCCCAACGGCGGCCTAGGAACAGGAAGCTGGACTTATGCCAATGATGTCAGCGGTTATAAGTTCGGCGGCTCCGTCGGCGCTTTCACTTATAACAACGGGGGCGATAACCAGCTGATTATTAAAGACCGCAACCGCTACCTTGTTTGGAACGATTACTTAAACAAACCCGCTCTTGGTTCCGAAGCCGACTTTGTTGTCGGCCAAACAGCCAAAAATGTCAGGGCGGGCAACTTTCTTGGGGGCCGCGGCTATCATGCCGTAGATGACCATAACAGGATGTGGGCGGTAGATGATGGTGGCGGCAGGCTCATGGTGTATCAGCTACCGTTAACCCCTGGTTCCCCACCTTTAGCAAGAGATATAAATCTATATTGGGAAGATGACAGGGGTACACAGGTTGATTACTCTGCTTTTGAGAAGGGAGCAGCCTTTGATAAAGTGAATAAGAAAATCTGGATCCCGGACGGGAAAAACAGAAGGCTTTTAAGAGTAAGCAACTACAACGACTTTAACAGTAAGCTCTATGTTGATATGATTATTGGCCAAACAACTAAAACGGGTAATTTGCCGAACCAAGGATTACCCAACCCTACTGCCGCAACTGTCTACCATCCTTACATGCTAAAGTTTGACAACTTCGGCAATCTCTATGTGCTAGACACAACCTACGAGTGCGGCTGGAATCCAAATAACCGCGTCCTTGTTTTCACGGCTGATAACATAGCTACCGCTTCGGGTATGTTTCCCAATTTACGGGCTAATAAAGTATTCTTAAGCGAACAATTTGGCCAAGGGGGCAGCTGCTACGAAGGGTGGGCAGACAGGCCACGGACTTTTGTCAGTCTGGCTTTTGACAGTCAAAACCATATGGTCGTCGGGAATGACGGCTACTACGGTGTTAATGAAGGACAAAAACGAGTCAGGCAGTTAAAACAGCTTTGGTACTATGAAAATCCCTTGGCTAAGGATGCTTCGGGGAACTATATTCAGGGCCAAAAACCTGATAAATTAATCCGTCTTCCCCTCGGGGCCGCCGGAGAGTTAAATTTCGATAACCAGGACAATCTAATTGTTCAAGATCACACTTGGTCTAAAGTATGGATCATCAATTTAAAACCGCGATCACAGGGGGGCGACGGCGAATACTGGCTGACTGATCCTGCCGATCGGCCGCCAACCTGCAACTCCCTAACTCTTACCAATGATGCCGGGCTGCCGATTACATCAATCAATTCCGGAGATAAGGTTAAGATTAAGGCCGTAACTGATGACGAAAATGGAATTAAAAGAGTAGATTTTTATTATCACCCAAAAGATCCCGTCCCGACGCCGACGCCTAACTTCTGCAAGAGCCCTCTTTGGGAAAAAATAGATACTGGCATCTACTATCAAACACTCACCCCATTTACTTATACCGTTGCCTGGGACACTGCCGGTTTATCGCCCGGAGAATACTATCTAACCGCTAATGTATATGACGAGACCAATAAGTCGTGTGCCGGGAACCCGGGCGGCGCTTGCGGCGCTAATACCTCCTGCCCGCAATGCAGATTAGAAATACGAGTAGATTGCGTACCGTATGGTGGTGCCGTGCCCGATTGTTCTTGGTGCTGTTCGAAGGAGTGTACGACTCATCCCTTTGGGCCATCCTTTTGCACCGGGCCAACCCCCACTCCGTCCCCTACCCCGACGCCAACCCCTACTCCAACCCCCCCTTCCGCGCCCATAATCACGCCCACTCCAACGCCAACACCTACCAATACGCCAACCCCAACTCATACTCCTACCCCTGCTCCTAGCCCAACACCTACCAATACGCCAACCCCAACTGCAACCAACACTCCAACTCCAACGCCAACGCCTACCGCAAAACCAACACCTACTAACACGCCGACAGGAGCACAACCATGCGCCAGTGCCGGCAATGAAGCGAAAATTAGCGCTTCCGGCAATATCAATAGTCACCCTGGCGTTGCCTACAGCCCCACAGATAACAAATTCCTTGCTGTCTGGCACGGCAAAAACTCATCAGCATCCCCATCCTACAAAATATTGGGCCAAATACTAAACGGAGACGGGATCCCGGTAGGCAGGCAGTCTTTTGAAATTACTAATTTATATGACCTGAAAAATCCCATCGTTGTTTTTAACCCAGATGACAATCAGTTTGGCGTTTTTTGGCAGAAGTATAATCCCCATCCTGCCAACGGCCCTGACAGGGGCTGGGACATTTCGGGTCGAATCTATAATACTAGCGGGGCCCCGGTAACAGATGAATTTAGTGTTATTTCCCGCCCTGATTATGGCCAGTATCCCACCGATCAAACTAACATTGCCGCCACTTATCTAGGTAACCATAAATACTTAGCCGTCTTCGAAGACACTTATATGCCCAACTTCCCCTATAATCAGGCCTTTGACGTTTACGGCGTCATCCTTTCTGCCACCGGCCAGCGCCTAACGGACTCTCGTCCTGTCGCCCTTGACAAAAATACAAATATTCAAAATCTTTCTCCCGCAGTTGCCTGCGACCTTGGCACAAACCACTGTGTCATTGCCTGGCAAAAGAATACCCTATCGAATGGCTACAAGGAAATATATGGCCAGGTCGTTGACACGAATCTCTCCCTAATTGGCTCAAACACTGGACTTATTTGGCATAAAACCTCTCCAAGTTTAGTCTTTGGAAATGGCTACTTCTTCCTTTCTAATAGTAATCAGTCTTACCCCCCAGAAATACGACTCGCTGGGGCAGCGTTTAATCTTTATTGGCAAGGTATTTATCGCGGGTTACAACTGACCGCTGGCTACTCCATCAACGGTAATGGTGCAAACGAGCTATCAACAGGCGTTTACAATCCGGCCAAGAAAGAGTTTGTTGTCGGTTGGCAATATAACCCACTTTCGTATCCCCGCAGACAAATTTATCTACGGCGTTTAGCCGCGACTGGCGGCTGGGAACCATTCGTTGGTCCCTCTTGTCTCGTTTCAACCCCGGCTTATGGCAATCAAACAGAAGCGGCTATCGCCTACAACAGCAGTAACGGCAATTACTTGCTCTTGTGGAGTGATGATCGGTCCGGCAATGGAGGACCAGGAATCTATGGCCGCATGATTTTACCCGCTCCGCCTGCCACCGCAACAGCAACAAGCCCAACCAGAAATTTCGGCAATGCGATACTTGAGGCAATTGACCGCTTCAGAAAGCTATTCTCAAGGTAAAGCTGCCCCTTCTCGTATTGACTTCTTTTTTCTTCCTTGTTAAAATTAGAGTGTTTGGTGGAGAAAAGCGGCGGGGTACGATCCCCGCTTTTTAAATAATTAGCCAAAATGCCAAGAAGTATTGTCCGAACTGAATTTGCAAGTGCGGTAACACAGATTGCCAACGAAAGAGCAATCGATCCCGCCATCGTCATTGACTCCATTAAAAGCGCCATACTCGCGGCATATCGGCGTGATGCCAAAGAAAATAAACAAGAGGTCGAAGAGGAAGAAAATTACTTAGTCGAACTTGACTCCAAAACCGGGGCGGCGCAGATATTCCTCAAGAAAGGTAAAAAGACAGCTGATGTAACCCCGCCAGGATTTGGCCGTATTGCCGCCCAAACAGCCAAACAAGTCATCTTGCAAAAAATTAGGGAGGCAGAAAAGGGAGCAATTTTAGACGAGTATGCGAAGAGGGCAGGAACTTTGGCTACAGGGATGATTCTTAGGTTCGAGGGCGAAAACATCATTGTTGATATTGGCCGGGCCGAGGCAATTATGCCGCCGGAAGAACAGGTCAGAAGCGAAAACTACCGCCTAAGTCAAAAACTGACTTTTTATATTAAGGAGGTTAATCCCGGGGTAAAGGGCCGAGAGATTGTCGTCTCGCGCGCCGACAAAAATCTCGTAGAAGGGCTTTTCAGGAGAGAGGTTCCTGAAGTCGCCAACGGATCGGTAGAAATCAGGGTAATCGCCAGAGAGGCAGGAATAAGGACAAAAGTCGCCGTCTATTCTAAGGCTACTGGCATCGATCCGGTTGGCTCTTGCGTCGGCCAAAAGGGTGTCCGGGTTCAGGCAGTTATCTCTGAGCTTTTTGGCGAGAAGATTGACATAATCCAATACAGCGATGAGCCGGAAAAATTCATCGCCTCTGCGCTTTCTCCGGCCCAAAATATTTCCGTCAAAATTGACAAAAAAGGAGTAGCGGCGGAAATTACCGTTCCTGACGATCAGCTCTCTCTTGCCATCGGCCGAGAAGGGCAAAACGTAAGGCTGGCCTCAAAATTGACCGGCTATAAGATCGACATTAAGGGAAAAGTCATCAAGAAGAAAAAAAGTTTAATTAGCTAAAGTGAGGAAAATAAGCCTTTCTATACTGTTTATTAGACTAAACAAAGATGGCGGATATTATTGCTCCCCAGGAAAGCGCGCGGCCACCGGTGATTGTGGTCATGGGCCATATTGACCACGGAAAAACCTCCCTTTTGGACTACATCAGAAAAAGTAATACCGCCGCAAAAGAGGCAGGGGCAATTACCCAGCGTTTAGGCGCCTATCAGGTCCGTCTCCCAAAACAAGACAAACTGGTAACTTTCATTGATACGCCCGGACACGAGGCTTTCGCCAAAATGCGCAGCCGCGGCAGTAAAATCGCCGACTTAGCGGTTCTCGTGGTAGCCGCGGACGACGGCGTGATGCCGCAAACGAAAGAATCAATCAAATACATTAATGAGGCAAGAATCCCTTTTTTGGTCGCAATCAATAAAACCGATTTGCCTCAAGCACCGATTGACAAGGTCAAAGGCCAGCTGGCGGAGGCGGAGGTAATCGTTGAAGATTACGGAGGCAAGGTTGTCGCCGTGCCTATTTCCGCTAAAACCGGCAAGGGTGTTGATGAGCTTTTAGAAATGATCTTGCTTTTGGCGGAAATGCAAGAGTTAAAGGTAGACCAAGAAAAAAACTTTACCGGAGTCGTAATTGAATCAAGGCTAGATCCCAGGCGCGGCCCGATAGCGGTGATCCTAGTTAAAACGGGAAGGCTGCTCGTCGGCGATCAAGTCTCGGTCGGAAAAAAAATTCAAAAGGTAAAGGCAATATTTAACGACCTAGGAAATCCGGTCAGCGAAGCTTTGCCCGGTCAGCCAGTAGAGGTATTGGGGTTGGCAGAAATTCCCGAAGTCGGCACCGTCGTTGGCCGGTCAAACCTTGGACCAGAAAAGGAAGAAAGCGCCCAGCCGACAATGAAACAGGCCCCCCCAGAAAGCGAAACCAAAAAAGTGAAAATTATTCTTAAAACTGATGTCAGCGGCTCGCTCGAAGCAATCAGGACAAATCTCCCCGAAGAGGTTCTCCTTGTCCTGGCAAAACCGGGTCAAATTTGTGATTCAGATATCCTGCTGGCGAAAGCAACCGGAGCACAAATATTAGGCTTCAACCTTAAAATTCCAACGGAAGTTGCTAAACTGGCAAAGATTGAGGGAGTAAGAGTAAAAACTTTCGCTATTATTTACGATCTTTTGAAAGAGTTAGAAAATCAAGTTTTAAAGCTTCTTGAGCCGACGATTGACGAGGAAGTTCTGGGTAAGGCCGAAATTATCGCCGAATTTGAAATCGGGGGGCAGAGAGTCGCCGGCGCCCGCGTTCTTGAGGGAAATATTAACAAAAAAGAAAAAATTCACTTAGTCAGAAATGCACAGCTAGTGGGCGAAGGCATGATTTCTTCCCTGAAATACCAAAAGGAAAATATCCAGGAGGCAGCCCAAGGAACGGACTTTGGCGCAACCTTTCGCCCAAACCTTGACTTTAAGCTTAAAGATGTTATAATATCCTTTCGAGAAAAACAAAATGAATAAAAGTTACCAATTTAATCAAATCAGCGACTCGCTCTCTTCTGCCCAAAACGTTTCTATTCTCCTTCCCAGGGACCTTAACTACGATATCGTCGCCTCTTCGCTTGCCCTTCATTTGAGCTTGCAGAAAGCCGGCAAAAATAGTGCCGTAAGCTCGCCAAGAGAAATGACCGTGGAATTTTCCTCTCTTGTCGGCGTGGATAAAATCGGCCAAAAAATTAGCGGCAAAAACTTGATAATTTATCTCGATTATTCTATCGAGGCGGTCGAAAAAATTTCTTGGAATGATGACAGCGGCAAGGTCAACTTGATCGTCGTTCCCAAGGCTGGCGCGCCCGCGATAACAGCCGACAAGGCCAATGTTTCCAACGAAGAGTCTGGCGCGGATTTGATCTTTTTAATCGGCGGGAAAAGCCCGGAGGATTTCGGCAAGCCTGCTCTCAACGGGGACTTTAAGAATAAAAACACCGTTTGGTTGTCCCAAGAATTCTCCAATCAGCCCTTTGCTAAAATCAGCGTTACCGACTCCTCCTCTTCTGGATTTTCCGAAATGGTAACCGCCATCCTTTCTGCGCTTTCTTTGCCTCTCGACGAAGATATCGCCCAGAACTTGTTCCTGGGCTTAAAGAGCGCCACGGATAACTTTTCCGGCAACCTCCTTGGAGCTGATACTTTTGAGGCGGCCGCTGTCTGTCTTCGGGCCGGAGCGAAACATAAAAAAGAAGCTGGGCAAAAGAAAATTCAGGCCTCTTCGCCGGCTCCCGCGCCAGACTGGCTAGGGCCAAAAATCTATCGTGGCGGAGCGCTACCCTAATTAAGGTTACTCAGGCAGAAAGACTTTCGGCTAAGCTCAAAAATCCGCTTGAATTGTCGCTCGATATTGCTTATAATTTTACCTAGTCTATGACTTTAACTACCGAGGAAAAACAAAAAATTATCAAGAAGTTTGCGGCGACAGTAGGCGATACTGGCTCTCCGGAAGTTCAGATCGCCCTCCTGACAGAGAAAATCGATCGCCTGACACAGCATTTAAAATTACATAAAAAGGATGTTCATTCTCGGCGAGGCCTTCTCTCGATGATCGCAAAAAGAAGAAGATTATTAAACTACCTTGAGAAAAAGGATAAAGAGCGAGTCAAAAGGATAGACGAGGCCCTCAAGCTTTCTCTTTAAACCTCTCTTATAAATCAAAAATGCAAAAGATAGTAAAATCACTAAGTTTGGGCGACCGCACTCTTACCCTAGAAACCGGTCAGCTGGCCAGTCAGGCAAATGCTAGCGTCTTGGCTCGTTACGGCGATACCATCGTCCTGGCAACTGTCGTCGCCGCCAAGCCAAAAGAAGACCTCGGGTATTTTCCCTTAAGCGTGGAGTATCTCGAACGGCTCTACGCCGGGGGAAGAATTAAGGGATCCAGATGGGTCAAAAGAGAGGGCAGGCCTTCAGACGAGGCGATTCTTGCCGGCAGGTTAATCGATCGCTCAATCAGGCCCCTCTTCCCTAAGGGGTATGCGAATGAAGTTCAGATCACCATTACGGTTCTTTCGGTTGACAGCGCCAATGATCCCGAGGTTTTGGGTGCCATTGCCACTTCTGCCGCCCTGGCCATTTCTGACATTCCCTGGAATGGCCCTATCGGAACAGTGAGAATTGGCTCGAGAGAAAAAACTCCTTTCTTAAATCCAATCAACGGAGAACTGGAATTGTCAGATCTCAACCTCATTGTCTCTGCCAATAAGGACAAAGTGGTCATGCTTGAGGCAAGAGCCTTGGAAATATCAGAAGAATTGCTCCTAGAAGCAATTAATTTTGGCCACCGGGAAATAGGTAAAATAATTGGTCTGATTGAAGATTTTGCCCAAGAGGCCGGAGTCAAAAAGCGGGCAGTCTCTCCTCCCGCGACGGATCAGAAAATCACCAATGAGGTAAAAAAGCTCGCCGGAGAACGGCTTGGGGAATTAATTTGCCAAATTGCCACAAGGAAGGCTGGCCAGGCCGAGTTCGAAGAAATGAGGCTTGAAATTCTCTCCCACTTCGAAGAGAAAGAAAAAAAGATAGTTTTAGCAGCGATAGAAAAATTAACCTCGGAAAAAGTCAGGTCGATGATTTTGGCCGGAAAAAGGCCCGACGGAAGAAAAACCAACGAGATCAGGCCTCTGGAAATTGAGGCTGGCGTTTTGCCGAGGACCCACGGCAGCGCCATTTTTCGAAGAGGAGAAACCCAGGTGTTGACCGTCACCACCCTAGGCGCCCCTTCGCTGGAACAATTAATAGAAAGCCCGCTGGGGGAAGAGACAAAAAGATACATCCATCATTACTCTATGCCGCCTTTTTCGGTCGGCGAAGTTGGTCGGGTCAGCGGACCAAACCGCAGAGAAATCGGCCACGGAGCCCTAGCCGAGAAAGCCCTTGAGCCAGTAATCCCCAAAGAAGAGAAGTTTCCTTACACTATCAGGGTGGCTACCGAGGTGCTCTCCTCGAATGGATCAACCTCCATGGCCTCGGCCTGCGGTTCTTCACTTTCCCTGATGGACGCGGGCGTACCTATCTCTTCTCCTGTCGCCGGCATTGCCCTAGGACTAATAACAGGCGGAGAAAAAGAATCCGTCATTCTGTCGGACATTGCCGGCCTTGAAGACGCAAATGGCGACATGGACTTTAAGGTCGCCGGGACCAAAAATGGAATTACCGCCATCCAGCTAGACGTAAAAACAAGCGGTCTTAACCTTGAGATTATCGAGAAAATTCTCGCGCAGGGAAAAGAAGGCCGCCTCTTTATTCTTGATAAGATGGCGCAGGTTCTTCCCGCCTCCCGCCCGAAAATCTCGCAGTATGCCCCGAAAGTGGCTATTCTTCACGTTGCGCCCGACAAAATCGGCGAAGTCATTGGGCCGGGCGGTCGCACTATCAGAAAAATTATTGAGGAAACCGGTTGCGCCGTTGAGGTGGAAGATGACGGAACGGTAAATATTTCTGGGACTGATGAAACTTCAGTGGCATCTGCAATCGCCCGCGTCGAGGGATTAACCAAGGAAGTTGGCGTGGACGAAGTTTATGAAGGAACTGTCAGAAGAATTCAGCCCTTTGGTGCTTTTGTTGAAATCCTCCCAGGCAAAGAGGGATTAGTTCACGTGTCGCAAATGTCCGACGGCTTCGTGCAAAAACCAGAAGATATTGTTTCTCTTGGCCAGAAGGTCAAAGTAAGGGTGAGAGAAATTGACGACCAGGGGCGAATCAATCTTTCCATGCTCTTCGGCGAAACTGCCCGCCAAAAAGAATCTCCAAGGCCCTCGCGGCCGCCGCTTCCCTTTCGGCCAAGACGTAATCCATCCCCGCCATTTTTTCGCCAACCCCAACGTTCTCGCTGGGGGAGATAGACTGATGTGATAATATTATTGATATGACTGCCCGTTCAGATCTTTTTGGCGAGGTCGCCAAGCTTGAAGAAAAAGTAAACCAAGCGGTTCTTCCCCCAGAACTTAAAGACCGACTTTTGGAAATGATTAAAAGACTTACCCGCATGGCCAAGTTCGGGGGCTATTCTTCTGAATACGAACAGGTAGGGCGCTACATCGACTGGGTTACCGCCCTTCCCTGGCTAAAAAGAAGTGAGGATATCTTGGATCTTAACTTTGCCCAAAAAGTCCTTGATAAGAACCACTATGGCCTAGCCCCGATAAAGGATAGGGTAATTGAATACCTCGCCGTGCTGCACCTTAAACAACAGGAGAGTAAACAGGTAGGCCAGAAGGAAATTATTAGGGCTCCGATACTTTGTTTTGTGGGGCTGGTGGGAACGGGCAAGACCACTATCGCCTATTCCATCGCCGAAGCCATGGGAAGAAAATTCGTGAGAATTCCCTTTGGGGGAATGGGCGATATCCTTTATCTGCGCGGACAATCCCGCGCTTTTCCTGACGCGGAGCCGGGACAAATCATTAAGGGATTAAGGCGGGCCGGAACGAAAAATCCCGTCATTCTTTTGGATGAAATTGACCGGGTGGCCGACAGTGTCAGGGCAAGTATTATGGGCGTCTTAATCGAGCTTTTGGACCCCGAGCAAAATTCTGCTTTTGCCGATCACTTTATTGATTATCCCATTGATCTTTCTGAAGTTCTATTTGTGGCTACGGCCAATAACACCACTAATATTTCCACCGCCGTCTTAGACCGTCTCGAGCCGATGCAAATGCCCTCTTACACCGACGAGGAGAAAACGATCATCGCTAAACAATACATTCTTCCCCATACCATGACCGAGACCGGATTAAGCAAGGAAAACCTGACTATCGATGATTCTGTTTGGCCGAAAATTGTTCGTCCCTTGGGTTTTGATGCAGGCGTGAGAACGCTGGAAAGAACGGTCGAGGGAATCTGCCGCAAGGTCGCCCGCGCCATTGTCGAGGGCAAAGGGCAAAAATTTTCTCTAAACGAAGAAAACATTAAACAGTACTTACCGACTTGGTAGCGGTTAGACTACCCCACCAGTTTCAGAATATTCTCATGGCACAAACGAAACTACAAGAAGAAAAGCTTCTGGGAGAAATCAGATCCTGGGTAACAAAAATCTACTCCAATGCGGATCATCTTTTAAGAACTGAGTACTGGCTTTTTAGATTAAACCCCAAAGTAGATTTAGCTTCTAGGATTGCTGCTTTAACCCATGACATAGAAAGAGCTTTCGAGGACGGGCGAAAGCCGCCTAGTCCGGAAATAAAAAGCGCACGCTGGGATGATCCAGTTTATAATAAGTGGCACGGGGAAAGATCTGCTGATCTTACCTGCCAAAAACTCGAGGGGCTAAAAGTTAGAGATCGATCAATACTTAATAAGACAAAACGCCTGATTCGCCTGCACGAGTTTGGCGGAGATTCGGAAACCGATCTGGTAAAAGATGCCGACAGCTTAAGTTTTCTCGAGATTAACGTTCCCCTCTTCATTTCACGAATTCCAACAACGTTAACAAAGGAGGAGGCGAGAGAAAAATTTGATTATATGTTTGGGCGAATTACCTCTGCGGAGGCAAAAAACCAAGCTAACCCACTTTATCGAAAGGCGTTAAATAAGCTTAATAAGTTATAAAATAACAATTTAATCAATTAAATCGCGATGTATCATATATTAATATATGATACATGAGACTAAAAGATGAACGAAGACGAAAAACAGAAAGAATTAGAGGAAATTGCCGGACAAGTTAACGAATGCCAAAGATGCCCTCTTTACAGGGGAGCTAATAGGGCCGTTCCCGGCGAAGGAAGTCCCGACGCCAAAATTATGTTCATCGGCGAAGGCCCGGGCTATTGGGAAGACCAAAGGGGAATCCCCTTTTGCGGAGCAGCCGGAGCCCTTTTAGACAAGCTGCTTCAATCTATCAAAGTGGAACGAAAAAGCGTTTTTATCGGCAATGTAGTAAAGCACCGACCGCCCGGAAACCGCGATCCTCTACCGGAAGAAATTGCCGCCTGCAGTGAGTGGCTTGACAGACAAATAGGCATTATCCAGCCCAAGATTATCGTTACCCTTGGGCGGTTTTCCATGGCCAAGTTTATTCCGGAAGGGAAAATCTCGCAAATACACGGTCAGCCAAGATTTATCGAGTTTGAGGGGGAAAAATATATCGTTATTCCCATGTTTCACCCAGCCGCCGCCTTGAGAAGTCTAGAGATTATGGGTAAAATAAAGGAGGACTTTTCGAAAATTCCCGAATTGCTCAAGGAGAATAAGGATCAGGACATTATGAGGGCACAAGAGAGGCCAGAATCACCAAAGGAAGAACAATTAAGCCTATTACAATAAATAAGCAGCAGGTAGATAACTTAATAAACAATGAGTACTCTTAAAATAATTTCTCTTGGGGGGTTTGCCAACGTCACCAAGAATATGTTTGTTTACGAAACTCCCCAGGATATTTTGATCGTTGATTGCGGGGTGGGTTTTCCTGAAGAAGAAATGTTGGGCGTCGACTTAGTTATTCCTGATATTTCCTATCTTAAAGACAAAAAGCAAAAGATCAGGGGCATTATTCTCTCGCACGGCCACGATGATCATATTGGTGGCCTCCCTTACATCTTGCCCCAACTCCCGCAAGTGCCCGTATTTGGGCCAAAGTGGGCCATTGCCCTCGCCTCCTCTAAATTAGAGGAATTTAAGGTGCCAGCTAAATTGGAAGAGATAGGCGAGGGCAGGAAAATAACTCTTGGTGGCTTCTCTATAGAATTTATCAAAGTTACTCACTCCATACCGGATACTCTCCATCTTATTATCAAAACTCCAGTCGGCACGATTTATCACGCCGCTGATTTCAAGCTTGATCTTAAGCCGGTCATGGGCGAGGCCACAAATCAGCAAAAGATCATCACTGTCGGCAAACAGGGTGTTTTATGTCTCTTATCAGACAGCCTGCGCGCAGAGGTTCCCGGCTTTACTCCGCCTGAAGAAAAGCTTGAGGAGATGTTTGAAAAAGAAATCGCTTCTTGTTCTGGCAAATTCTTCGTCACGACCATGTCCTCTAATTTGTCCCGCCTCAAGCAGGCAATTGACGTCTCGCTTCGCCACGGAAGAAAGATAGTTCCTGTCGGCCGCTCGATCGAAAAAAATTTGGAAATCGCCCAACGTCTTAACTACCTAAGATACCCTCCGGGCGTTTTTGTCCCCAGGAAAAGCATAAATCAGTTTTCTCCTACGGCACTTTCTCTGCTTGTCGCCGGCAGCCAGGCTCAACTTGGCTCAGCTTTAGACCGCATTGTTTCTGGCGAAAGCGAGAACATAAAAATTAAACCAGGCGATAAGGTAATCTTTTCTACTGATTACATTCCCGGAAACGAGACCGCTATTTACTCCCTTATTGATAATATTTACCGCTTGGGGGGCGAGGTTGTCTATCAGGATATTCATGATAATGTCCATGTCAGTGGCCACGGCAGTCAGGGCGATCTGGGAAAGTTGATGAAAATGGTTAACCCCAAATTTTTTCTGCCAATTGGTGGCAACTTCCGCCATATGGCTGCCTATCAAAGGCTGGCCGCGTCGCTAGGTTTTGCCAAAGAAAAAGTCCTACTGCCCGATGGCGGCCAAATCGTTGAGTTTTTTGAAAATGGCCAGGTTGGAATTTCCCAAAAAATAGAAACCAGGCAAGTTCTGATAGACGCTCTTGGTGTTGGCGACGTGGGAGAGATTGTCTTAAGAGATCGTCAGGTGCTGGCGGAAGAAGGCATCGTGATTACTGTTTTGCCGATCGACCAAGGCACTCATGAGCTTGTCGGTGATCCGGAAATTGTCACACGGGGGTTTATTTATATTAGGGAAAACTTAGAATTCTTGCACCAAACCAAAAGCAAGATTCGCCAAACAGTTAAGAATGCTAGGGCCAGAAGGCTAGATTATCGTCTCATAAGACGAGATGTTCAAGAAACCCTAGAGAAGTTCTTCTATTCCTCCACCGGCCGCCGACCGATGGTCCTGCCAGTAATCATCGAGGTTTAAATCCCCTCTCTCCTGTGTTAAAATTGTTCTAAACAAAATGCGCTATTCTGAACTTTTTGGTAAAACAGTAAAGACTGTGCCGGCTGATGCACAACTAATAAGCCACAAGCTTCTCTATAAAGGCGGCTTTATCCGCCGGATTTCGACTGGCCGCTGGACTTTCCTCCCTCTGGGAATGAGGGTTTGGGAGAAAATCTACCATATTATTGACGAGGAGATGAGAGCCATCGGCTGCCAAAAATTAGTGGTGCCCACTTTACATCCGATTGAAATTTGGCAGGCGACGAACCGCGATCAGGCTTTTGGCGACGAAATGCTGGTGGTCGATGATCATCATGGTGCCAAGTTTGCCATCGGAGCGACTGCCGAAGG